>NZ_JAHOOZ010000001.1:4840000-5180000 GCF_019075875.1 Novosphingobium sp. G106 | reverse complement strand
AACCCGCTACCACCCAAGGTGCGCAAGCTGATGGCCGACGAATTCTGGCTGATCCGCAAGCAGAAATATGCCTACTACTTCCTCACGGTCTACGATCTGGTCCGCTTCGCACGGAGCCAGAAGCCGCCGATCCTCTGCCAGGGCCGGGGCAGCGCAGCCAATTCGATCGTCTGCTTCCTGCTCGGCGTCACTTCGGTCGATCCTGAAAAATACGACCTGCTGTTCTCACGCTTCGTTTCGGACGAACGCCGCGAGCCGCCCGACATCGACGTCGATTTCGAGCACGAGCGACGCGAGGAGGTCATGCAGTACGTCTTCGAACGCTACGGCCGCCACCGCGCCGGCATTGCCGCCACCGTGATCCACTATCGCGCACGCAGTGCGGTGCGCGAGATCGGCAAAGCACTGGGAATATCCGAGGACGTCACCGCGCGCCTGTCGAGCACGGTCTGGGGCAGCTATGCCTCGGAATACGAGAAGAAACGGCTGACAGACGCCGGCTTCGATCCCGACAATCCCGAGATCGGCCGGCTCAACCATTTCGTCCAGCAGATCCTCAAATTCCCGCGACATCTTTCGCAGCATGTCGGCGGCTATGTCCTGACCGAAGACCGGCTCGACGAAACCGTACCGATCCATCACGCCGCGATGGACGACCGCACTTTCATCGAATGGGACAAGGACGACATCGACACGCTCGGCCTGATGAAAGTCGACGTGCTGGCGCTGGGGATGCTGACCTGCATCGCCAAGAGCTTCAAGCTGATGAAGGATCACGATCTCGGCGAACACTCGCTGGAGGTCGACATCGATTCCACCGACGAGGCAGTCTACGACATGCTGTGCAAGGGCGAGAGCCTGGGCGTCTTCCAGGTCGAGAGCCGCGCGCAGATGAACATGCTGCCGCGGCTCAAACCGAGGAATCTCTACGACCTGACCGTGCAGGTAGCCATCGTCCGGCCCGGCCCGATCGAGGGTGATATGGTCCATCCTTATCTGCGACGGCGCTGCGGTGAGGAGGCGGTCGAATATCCCTCACCCGCACCACCACACGATCCCGACGAACTGAAAGGTTTGCTCGGCTACACCTTCGGCGTGCCGATCTTCCAGGAACAGGCGATGAAGCTGGCGATCACCGCCGCGGGCTTCACTCCCGCCGAAGCGAACAAGCTGCGCCGCGCCATGGCGACCTTCCGCAATGTCGGCACGATCCACGAGTTCGAAGGCAAGATGATCGAAGGCATGGCCAAACGCGGCTATCCGCGCGACTTCGCCCAGCGCTGCTACGACCAGATCAAGGGTTTCGGCTCCTACGGCTTTCCCGAAAGCCACGCGCTGTCCTTCGCCCGGCTCGTCTACGTCTCGGCCTCGATCAAGTGCCACCATCCGGCGGTGTTCACCTGCTCGCTGCTCAATTCGCAGCCGATGGGTTTCTATGCCCCGGCACAGCTCGTCCGCGATGCGCGGGAGAACGGCGTCGAGGTCCGCCCCGTCGACGTGAACCATTCACATTGGGACTGCACGCTCGAACCGCGCGACGACGACGGTGCGCTCGCGCTGCGGCTGGGCATGCGGCAGGTCGGCGGCTTCCGTAAGGAATGGGCCCATGCCATCGCCGAGGCCGCACCTTTCGCCAGCGTCGAGGAATTGGCGCGGCGCGGTAACCTGCCGCAGCGCGGGCTGCGTCTGCTCGCGGATGCCGATGCCTTCGGCTCGATCGCCATGGACCGCCGCGCGGCATTGTGGGAGGCAAGGCGGACACCGCCCGATGCACTGCCGCTGTTCGACTATGCCCAAGCGCGTGAACTGGGTGAGGAACCCGAGATCGCGCTGCCCGCGATGACCTTGGGCGAGCAGATCGCGGCCGATTACCAGACCACGCGGCTCTCGTTGAAGCAGCATCCGATGGCGATCCTGCGCCCGGTCTTCGCGCGCGAGAATATCCTCACCTGCGCCGATCTGCAGAAGGCGAAGGCCGGGGCGCGGGTCACTGTCGCCGGAATTGTGCTGGTCCGCCAGCGGCCGGGCAAGGGCAATGCGATCTTCGTCACGCTCGAGGACGAGACCGGCATCGCCAACGTCATTATGTGGGCGCGCCAGTTCGAGCGCTTCCGTCGCGAGGTGATGGCCTCTCGCCTGATGCAGGTCGAAGGTGAGCTACAACGCAGCCGCGAGGGGGTGATCCACGTGATGACCAGCCGCATCATCGACCGTACCGATGTGCTCGGCGGCCTATCCGAGCTGCACGACGCCAACCCGCTGCTCAGCCGCGCCGACGAATTCCTCCACCCACAGCACCCGCGCGGCCGCGAGGAACCGCCGCCGCGCACCGGAGGACATCCGCGCAACGTGCGGCTGCTACCCAAGTCGCGCGACTTTCACTGATCCCCGGTCAGCTTCCCAGCGAGACCACCCCGCCGGTCGAGCCGAAGCCACCCTCGCCGCGCAGCGTCTCGTCGAGCTCGTCTACCTTGAGCCAAGTCGCACGCACCACGGGGGCAAGCACCAGTTGCGCAATGCGGTCGCCGCGGCGTACGGCGAAGTCCGCGGCGCCGAGGTTGATCAGGATGACCTTGAGCTCGCCGCGGTAGTCCGAATCGATCGTGCCGGGGGTGTTGGGCACGGTGATGCCGTGCTTGAGCGCGAGGCCCGAGCGCGGCCGCACCTGGATTTCGTAGCCGGGCGGGATCGCGACGGCGAGGCCGGTGGCGACGGCATGGCGCGCGCCTGGCGCCAGGGTCACGTCCTCGGCCGCAAGCACATCCATCCCGGCGGCGCCATCGGTGGCGTAGTCCGGCAGTTCCAGCCCTTCGAAATGCTCCAGCCGCTTGACCAGAACCGGGATGTTATTTTGCGAGTGCAAGGGCAATCCTTTCGACGATGGCCCTCCCTACATCTTCCTTGGGCATTTCCGGAAGGTCTTCGACGCCGGCCGCGGTGACAATATGCACGGTATTCGCCGAGCCGCCCATCACGTCCCCCGAAACGTCGTTGGCGACAATCCAGTCGACGCCCTTGCGCTTGCGCTTGTCCATGGCGTTGTCGATCACGTTCTCGGTCTCGGCCGCGAAGCCGATCAGCAGCTTCGGCCGCTTGGGACTGGCCGAGACGCTTGCGAGGATATCGGGGTTCTCGGTCAGCAGCAGCGCCGGCGGGGCCGAGCCGCGCTTCTTGATCTTCTCATCGGCAAAAGTCTTGGTCCGCCAGTCGGCCACCGCGGCGACCATCACCGCGACGTCGGCAGGCAGCGCCTGCTTGACCGCGTCGGCCATTTCCTGCGCGGTTTCGACGTCGATCCGGTCCACCCCGCGCGGCGTCGGCAAGGTCACCGGGCCGGAGACCAGCGTCACCCGCGCGCCCAGCGCGGCGGCAGCGGCGGCGATGGCATAGCCCTGTTTGCCCGACGAACGGTTGGCGATGTAGCGCACCGGATCGATCGGCTCGTGCGTCGGCCCGGCGGTGATCAGGACATGCTTGCCGAAAAGCGGACGGTGCGCCGGATCGGTTTCGAAGTCGGGCTGACCGTCCAACGGATCCTCGCCGAACGGCTGCGGCGCATGCGCGTCGCCATGCTGCGAGACGAGATGGTTGATCGCCTCGGCATCGGTCGGCGGCGCGGCACGCGCCTTGCCCTTCTTCACCAGCAGCGGCCCCGAGAGGTCGAGCGGCGGGGTGTCTTCCAACGGCAGCGGCGGGAGGAAGGCGGGATCGGCGAACTGCGTATCGTCGAAAGGCGGTTCGTCGCCGAGCGGCGCGGACTTCTTCTTCGAACGCAGGATCATCGAGGAGGAAAGCCCGCCGAGGCCGCTGCCTTCAGACTCGGACTCCTCTTCCTCCGGCTCGGCGCCATAGTAGACCGGCGGCGCGACCAGCGGCACTTCAATCCCGAAGTAAGCCGCGATCCGCGCCCAGATCGCCTGCGGCTCGGGCAAGCGGCCGGCGCCGTATTCGCCGCAGGCCATCGGGCCCTCGTCGGGCTCCATCACGTCGACCCCGGCATCGCGCAGTACCTGGACGTTGCGCACGGTCGCCTCGTGCTGCCACATGCGTACGTTCATTGCGGGCACCGCCATCACCGGCTTGTCGGTGGCGAGCAGCAGCGTGGTGGCGAGATCGTCGGCGATGCCCGAAGCCATCTTGGCGAGCATGTTGGCCGTCGCCGGGCAGACGACGACGAGGTCTGCCGCGCGCGAAAGCTGGATGTGCCCCATCTCGACCTCGTTCTTGAGGTCCCAGAGCGTGGTGTGCACCTGGTTCTCACTGAGCGCGGCCAGAGCCAGCGGCGTGACGAATTTGGCGCCGCCATCGGTCAGCACACAGGTCACCTCGCCCCCGCCCTTGCGGATCAGGCGGACGAGTTCGCAGGACTTGTAAGCGGCGATCCCGCCACCGACCACCAGCAGTATGCGAGGCGTTGTCATCGGCGCGCTTTTGCATCCACTGTGGTTACTACGCAATTACTTTGGGGAAAGCCGCTCTTGTCAGCGAGCTCAGGGCCTGCGGCATGAAGGCGAGGCCAAGGAACATTGCCGGCGCTATCATCGCCCCCCAGTAGTAGTTGTCGGGCCTTCCGATGATCATGAAGGCGAGGCCGTAACCGAGGTAAAGGAAGGTGCCGAAGGTTCCCGCCGGCGACTTCCACCCGGTCCAACCGAACACCATCAGGATCAGCGCCGGGCCCGCCAGCCAATGGGGCAGGAAGCGCAAATTGCTGGAGAGCGCGACGTTCGACAGCCAGCCCGACAGCCCGCGGAGCGCCATCCAGGACGCGCCCGTCCGATCCCCCGGCTGCGCCAGCCCGGCGACGATCGAAAGGTGCCAGGCCAGAAAGCCGAGGAAAACCACGGCCAACCCGGCCCAGGCGACGCCTTCCTTCGTGTCGCGCCGCCAGAAGGCCATGGCCGCCATCAGAAGGATGAAGGGGAGCGCCTGCTCGCGGATCGCCACGGCGAGCGCAGTCGCGGCAAGCGCCCAACCCCATTTCCGGCCCGGCCTGTGGAGCCCGAAGGCCAGCGCCAGCAGCATTCCTGACCAGAGTTCATGCAGCACGAAGAAGTAGCGATTGAGCCCGAGTGAAGTGCCGACGAAGAGGAACGCCATGGCGAGCACGCGCTTCTTCCGTCCGCCCGGGTCTTCACCCAGCCGGCGCCACCAGGCGAGCATCGTCGCGGCGAGCAAAACCAGCGCGGCGGCAATCTGCCCGGGAAGGCCAAGCCAGGCATCGAGATAGGCGAGCGTCGGCAATCGCACGGCGAGGCCGGGCCGTACCGGATAGTCGGCCTTGCGATGCTCCTGCGCGATGAAGTCGTAGTAATTCTCGCCCTTGGAGATGCGAGCGATGGCGACGTCATAGAGCGCGAGATCGTCGTCCCGCTTGCGCTCGGCGCCCTTTGTGCCGGCGACGTTCTCGACGAAGCCCTGGGTCTTCACCGTCGTCTTGCCGCCGCGGATCGGCACCAGGGCAGAAGCGACGAGAAGGAGGATGAGCGCGAGCAGGGCAAGGCGCGCGGGCCAGAGCCGCCACTGGGCGAAGCGGTCCCAATCGGGCGCTGCCTGCCCGGAGACGGTCGGCGCGATCAACCGATCCAGCCCCAGTGCAGCGCCGCCCAGGCACCGAGCGCGCCGCCGAGCGCCGCCGCGACGTAACCGGGCCAGGCCAGCCACATCTTCCGCCGCCGCTGGCTCCACATCAGCTCGATCTCGGGGAGCGGCGCCTGGTCGGGCGCGCCGCCGCGCGGCGGGAAGCGATCCTCGATCCGGCGGATCAGCTCGGGCAGGCGCATCAGCGTACCGGCATCCTCGCGCAGGCGGTCGGCGATCGCCGCCTCAGGCCCCAACTCGTCGCGGATCCAGCTGCGCACGAAAGGCGCGGCGACGTCCCACATGTTGATCTCGGGATGGAGCGCAGTCGCCAGCCCCTCGACCATGACCATGGTCTTCTGCAGCAGCAACAGGTGCGGCTGGGTCTGCATATCGAAGTCGCGGGTGATGGCGAAGAGCCCGTCGAGCATCTGGCCGACCGAAAGCTGGCTCACCGGCTTGCCGCGCATCGGCTCGCCCACGGCGCGCAGTGCGGTCGCGAACTCCTCGACCGAGTGATAGCTCGGCACGTATTGCGCTTCGAAGTGGATCTCGGCGACGCGGCGGTAATCGCCTGTGGTCAGCCCGAACAGGATCTCGGCGAGCCACTGCCGCGCGCGCCTGTCGATCCGGCCCATGATGCCGAAATCGATCGCGACGATCGTGCCGTCGGCCTGCACGAACAGGTTCCCCTGGTGCATGTCGGCATGGAAGAAGCCCGCGCTGATCGCCTGACGCAGGAAAGTCAGCACGAGCCGCCGCGCGAGTTCGGCGAGGTCGTGGCCTTGGGCACGTAGTACGTCGATCTCGCTGATCTTGACGCCCTCGACCCATTCGATGGTCATGACGCTGCCGTTGGTGCGGTCCCAGTCGATCGCCGGGATCGCATAGCCTTCCTGGCCCTTCATCGCCTCGGCAAGCTCGGAAGCAGAAGCCGCCTCGCGCCGCAGGTCCAGCTCGCGCACGGTCCAGCGCTTGAGATTGGCGACGATCGCCCGCGGACGCAGCCGCGCCGCCTCGCCACCGAAGGCTTCGAGATGCGCAGCGGCCCATTCGTAGGTGTCGATGTCGCGCGCGAACTTCTCGCGGATGCCGGGGCGCAGCACCTTGACCGCAACCTTGCGGCCGTCGGTCGTCACACCGCGGTGGACCTGGGCGATCGAGGCAGCGCCAACCGGGCCGGGCTCGATGGAGGCGAAAAGCACGTCGAGCGGGGCGCCGAAGCTGTTCTCGATCTCGTGGCGGATCAGATCGAAGGAGAGAGGCGGGAGGCTATCCTGCAGGCTCAGCAGATTGCGCGCCGCTTCCTCGCCGACGAGATCGGGCCGTGTCGCCAGCGTCTGGCCGAGCTTGATCGCGGCGGGGCCGATCGCCTGGAAGGCTGCGGCATAGTCGGGCACCCGCGGTTGCCGCGTGCCGAACCGCGCCAGCCGGCACAGCCTGCGCACCGGTGCGGGCGTGTTGCGCCCCTCCTCGATGATGCGCAGCGCGCCGTGCCGGGCGAGCACCCTCCCCCAGCGCAGCAGCCGCGCGATATGCGTCGCCGGTGTCGTCAAACCTTCCACCCGGAATGGATTGCGACGAGGCCGCCGAGGATCGGCTCGACCTTGGTCTGGGAGAAGCCCGCGGTGCGGATCATGGCTTCGAAATCGCGCATCGGCGGGAAGCGACGGATCGATTCGATCAGGTAGCGATAGCTTTCCGCGTCGCCGGCGATCGCCTGGCCGATCTTGGGCACCAGCTTGTGCGAATAGGCATCGTAGGCTTCCTTGAAGCCCGGCCATTCGGTGGTCGAAAATTCGAGGCAGAAGAAGCGCCCGCCGTGGCGCAGCACGCGGAAGGCCTCGGCCAGCGCCTTGTCTATATGGGTGACGTTGCGGATGCCGAAAGCGATCGTATAGGCATCGAAGGTGCGGGCCTCGAAGGCCAGTTCCTCGGCGTTCTGGCGCGACCAGACGAGGCCGTCGATGCCGCGCTTCATCGCCCGCTCGATGCCGACGTCGAGCATGTCCTGGTTGATGTCGGAGACGGTGATCTCCGCGCCCGCCTCGGCCATGCGGAAGGCTATGTCGCCGGTGCCGCCCGCCATGTCGAGGATCGCCTCGCCTTCGCGCGGCTTCACCCGGCGGACGAACTTGTCCTTCCACAGCCGGTGCATGCCGCCCGACATGGCGTCGTTCATCATGTCGTACTTGCGCGCGACGCTGGAGAAGACGGCGCCAACGCGCTCGACCTTCTCGTCTGCGGGGATATCTTCGTACCCGAAGGAAGCCTGTTCGCTCATAGAGCCCATCTTACTAAAACCACGGGGGCCTTAGGAGAGTTTGCGCGCTCGGCAAAGCTTGTTAGCAGCGCATATGCCCGAGTTACCCGAAGTCGAAACCACCGTCCGCGGCCTCGCCCGCTATCTCGAGGGCGAGAGGATAACGCGCGTCGCGGTCAACCGCCCCGACCTGCGCCGGCCGTTCCCGCCGAACCTCGTCCAGGCGCTGACCGGGGCAAAGGTGACGGGCCTCGGCCGGCGGGCCAAATACGGCCTGATCGAGACCGACCGCAACCAGACCATGGTCTTCCATCTCGGCATGTCGGGGCGCTGGCGGATCGAGCCCGATAGCCCCGACAAGCACGACCATCTCGTGCTGGAAACGGGCTCGGGCCACGTGCTCGCGCTCAACGACGCCCGGCGCTTCGGCTCGGTCGACCTCATCGATACGGACAAGCTCGACCAATGGCCGCCTTTCGCTGCGCTGGGCCCCGAACCGCTGGGCGACAGCCTGACCCCGCGCCACCTCGCCCAGGCCTTCGCCGGCCGCTTCGCGCCGGTGAAGCCGCTGCTGCTCGATCAGCGGATCGTCGCGGGACTCGGCAACATCTATGTCTGCGAGGCGCTCTATCGCGCGCGGATACGCCCCGACAAGGAAGCCGGCAAAGTCACCCGCGCTGCGATCGAGCGGCTCGTGCCCGCCATCAAGGCGGTGCTGGCCGAATCGATCGAGGCCGGCGGCTCCACCATTCGCGACTATGCGCAGCCCAATGGCGAACTCGGGTACTTCGCCGCTTCCTGGCAGGTCTATGGCCGCGAGGGCCAGCCCTGCCCCTGCGGCGGCAAGGTCGAACGCTTTACCCAGGGCGGGCGCAGCACCTTCTGGTGTCCGAAGTGCCAGAAGTAGACGCGGCGGCACGGGCACCGCATATCAGCCTCGGCTTCACACCCGCTCGTGGCCATCACTACGGCGCAGCGACGGGCCGAAATGCTTGACGATTCGCCCGCTCGCCGATAAGGGCCGCGCTTTCCGGCGGGCCACCCGCCTTACCGACACAATTTTTTCACGGCCTTCGCGGGCCCTGACAGAGGACAAACATGGCCAATACGCCCCAAGCCCGCAAGCGCATCCGCCGCAACGAGAACCGCGCTCTGATCAATGGCAACCGCCTGAGCCGGATCCGCACTTTCGTGAAGAAGGTCGAATCGGCGCTCGCTGGTGGTGACAAGGACGCAGCCGCCGCCGCGCTCAAGGAAGCGCAGCCGGAACTGGCCCGTGGCGTGGCCCGCGGCGTGCTCCACAAGAACACCGCGTCGCGCAAGCTGTCGCGCCTCACGAAGCGCGTCGCCGCGCTCTGAGACGTTATGCGATTCGCTCGCTCATAACCTTGTGAGCAGCACAAAAATGGAACATGGCCGGCGCATTCGCGCTGGCCATTTTTTATTGTCCACCGGGCGCGTTCATGACACTTTTTTGGAAGTGCTTGAATTAGCGCGATTCGGCTTCAGCCCTGACAATTTACTCTTCTAGATCAATACTTTATCAGCTTGTTACGGATTGTCGCAGGCGGGCCGCTGTCAAGGGACATTATTTCATTTTTTTTGCAGCAGCCGCCTTGCTCTTCGCGCCAACTCCGCCATAAATCGAACTCCGGCACGGGACAGCAGGCCGGGGGGTTTACGAACAGATTCGAATGACGGGGCGTTGCATCCTTGGGATGTAGCGAGAGGGTTTCGTGCGCATGTGCGATCTCTAAACGAGAGCGTGTGTGCTATGTGGGTCGATCAATTTTCAAAGGAGGGCCGTGTGACGGTTTCTTCATCGGGGGGCGCGTGAACGCGGCACCTGGCAAGGGTAAGGTTTGCGACGCGAAAATGGAAGAGGACAGGGAAGCGCTCGACCTCGCGGCGGACTGGGCTGACATCAGCCAAGGCCTGCGCAAGGATCTGGGCCAGCAACTGCACAGCCAGTGGATCAAGCCGATCCAGCTCGGCTCCTTCTGCAAGGAAACGGGAACGCTCGACCTGTTCCTGCCGACGGAATTCTCCGCCAACTGGGTGGCCGATCGCTTTGCCGACCGGCTTTCGCTGGCCTGGAAGATCGCCCGGCCCGACGTGCGCCACGTCCGCATTTCCGTGCATCCGGGCCGTCGGCCCCTGCCCGAACTGCGCCTTGGCGGCGGCACCGGCGGCAATGCCCGCCGCCCGGCGAACGACGGCGCTCAGGCGATGCACGATACCGGCGCCGCCAGCCTCGGCGGCCAGGAGTTCGGTGCGCTCGTCCAGGGTTCGGTGGGGCTCGACCCCTCTCTGACTTTCACAACCTTCGTCACGGGCAATGCCAACGTACTGGCCTGCAACGCCGCGCAGCGCATGGCCGCGATCGAAGCGCCGCAGTTCTCGCCACTCTACCTCAAGGCCGCGACCGGCCAGGGCAAGACGCACCTGCTCCACGCGATCGGCCATTCCTATCTGGCGGCGCATCCGCGGGCCCGCATCTTCTACTGCTCGGCTGAGCGGTTCATGATCGAGTTCGTCCAGGCGCTGCGCCAGAACCAGATGATCGAGTTCAAGTCGCGGCTGCGCGGCTTCGACCTGCTGCTGGTCGACGACATCCAGTTCATCATCGGCAAGGCGAGCGCCCAGGAAGAGCTGCTCTACACGATCGACGCGCTGCTCGCCGAGGGCAAGCGGCTGGTTTTCGCCGCCGACCGCGCGCCGCAGGCGCTCGACGGCGTCGAGCAGCGGCTGCTGTCGCGGTTGTCGATGGGCCTGGTGGCCGACATCGCACCGGCCGACATCGAGCTGCGCCGCTCGATCCTCGAACACCGCCTCGCCCGCTTTGCGCCGAGCGACGTGCCGAGCGATGTCATCGAATTCCTCGCACGCACGATCAACCGCAACGTCCGCGAGCTCGTCGGCGGGCTCAACAAGCTGATCGCCTATGCCCAGCTCACCGGCCAGGCGGTTTCGCTCCAGCTCGCCGAAGAGCAGCTGACCGACATCCTCTCGGCCAACCGCAAGCGCATCACGATCGATGAGATCCAGCGCACGGTCTGCCAGTTCTACCGCGTCGACCGGACCGAGATGGCGTCCAAGCGCCGTGCCCGCGCCGTCGTCCGGCCGCGGCAGGTGGCGATGTATCTCGCCAAGGTGCTGACGCCGCGGTCCTACCCCGAGATCGGCCGCAAGTTCGGCGGCCGCGATCACTCGACAGTGATCCACGCGGTGCGCCTGATCGAAGACCTGCGTACGCGCGACGCCGACATGGATGGCGACGTGCGGAGCTTGCTGCGTCAGCTCGAGAGCTGATTTATAAGGAGAATGCGAGGGCCATCGCCCTCGCGCTCCCACTACCTGGACGCACCAAGAACGAAGGAATCGGGAGCGCGAGGGCGATGGCCCTCGCAACTTCCTTTTCCCTCTGCCCGCTCTGATCTAAGCGGGCGCGATGAGTCTCGCTCCAGATCGCCTCAACCGCTTCGCCCGCCATATCGTCCTGCCCGAAGTCGGGGGGCGGGACAGGTCGCGCTGAGCAAGGCGCATGTCGTGCTCGTCGGATGCGGCGGGATCGGCAGCCCCGCGCTTCAGTATCTGGCAGCCGCCGGAATAGGCCGGCTGACGCTGATCGACAGCGACGTCGTCGAGGAAAGCAATCTGCAACGGCAGACCATCTTCACACCCGCGGATATCGGCAAGGGTAAGGCCGAGGTCGCGGCGGAATGGATCAGGCGATTCGATTCTGCCATCGAGGTTCGCGCGGTCGTCGCGAGGGTGGGGTCGGACAACGCCGCTTTGGTTCCCGAGGGCGCCGACGTAGTACTCGACGGCTGTGACAACTTCGCGACTCGCCTCGCTGTCTCGGATGCCTGCGTCGCCGCAGGCGTGCCGCTGACCAGCGCCGCGCTGGGACGCTTCCAGGGACAGATCGCGAACTTCGCCGGGCACCTGCCGGGCGGGGCCTGCTATCGCTGCTTCGTCGGTGACGCTTTCGATGCCGAGGATTGCGATACCTGCGCGGCGGACGGCGTGCTCGGCGCCATGGCCGGCGTGGTCGGCACTTTCGCCGCAATGCAGGCTATTCGCGTGCTGCTCCAGGGCCATGCGGCGCTCGGCGATCCGCAATGGGGCAAGCTCCAGCTGTTCGACGGCCTCGCGCCGAGCCTCAGGACGCTGAGCATCGCCAAGGACCCCGAGTGCAAGGGCTGCTCAGGCGTCCACTAGCGTTCAGGCGCGAGCATTTCCTCGACCCAGGCGGCCACCACTTCGGTCGCCGGTCCGTGCCGGCATTCATGGAACCAGCGCGAGCCCTGCGACGGCTCCAGATTGAGTTCGAGCGTTCGCGCGCCGAGATCGCGCGCGCCGCGCACGAAACCGGCGGCCGGATAGACCGCGCCCGAAGTGCCGATCGAGACGAACAGGTCCGCCTTGCGCAGCGCGGCGTGGATCTCGTCCATGCGGTAGGGCATCTCGCCGAACCAGACGACGTCGGGCCGCAGCGCTCTCGTCCCGCAGGCCGGGCACGGCGGCCGGTCCGCGAGCAGCCCGGTCCAGGGCGAGCGGACGTCGCAAGCGCCGCACCAGGCGTTGAGATGCTGGCCGTGCATGTGGAGCATCCGCTTCGCGCCGCCGCGCTCATGCAGATCGTCGATGTTCTGCGTGACGATCAGGAGTTCGCCGGGCCACTCGGCATCGAGCCTGCCCAGCGCGAAGTGCGCGGCATTGGGTTGCTTCTCCTGAATCGCTGCCCGGCGCATGTCGTAGAAAGCCAGGACGAGATCGGGATCGCGCGCGAATGCCTCGGGCGTCGCGACGTCCTCAGGCTTGTAGCGTTCCCAGAGCCCGCCTTCGGTGCGGAAGGTGTCGATGCCGCTTTCGGCGCTGACCCCCGCGCCGGTGAGGACGACGATGTTGCGAATTGAACTCATACCCTCCAATACCGTCTACCCCGAGCTTGTCGAAGGGCTGCTTTTTCTTCTAGCGCAGCGTCAGAATTGAAGAACGGCCCTTCGGCAAGGTCAGGGCGGACGGCTTAGGAGTGAAGCGTGGCGCGTATCGGAATCATCGGCAGCGAGGGGCGCATGGGCCATGCAATCGCCGCGGCAATCGCGGCGGCGGGCGAAGCGCTTTCGGGCGGGATCGACAAGGGCGGCGATCCGCTGGCGCTGGCGCTGGCGAGCGACGTGCTGGTCGACTTCTCCTCGCCGCACGCGCTCGAAGCCAATCTCGATGCGGCGATGGCTGCGGGCATCCCGATCGTCGTCGGCACGACCGGGCTCGAAGAACGTCACCACTGGCTTTGCGACGCTGCCGCAGACAAGACCGCGGTTCTTCAGACCGGCAACACCTCGCTCGGCGTCACCCTGCTCGCCCATCTGGTGCGTGACGCCGCCAGCCGGCTTGGCGAGGACTGGGACATCGAGATCGTCGAGACGCACCACCGCATGAAGGTCGATGCCCCCCTCCGGCACCGCGCTGCTGCTCGGCGAGGCCGCCGCGACGGGCCGTGGCATCGGCCTTTCACAGATGAGCGAGCGCGGGCGCGACGGCATCACCGGCGCGCGCGGAGCGGGTACGATCGGCTTCGCCAGCCTGCGCGGCGGTTCGGTCGCGGGCGACCACACGGTCCACTTCCTCGCCGACAACGAGCGCCTGTCGCTCTCACACCTCGCGGAAAACCGCGCGATCTTCGCCAAGGGCGCGGTCCGCGCGGCGCAGTGGCTGCTGGGCAAGCCCAAGGGCCGCTACACTATGCCCGAGGTGCTTGGTCTTTGAGCGTCCTGAGCCATGAATAGGGCAGACATCTTCGAATTCTTCCGCCGTCTCGCCGAGGCCAACCCCTCGCCCGAGACCGAGCTGGAATCGGGCAACACCTACCAGTTGCTCGTCGCGGTGGTGATGTCGGCGCAATCGACCGACGTCGGGGTCAACAAGGCGACGCGCGCGCTGTTCCGCGAGGTGAAGACGCCGCAGCAGATGGTCGATCTGGGCGAAGAGGCGCTCAAGCAGCACATCAAGACGATCGGGCTGTTCAATTCCAAGGCCAAGAACGTCATCGCGCTCTCCGAGATCCTGGTGCGCGACTATGGCGGCGAGGTGCCGGCGGATCGCGATGCGCTGGTCGAACTGCCCGGCGTCGGCCGCAAGACCGCCAATGTCGTGATGAATTCGGCCTTCGGCGCCGAGACCTTCGCGGTCGACACCCATATCTTTCGCGTCGGCAACCGCACGGGCCTCGCCAAGGGCAAGACCCCGCTCGCGGTCGAAAAGCAGCTCGACAAGAAAGTGCCCGGCCCGTTCCGCGTCGGCGCGCACCACTGGCTGATCCTGCACGGCCGCTATATCTGCAAGGCACGCACGCCCGAATGCTGGCGCTGCCCGGTGGTCGACCTTTGCACCTACAAGGCCAAGGTGCTGGAAAAGGGCGCCAAGCCCGCGGGCAAAGCGCCCCCCCGCCAAGCGCTGAATCAGAACGGCACGACTACCCGCTCGGTGTGGTCCGACGCCCAGGGCGTCGTCCGCGCGGTCATGTCCTGGTAGCTTTCGGGCAGGTCCTCGATCGCCTTGTAGATCGCGGCGAAGCGGCCGAAGCCTGTGCAATAGGCGCAGACCATGCAGAGCTCGACGATCTCCTTCTCGCTATAGAACCGGCGCAAGCCCTCGATCGTCTCGTCATCGATCGCGAGGTGATTGGTCGCGAAGGCATCGGCGAACTGGAGCGCAGCCTTCTCCGCCTCGGTCAGATCGGGCGCTTCCACCGGCCGCTCGAGCGAGCAGACTAGGTCTTCGGTCAGACCATCTTCGAGCGCCGGCTCGCAACGCATCGCCATGCAACTGCGGCACTGGTTGTGAAAGGCGATGCGCAGCCGCATCATTTCCAGCAAGCGGCGGCGCAGGGTGAAGCCCGCCCAGAACGCCGCTTCGAAGGTGAAGAACGGCTTCGCCAGCTCGGGCGCGTTGGCATAAACGCCGAGAATCGTCTTGTGGACGTCAGGCAGCGGTGCGGTGTCCACCTGCAGAAGTGCGCGAAGACCGGGATCCCACTGATCGACGGGAAGCGATGCAATACGCGGCATGATGACCTCTCCACTCGTTATCGTTGCGCAAACGATACCCTTAGGCGAGGCACCGGTCTATTGTGTCGGGTCGATGTTCAGGCCCTTGCGACCGTGCTCGGGCGTGTCGTGAGGCGCGTCGGCAACAAAGGGCGCATCGGGATCGCGCATCGGCTGGAGCATGCCTTCCCACTTGGTGATGACCGCGGTCGCCACGGCATTGCCGAGCACGTTGGTGGCGGTGCGGCCCATGTCGAGGAAGGTGTCCACGCCGAGGATCAGCGCGATCCCTTCGACCGGCAAGCCGAACTGGGTCAGTGTCGCCGCGATCACCACCAGGCTGGCGCGCGGCACGGCGGCGATGCCTTTGGATGTGATCATCAAGGTCAGCAGCATGGCGATCTGCTGGCCGATGCCGAGATGGATGCCATAGGCCTGGGCGATGAACATCGTCGCGAAGCTCGTGTACATCATCGAGCCGTCGAGGTTGAAGCTGTAGCCCAGCGGCAGGACGAAGCCCGAGATGCGCCGCGGGACGCCGAACTTGTCGAGCTGTTCGAACAACCGCGGCAGGGCGCTTTCCGAGCTTGCGGTCGAGAATGCGAGGATCACGGGCTCGCGGATATAGCGCGCCAGCGCGAGCGCGCGCTTGCCCAGCACGATCGCGCACATGCCGAACAGGATCGACCAGAGGATCAGCAAGCCGAGGTAGAACTCGCTCATCAAGGCGGCATAGGTGATGACGATGCCGAACCCGCGCAGCGCGATGACCGAGGCCATGGCCCCGAACACCGCGAAGGGCGCGAAGCGCATGACGTAGTCGGTCGCCTGCATCATCACCTGGGCCAAGGCATCCAATCCCTTGACGATGATCTCACCGCGCTCGCGCAGCGCCGAAAGCGCGACGCCGAAGAACAGCGAGAAGACCAGGATCTGCAGCACGTTGTTCTTGGACATCGCGTCGGCCGCGCTGGTCGGGAAGACTTCGAGCACGAAATGGCGGAAGGTGAAGTCGCCCGTCGCCAATTGCCCGATGTCTCCACCCGCCTTGAATTCCAGCCCCACGCCGGGCTGGAAAAAGTTGATCAGCAACAGGCCGACGCCGATGGAGATAAGGCTGGCCGTGATGAACCAGGCGAGCGCGCGCCCGCCGATCCGCCCAAGCGCCGAACTGTCGCCCATGCCCGCGATGCCGGTCACGAGGGTCGCGAAGACCAGCGGTGCGATGATCATCTTGATCAGATGCAGGAACACGTCCGGCAGCAGCTTGAGCATGTCGGCGATCTGGGCGAGTGTCGCATCGCCTTCCGGAAAGCTGTGGTGGAGCGCGGTTCCGACGGCGATGCCCAGGAAGAGCCCTGCCAAGATCCAGATCGTCAGCCGTCGCGTCATCAAATCACCCCGCCTGGGAACCGCCCGCGTGGACGCTAACAGGGCATGCGGGCGGCGGCAAATACCGCAAGCGGCGTAGACTCAGCCTGCTTCGAGCGCCGCGTCGGCTATCCGGCGGTAGATCCGCACCAGGACGTCGAGATCGGCGATCGCCACGGCCTCGTCGCGCTTGTGCATCGTGGCGTTGCTCAGGCCGAACTCGATCACCGGGCAGAGCGCGCGGAGGAAGCGGGCGTCCGAAGTCCCGCCGCTGGTCGAAGCCTCGGGCACCAGTCCGGTCTCGATCTCGACCGCCTCGGCGACGAGCCGCGAGAAATCGCCGGGCAGGGTCAGGAACGCCTCGCCCGAGATCACGGCGCGGGCGGTTCCGCCGTGGCGCGCGGCGATCTCGGCAACGCGCGCGGCCAGCCCTTCGCCCGAGTGCAGATCGTTGAACCGGATCGACACGCGCGCGTCGGCTTTCGCCGGGATGACGTTGGTTGCGGCATTGCCGATGCCGATGTCGGTAATCTCGAGGTTCGAGGCCTGGAACCAGTCGGTGCCCTCGTCGAGCACCAGGGCATCGAGCTCGGCCAGCAGCGCGACCAGCTTGGGCGCGGGATTGTCAGCAAGGTACGGATAGGCGACGTGGCCCTGTGTACCCTCAACCTCGAGCCAGATGTTGACCGAGCCGCGCCGGCCGATCTTCATGACATCGCCGAGCCGGGCCGACGAGGTCGGCTCGCCGACGAGGCAAAGGTCGGGCACCGCATCCACCGCGCGCATGTGGTCGATCAGCGCCAGAGTGCCGTACTTGGCCGGGCCTTCCTCGTCTCCGGTGATGATGAAGCTGATCGTGCCGGCATCGGCCGGGATCTCGCGCACCGCACCGATCATGGCGGCGATCGCGCCTTTCATGTCGACAGCGCCGCGGCCGTGCAGCAGGTCGCCGCGCCGCTCGGGCGCGAAAGGCGCCGAGGTCCAGCCCTCGCCCGGCGGAACCACGTCGACATGGCCGGCAAAGGCGAAATGGCGACTACCGGGAGGCCCCTTGCGGATTGCGAAGAGGTTCTCGACCGGGCCGTCGGGCGCCTCGCCCGTCACCGCGCGGTGTACGGAAAAGCCCAGCGGCGCGAGCTGCGCTTCGAGGCAATCGAACACCAGCCCGGCCGCCGGCGTCACGCTCGGGCAGGCGATGAGAGCTTCGGTCAGGTCGAGGACGGTTTCGGCGACTTGCATGTGTGCCCTATCGCATATGGGCTATAAGCCGCGGAAACAAGGCAGGAGGAGCAGCGCGATGCCCAAGCTCGATCTCGAAGCTATCCCGCAGACCAACCGCACGGGCTATCCCGCGCCGTTCAACGCGGCAGTGGAGGAGCGGTGGTATCGCCGCCTCGCACCCGTCGGCGGGCTCACCCGGTTCGGCGCGAGCCATGTCGTGCTGAAGCCCGGCGCCTGGTCCTCGCAGCGCCACTGGCACAGCGGCGAGGACGAATTGCTGGTCATGCTGGCTGGCGAAGCGGTGCTGATCGAGGATGCCGGCAGGACGGTGCTGCGCCCCGGCGACATCTGCGCCTGGCCCAGGGACGTCGAGAACGGCCACCACCTGATCAACGAGAGCGGCGAGGACTGCGTCTTCGTCGCGATCAGCGCCGGCCCCGATGCCGGTGGTTCCTATCCCGACATCGACATGATGTGGGACGATCAGGGCGTCTACCGACACAAGGACGGCACGCCTTACGAAAGCCCGGGCAGGCCGGCCTGACCGAGCGCGGTCAGCGGTAGGACAGGCTCATCCTTATGCGAGTGGTCGGCACCGACTTGGGCAGGGCTTCGACCAGATCAAGGATGCTCTTGTGCGCGCGATCGAGGCTCTTCGCGGCGACCGCGTCCTTGAGTGGACCGTTGAGCTGAACCTGATGGCCTGCGTTGCCGGACGGGCCCGGAATGACGAGATGCGTCGGAGTTCCCCCGTCGACCAGGCTGGCGGCAAGGGCCGCGAGATTGCCGCTTCGGGCCACCTGCTCGCCGCCGATAACGATCAGATGCGCCGCCACGCCATCAGCGGATTCCGACATGCTCCTGAAATTGATAAGGATGCCGGAACGATCGGGCCGCCACCTGTCGCCGAGCTCCGCCAGGCGGCGCCAGCCACAGTCGAAGCTGCGGCAGGCCTGCGGACGCGTGTCGTAGATGGTGCAGCCACATTCCGCCCGCCAGTTAGAACAGACGAGCCCCTGCGGCTTGGTCATCGCCTCGTCGACTATCTCGAGGTCGGTACAACAGGCATTGCATTCGCCGCATTCGCGCCCGGGCACCAAGTCATTCTGTCCGGTCATGACGGCCTGTCCACGCGACGCTCTTGGATGAACGTCCAGCATAGGCCGGCTCGAATTCAGATTTGTGACGGCGCGGCGCGGTTCACGCGCGTACCGGCATCTCGTACTGCTCGATCGTCCATTCCTCGGCTTCGGCCGCTTCGATCCATTGCTGGAGCCATTCGTGCTCCCAGACGGCTTCCATATAGGTTGCGGCAAAGCCCGGTACGGGCACATTGTAAGTGAGGAAGCGGCTGACGACCGGGGCGTAGATGATGTCCGCGGCGCAGAAGCTGCCGAACAGGTATGGCCCGCCCTTGCCAAAGCGAGCGCGGGCCTCGGCCCAGAGCGTCAGAATGCGAACGATGTCGGCCCTCGCCTCTTCGCCGATGTCCCATTGCTCGAATCGACGGCGCACGTTCATCGGGCATTCCCGGCGCAACGCGAAATAGGACGAATGCATTTCCGCGACCATCGATCTGGCCATGGCACGCGCATCGTCGGATTTGGGCCAGAAGCGGTCACGGCCGACCTTGTCGGCGAGGTATTCGATGATCGCGACACTATCCCAGACAACGGCTTCGCCGTCCCAGAGAATCGGCACCTTGCCCTGCGACGGCGCGATCTCGCCGATCCGTTTCTTCTGTTCGTCCCAGTCGTCCCCGTAGAGCGGGACCTGAATCTCCTCGAAGGCGAGGCCCGACTGCTTGACCGCCAGCCAGCCGCGCAGGCTCCAGCTAGAATAGTTCTTGTTGCCAATGATGAGCTTCATGAACGCGCGCTTTCTCTGGCAGTCCTCGTAGAACCCCCGGGGGGTTTTCCCCTAAGGCCCCGGGAAACCGTGGGGCCCTAACCCATTCAGCCAGACCGAGTCGAGGCTGAACGGCCGGTAACCGATTCGGTCGCGATTGCCCAGGATTGGGACATCGACCGGAACTGCACCGGAGATTGCAACTTGTGACAGGACAAGGGCACTATTTTTGACTATAGGCACAAATCGGTAATAACACTGTCGGTAGGTTCACCGGCACGGCGGGCAGCCGTTGAGAACAGGGGCACGATATGCGGATTATCTTCCGCAAATCTTCGATATCCAAGACCCAGATGGATCGCGTGCTGTTTGCGGCGCCGATCGTCGTTGCCCTGGTCCTGCTGTTCCTGTTTACCCAGAACCAGGCGGTACTCGCCTCGGCCTGGCGCAGCCCCCTGGAAGTGCTGTCCGCTCGTTCGCCGGGTGGCCGCACGCCGGGAGCACTTTATAACATCAAGCCGGAACGCCTGGCTTCGACCACGCGGTCGAGCCCGCATCTCGCGGTGCCGCCGGCCGAGCGCGTTCTCGCGGCAACCCGCGAACGCGTCCCGCCGCCTTTCGCCGGACTGCTCCCCGCCGAAGCCCCGCCGCTGGGCCTCATGAACGAGGGTGCACCAGTGCTTGCGGGCGCCGAGCCGATGGACTTGGGGCTGCCGGGCGTGGTTCCGTTCGTCTCGTCGCCAGAGGGACCGGGCGGCCCTGGCTGCTGCATTCCTCAGGTAACCGAAGACGCACCGCCGCCTTCGCCGGTACCAGAGCCGACGACCTGGCTGATGAACATCGTCGGCCTGTTCCTGGTCGGCAGCATGATGCGCCACCGGAACCGCAAACTCCGCGCATTGCCTCTCCAGGCCTAGTTCCGCATGGGCATTTCCGCGGGCCGTTCGCTTCTGGCATTGACGGCCGGATGCTGCGTCGCTGCGGCGCTCTACTTCGGCGCGACGTCAATTCGTGAAGGCCGGGCAGCCCCGCCAGTATCCGCGGCGCCCATCGACATCCGCAGCATTTCAGGCACGCGCTTCTACTATCCCGCAACCGGCTTCCCCATCATGAAGCTGCCGGATGGGCGCACGGAAACCATAAAATCGGTCCTGAACGTCAAAGAGAAGATGCGTTTTGGCGAGTCTGTCTGGGACGACAAGGACGTGCCGCAGGGTCCCATCTGGATCCGCGTCGACCTGACGCACCAGTTGCTATCCGTGTTCCGCGGCGGGCACGAGATCGGTACGACGGTGGTGCTCTACGGCGCGTCCGACAAGGAAAGCCCGCTGGGAACATTCCCAATCCTCGAGAAGGCCGAAGACTACCACTCGCGCACCTATGACGCGCCGATGCCCTTCATGCTTCGACTGACCTCGGACGGCGTGGCGATCCACGGCAGCGACGTCCGCCCCGGCGCGGCGACGCACGGCTGCATTGGCGTGCCGACCGCATTCGCCCACCAACTCTTCGACCAGGTCAAGCCGGGCGACCCCGTCGTTATCCTGAAACCTGCCGTCTGACCAAGTAGTCATACGAGCCGCCAGAAGCCGATGGTAAACTCCTCGGTTACCATTGCTGCTTACCATCGTCGCTTACCATGGACCTAAACCGGGCCCTGACCTCCTCCGTGCAGAATCCTCCGCATCGCAGCGGAAGGTGTTCTGGCAATGGCGGGAAGAAGGCTCAAATCGATTGTCGCGAGCGGCGCGCTGGCCCTCATCGCCCCTCTGCTGACGGGCGCCTCGGGCGTGACTCCGACTTTCGAGGCCCGCGTCCTTGCCATGCACAACGCCGAACGCGCCCGGATGGGCGTCGGCCCGCTGCGCTGGGATCCGGCTCTGGCGGTTTCCGCGCAGCGCTGGGCCGATGCGCTCGCTGCTACTGGCCGCTTCGAGCATGCGCCGGAGAACCGCTTCTCGCCCGAGGGCGAGAACCTCTGGGCCGGCACCAAGGGCTATTTCGCACCTGAGGCCATGGTCGACGCCTGGATCCGCGAGAAGAAGTATTTCCGCCAGGGGACCTTCCCGAACAACA
Source organism: Novosphingobium sp. G106 (assembly GCF_019075875.1). Classification (NCBI taxonomy): domain Bacteria; kingdom Pseudomonadati; phylum Pseudomonadota; class Alphaproteobacteria; order Sphingomonadales; family Sphingomonadaceae; genus Novosphingobium; species Novosphingobium sp. G106. Next base: position 5,158,586 of record NZ_JAHOOZ010000001.1, on the reverse strand, counting down.
GCACGACCGGCGAGGTCGAGGACGTCGGCCACTACACCCAGCTGATCTGGCGCGCCACGGGCGAAGTCGGCTGCGCCAAGGCGAGCAGCGGGCGCGAAGACATCCTCGTCTGCCGCTATGCCGAAGCCGGCAACTACATCGGCGAAAAGGTTCTCTAGTTTCGTTCTCCACCGCCGTGGAACCGACACCGGCCTGCTCGAAGGGAGAGCGGGCCGGTGCCGTAACTTCAACCTAGCGGGAGCAACTTGAAGGCCGCGTCAGATCTCGGAGTCTGCCAGAACGGCGGCACGCAGTTCGTCGATGCCCATCTTCATTTCCGACGAGGTTACCAGGATTTCCGGATAGGCGGCCGGATGCTTGCGCGCCTCGGCCTCGGTCGCAGCGCGGACGGCCGCGAGATCGCTGGCCTTGATCTTGTCCGCCTTGGTCAGGACGACGCGGTAACCGACGGCTGCCTCGTCGAGCATCTTCATCATTTCGGCATCGACCGGCTTCACGCCGTGGCGCGAGTCGACCAATAGCAGCGTGCGCTTGAGCACGTGCCGCCCGCGCAGGAAATCGCGCACCAGCCGCTTCCAGTTCTCGACGACCTTGAGCGGCGCCTTGGCGAAGCCATAGCCTGGCATGTCGACCAGCCGCATCACGGTGGGCTCGCCGACGTCGAAGAAGTTGAGCTCCTGCGTGCGGCCTGGCGTCACCGACGCGCGCGCGATCGCGCGGCGCCCGGTGAGCGCGTTGAGCAGCGAGGACTTGCCGACGTTGGATCGCCCGGCGAAGGCGATCTCGGGCACGTCGGGATCGGGCAGGAACTGGAGCGCCGGCGCGCTGCGCAGGAACTCGACGCGGCCGGAGAACAGCCGCGACGCGCGGGCCGCAAGCTCCTTCTGGATCAGCTCTTCTTCTTCGCTGCTCACTTCTCGCGCGCGGCCGCACGGGCCGTGTCGGTCGCGTCCTTCTCCGTCTGCGCCTTGAGCTGCGGGTGTCGGCTGTAGAGGAACTTCTGCTGCGCGATGGTCAGCAGGTTCGAGGTTATCCAGTAGATCAGCAGGCCCGCCGCGAAGGGCGCCATGACGAACATCATGACCCAGGGCATGATCGCGAACATCTGCTGCTGCATCGGGTCCATCTGGGCCGGATTAAGCTTGAACTGGAAGTACATCGTGATGCCGAGCAGCAGGGCCAGCACGCCGATCGCCAGGAACGAGGGCGGCGTGAAGGGCAGCATGCCGAACAGGTTGAGGATGTGCAGCGGATCGGGTGCCGAGAGGTCCTTGATCCACAGCACGAAAGGCTGGTGCCGCATCTCGATCGTCAGGGTCAGCACCTTGTAGAGCGCGAAGAAGATCGGGATCTGCAGGAAGATCGGCAGGCAGCCGGCGAGCGGGTTGACGCCCTCCTGCTTGTAGAGCGCCATGATCTCCTGCTGCTGCTTCTGCTTGTCGTCTTTGTAGCGCTCCTGCAGCACCTTCATCTTCGGCTGGATCGCGCGCATCGCCGCCATCGAGGCGAACTGGCGCTGGGCGACCGGGAACATGATGCCGCGCACGATCAGCGTCAGCAGGATAATGGCGACGCCGAAGTTGCCGACCGCGTGGAATAGCGTCGTCAGCAGCCAGAAGATCGGCTTTTCGAACCAGCGGAACCAGCCCCAGTCGATCGCGAGGCCGAAATGCGGAATGCCCGAGGCTTCGTAGCGATCGAGCACCGCGCTTTCCTTGGCGCCGGCGAAAAGGCGTGTCGTGCGCGTGAGTTGCTCACCCGGTGCGACAACCGCGTCCTTGTATATGAGGTCAGCGCGATAGATATGCTCGCCCAGCGAGCGGAAATCGCTGCTGGTGGGGGAACCGTCCGGAACCAGCGCCGACAGCCAGTAGATGTCGGTGAAGCCCAGCCAGTCGGTCTTGCCGGTGTTGGCAACCGGGCTGCCCAGGGGGACGTCCTTGTAGTTGACGGCGAAGCTGACCGACTGGTCGAACGCACCGATCGGGCCCGAATGGACATTCCAGGTATCGAGGCTCGCGGTCTTGTCCGTACGCCGTAGCGCCGCATAGGGCTGCACCGTGACGGGTGCGCTGCCCCGGTTTGTCACGGTCTGCGTCGCGGTTATCAGATAGTCCTTGTCGATCGCATAGGTGATCGAGAAAGTCTGACCGGTAGTGTTGCTCCACGATAGCGTGACCGGCGTCGCAGGCGTCAGCTTCGCGCCGGCAGGCGCGCTGAAAACCGGCATGTTCGCGACGTCGGGAGTTGCCATGCCCGATTTTGTCGGATCGACCCAGCCGAACTGCGCGAAGTGTTCTTCAGGCGTGTTCGCGAGGGAGAAAATGCGTTTTGGGCCGCTGTTCTTGTCTATGCTTTCGGTGTGGCGCCTGATCGAAAGATCGTCGATTACGGCGCCAATGGGATTGATCGAGCCAATCAGGCCCGGCGCCTCGACCGGAATACGGCCGGGCGCGGCAAGGCCCGCTTTGAGGTCCTGCGCTTCAACCGCAATGTCCGCCGCCGAAGTCAGCCCGCCCTCGCGCGTCGGCTTGGCCGCGCTCGTCGGTTCGGGGCTGGCCGGCGCCGTGGCGGCCGGGCGTTGCTTGCCCGCATTCGGGTACATGTAACGGACCCCGGCGTCCCAGCCGAAAAGGATCAGCGCGGTCAGTACGACCGCAAGGATGATATTACGCTGGTTGTCCACGAAGGCGTCCCTAATCTCTTCCTGTCACGCCGGCCTGCCTGCATCGTCCGCAGCAGCACCGAACTCACGGCACCGGGTCATAGCCGTGTCCCCCCCCAGGGGTGGCAGCGCAATAGACGCTTCAACGCCAGCCAGCCACCCTTAATCGCACCGTATTTCCCCAGCGCCTCGATGGCATATTGCGAGCACGATGGAGCATAGCGACAGCTTGGCGGAAGCACCCGCGAAGGGCCGATCTGCCAGGCCCGAGCAATAAGGATGAGCAGCCATTTCATCGCTTGGGCGGCCCTCGCTTGCGCGAGCCGGTTCGCGGCGGATCGCCCTTGCCGTCCTTAGCCCGCCCCAGTGCGGCTAGGAGTTCGCTCTGCAGCATGGCGAAGTCCCGCTCGATACCTCCCTCGCGGCCGATCAGCACGTGGTCGGTATCGGCGAGCCCATGGACCGGCAGGATGTCGCGCAGCAGCGCACGAAAACGCCGCTTCATGCGATTGCGTACGACAGCGTTGCCGATTCGCTTGGTTACGGTGATGCCGAAGCGCAGGCCCGCGCCCTCATTGGACCGGGCGAGCAGCACGAAGCCGGGGCGCGAGACGCGAAGACCGCGGTTGGCGGCGAGAAAATCGGCGCGCCGCGTCAGGACCGTCGGCTTGATCGCCGCCGGCTTTTCCGAATCGATCAGGCCGAGAGCTTCTTGCGGCCACGGGCGCGACGGGCACGCAGGACCTTGCGGCCGCCAACCGTGGCGAGACGCGCGCGAAAGCCGTGGCGGCGCGCGCGGACAAGGTTGCTGGGCTGGAACGTGCGCTTCATCGCAAAACCTCGAAATTCACAAACGAAAAAGGGCCGCCTGCGAAGGCGACCGTCTCACTGAGACGCGCCGTTACTGGAGGGCGTACTGCGAGTCAAGCGCGCCGCGGCTGCGGACGGCATCGCGTCGAGCCTCACCCACCGCGCCATTTCCGCCTGCGTCAGCCATTTCGCCCGCGTGAAGGGCACGGAATTGGTCATGGCATAGAAGGCCCTTGCCTGCGACTCGGTGAAGCCTACCGCGCGATAGTAGTCGAGATAGGCCTGGTTCTTCGGCGCATCGGGCGCATAGTCGCCGGGCTGCCTGCCGGTCACGTCCTTCCAGGCGTGGACGGCGAACCAGGCGGTCGGCTCGGCATAGCGGTGCGCCCCGGCAAGGAACAGATCGACCGCCCCCGAGCGCACCAGACCGCCAGCGGGCACGTAAGTGGCGATCCCGCGTGCGTGGAGCATCAGCCCGAGACGGAGGTTGGCACGGTCGTCGTAGGTACCGGCACAATTGATCAGGGCGATCGTGGATATTTCCGGATAGCGGCGCAGCATCGCGGCAAAACGGCCTGGCGACGCCGCATCCGTCGCTCCCGCCAACACCGCATTCTCGCTGTCGAGCACACGGAACGGGCCGAACGTGGCAATGCCTGGCGGCGACTCCGGCGGCGTTGCGGCAACCAAGCGCCCTGCGCCGCCGGCCGTGCCTGCAACGGGCGCGGGTTCGGCCGGCGCAGTCTCCTGCGCGATCTCGTCCGCAGCGATCGTCTGCGCCGCCAGGGGTGGGCTGGCCATGGCGACCAGCGGCAACAGGCGGCCAACCAGTCTCCACTTCAGCGGTTGCTTGCGCGGCAAGGATTGGGGCTTGTCCATCGATGCGGTCTCGCTCGCCGGATCATGGCAGGCTGGGCCTCGGCCCCTGCCCACGCCATCGGGTGTTGCCCGCGCTCACAGCGGGCCGAACGATGACGAAGCCCTAGGTGGAAAACCGGATTGGCCGGGACGTGCGGCCGATTGATCCAGACCCGATCCAATCCCTCGACAGCGCACGGCCCGTCAGCCATCACCGCGCGGGCTTTGCAGGGGGATCGTTTGGTCGCGCTGGTTTCGACGGTCGCCTATCTGGGGCTCGAGGCGCGCAGCGTCGAAGTGCAGTGCCAGATCGCGCCCGGCCTGCCCAAGTTCCACGTCGTTGGCCTGCCCGACAAGGCGGTCAACGAAAGCCGCCAGCGCGTGCAGGCGGCCCTCGCCGCGATGGGCCTGTCGCTGCCCCCCAAGATCATCACGATCAATCTCTCGCCCGCCGACCTACCCAAGGAAGGCTCGCACTACGATCTGCCGATCGCCCTCGCCCTGCTTGCGGCGATGGGCGTGACAGATGCCGAGCTGCTCGGCGACTACGTGGCCGTGGGCGAACTGGCGCTCGACGGCCGGATCATCGCCTCGCCCGGCGTCCTGCTCGCCGCGCTGTTCGCCTCGGGTGCCGAGAAGGGGCTGATCTGCCCCGCGGCGCAAGGCTCCGAAGCGCGCTGGGCCAGCGGCATCTCGGTGCTCGCCGCGCCCGATCTGATCAGCCTGCTCAATCATCTCAAGGGCTATCAGGTCCTGCCCGTGCCGCCGCCGGGCGAAGCCGAACCGCCGCCGCGCGGCCCCGATCTCGCGCAGGTCAAGGGCCAGGAAGTCGCCAAGCGCGCGCTGGAGATTACCGCGGCGGGCGGGCACAACCTGCTCCTGTTATAGACTGGAGACCACCAGTGAGGCATAAGTTGGCAGATGAGCGAAATTCCCACCAACGATCGCCCGCAAGTGCGTCGCAAGGCCTATTCGTACCTTCGGTTTTCGACGCCAGAACAGGTGAAGGGGGACAGTTTTCGGCGTCAGGCGTCGATGGCATTGGCCTACGCCGAGAAGAACGACTTAGACCTCGATCACGAGCTGACGTTTCACGACGTGGGCGTGTCAGCCTATCGGGGACAGAACGCTGACGCAGGGCGCCTTGCGTGCTTCGTAGAAGCTGTGAGGAGCGGCCAAGTCCCACAAGGCTCCCTCTTGCTCGTGGAGCAGCTCGACAGGATCAGTCGCCTGACACCTCGAAAAGCGCTGAGGGTCCTCGAAGACATCGTCGAGACCGGCGTTAGCGTCGTCACCATGAATGATGGGCGTGAATACACCTCCACATCTCTAGATAACGATCACATGGATCTGATGTGGTCGCTCATGATCTTCATGCGGGCGAACGACGAGAGCGCGACGAAATCCAGCCGCCTCAGGGCTGCCTGGGAGGGTAAGCGGGCCGACGTCGAAAAGGGGAAGCGTCTTACCTCGAAGGCCCCAGCGTGGCTCAAGCTCTCGGAGGACCGCACGATCTTCGCGATTATCCCGGAGCGGGCGGACCTAGTGCAGCGCATATTTGCGATGACCCTGGAGGGTGTTGGACAGCACAGGATTGCTGCGACCTTCAATCGTGAGGGAATTGCCCCATGGGGACGTGGGAGCTTCTGGCAACGGTCCTATATCGCCAAGGTGCTGGCGAATCCTGCCGTCCTCGGGACGTTCAGTCCGCACGTCATGGAGTTCGACGGAACACGAAAGAGCAGGCGGGCACTTGATCCCATCGACCACTACTTTCCCGCCGTCATCTCGGAGGAAACCTACAAGGAAGCTCAGGCCCTTCGGCAGGCTCTAAGCGCTCCGCAGAGGGGCCGACACGCAAACGCCCCGATCACAAATGTCCTGGCGGGCCTCGCCGCGTGCCCCAAGTGCGGCTCAACGATGACCAGAGTGGCGAAGGGCAAGCGATCCCGCCCTGCCTACGTCTGCACCCGAGCGAAAGCCAAGACGCAGGGGCACGCTGGGTGCGTCTACAAGTCCGTTCGGTGCGAGCTGATTGAAGACGCTATCCTACGAAGCCTGCCATCTCGCCTTAGGGACCTTGAGGGCGTGGGCGGCAAGGATGAGGAGCTTGTTGATGCCGTCCGCGCCGCTGACGATCGCCTCGACCGCCTTCACGACGTAATCGACCGGCTCATTGACGATCTGTCCTATGTCGGGAGGTCCCCAGCCCTAGCCCAGCGCCTCAGGGATGCAGAGGCAGAGCTAGAGGAAGCTAAGGAAGCCGCTAGGAACCTCAAGGACCGGCAGGAAATAGCGACAGGCCTCACGGTGGGCGCGAGGGTCAACAGAGCCCTGGAGGCCCTAGAGCCTGCAGACGGTGAACCCGATCCAGCCCGCATCAACCTAGCGCTCCGGTCGATCTTCAAACGAGCGGTCATCGACTGGGAGGGCCACCTCATACACCTAGAGTGGACCCACGGCGGCACATGCCTAGTCCCCTACAACAGCTTTACAGAATGGTCCGGCCCAGGGTGGGTCTGGTCGCAAGAGGAGGAAGTCCATGCAGAATAACATCAAGCTCGGCGACGGCGATGCGGTGCCCATGGGAGACGGCGTGTTCGTGGTCTGCCAGCGGGACGAGCGCGGCGTGCCTCATAGCGTCGTGATAACCCGTGGGGACCTTGAGCGTCTCCTGGCAGCCGAGGCCTAACCGCTGTGGCTTGGTGGGAATGGCTAATCGTCGGCATCGGGCTCGGCATCGCCCTATGGGAAAACTATGAGTTGCGCGAAGCCCTCCGGGAGGTCGATGCGCGGAGGATTGTCACCTACCAAGAGCTGGAGCGCCGTGTCTCAGACGTGGAACGCACATCGAGGGGGGGTCCAGAACTTGCTGCGCTAGCGATCGTACAGCCGGCACTCGAAAAAAAAACGCCCCCAGTCGGCCCGTGAGGGCTTTCTGGAGGCGTTTTCGTTAGTGGGCCATCAGGCCGTAGCAGCTATCTCGGGCACGCCTGGGCGACCGTTGAGGACCCGGCGCGGCTTGAGGGTTAGCCCCCTGTTCGCGATCTGGGCGTAGAGCCAATCATCGCTATCCCGGAGGGTGTGCCACTCCGAGCGGCGACCGGAATATTTCCAAGGGTACGGTGGCAGTTCCTTGCGACCGTTGACCTCCAGAAGGCGAAGGAAGACGGCTGGATCGCCGGGCGCCGGACTGGGGCACAGCAGGGCCGCTTCTTTCTTGGCCCAGTTCGCGAGGTGCTGGCCCCTGCCCGGATCGGACAGGAAGGTCGTAAGGTGCCAGACGCCGACGGGGCTCAAGACAATCTGGTCCTCAGGATCGCCCGGTATCGCGGGGTCCGCCTCCTCCGCCACGACCATCTTTGCATAGGCCGGGAAACCTGCAGCATTGACTTGGTCCAATCCGAACTCGCTCAGCCCCAGGCCGTCGCCTACATCGCGCAGGCTGAACCATGGGACCCCTCGGACCATGAGAATCCGAATGGGGTGGCCTTTGTGGGCCAACGTCATGCACGGGCCGTAGATAGACACTTGCTCGCTCAACGCCCGTACTCCTCGGGCAGCGGGTCACTTGGGGCGACGTTGGCCCCGTAGACGCCGGAGGTCACCACTCCCGACTTGTGCAGGAGGTCTCCGAAGCTCTGGTCCCGCTGGGCTTGCTCGTTCAGCTCTCGCATGACTTGGTCGACGGAGTGGGCATCGGAAGCCGTCACGATTGCACCGATGCGGTCCTTGACGTCCTGCCGGTAGCGAGGGGCAGCGTGGGCCGACATATAATCCACCAGCTTGCCGAACGCCCCCCCGCATGGAAGTGGGGACCCCTCCCCCGCCCATTTCGTCCAGGCCTTGCCTACTGGCGCTCCGAGCGCTTCTGTCGACTGCCTGCCAGTTCAAGTGACCCTGGCTCTCGGCATCCAGCCGGTCTTGGAGCGCCTGGACGCCGCCAGTGTTGCCACCCATCTCACCGATCGCGCCTTGCTTGATGTCGTCCCCGAGCATCTGCCTGACGTGGTTGGCCGTGTCGCCGTTCGGGACCCTCGCGCCGTACTGAGAGGCCGCATCCGCCATAGCCGTACCCGCGCCAGTTGCCCAAGCCTCGCGGGCCTGTTCCGGCAGCGCCCTATGCTGGGCATTGACCTCATGGCCGGTGAGAGTCCCGACTTCTCCACCCTGCTCGAAGGCGTTGGTGTAGGTCATGTCGTCGCCATAGCGGCCTACGGCTTGGTCGTAAGCCGAGTTCTGGGAACGCAGGTGGCCCCGGAGGTCGTTCGCCCTCGCGTTGATATGTACCGAGCTGCCGTTATCCCGGACCCGACCCGTGAGCGGATTGAGGGTCCCAGCCGCCTCGCCAGCATCCCGCATGGCGCGGGTGACTTGGTCGTAGCCCTCGAAGGACAGGCCATCATCAACCGCTACATATCCACGCCCATCGGGGTGCGGGAAGTAAGGGAAGTTCGGCGGTAGGCCGTTCGGGTCGATGTTCGGCATGTCCCGGAAGCCCATGGCGTTCGGAACCTTCGGGAGCCCAGTGACTTCGTCGATCTGGTTTCGGACGTTGCGATAGGCTTGCGGCAGGGCGTCCCGAAACGCGGGGGTCTGCTCGATCGCCTGGATAGGCGCCGACCGATAGACGGGCTTCTGATACGCCTCTTGGTACAGAGGTGCCGCCGCCTGCTTGGCCGACCGCTGTTGCTGCTCCAAAAAGGCTATCGGGTCGTCGACCGTGGGCATCGTCTCGCGAATGTGCTGGCGAACACGGGTGGCCTCGGTCGCCTTCCGATCCGCTAGGACCCTCTTGACCATGTCCTGGCCGGTCGTCTGTCGTTGGCGTGCGGGAGCTGCACCACGGGATGCTCGGTTAGTCAGGCCCCGCATTGGTTCTGTGATGTCCCCCAGGACCGCAGGCACACCTTGAGCATTGCGGCGGGCAACCTCATCCCGGATGGCCGAAGGGCTGGCATCAATGCCGGACATATTACGACCGTTGACGATGCGACCCTGGCCCATCGTTCGGGCAGCCAACCTATTCGCTTGCTGGGCTCCGGCACTCAACACGGGCGGCTGAGGGCGCTTAGTTGCCGCCTGGATGATAGCACGCGGCACACGGGGAAGGTTCCGGGCGACATAGTCCACACCGGGGATGTACTCGCGGGCCGCTCTGCCGAGCCTTTGGGTCCCAGCGGCGGCGAAAGGCAGCACGCCACCCGTTCCGGCTCCATAAGCTCCAGAGGAACTCGCGTTGGTCGCACGGCGGCCCAAATCTAGACCTTCGCCTTCGCCCGCACCAGAGATGACACCGTAGGCCCCGCCCACCTTGGCACCCTGGAGAGCCTTGCGGCCCAGAGAGGCGCCTTCGAGCGCACGGCCAGCCGGAAGGACCAGCGATGCCGCCGTGCCTGCAGTGGCCGACGTCGCATGGGCGATCGGGTGGTTCTTCTTGTAGGCTGCCTGTCGCTCCAGGGTCCGCTGTTGAGCTTCGTTGAAGCCTTGGCTCCAGCCTCGCCCTGTGACGAATGAGCCTATGCCGCCCCCGATGCCTGCGATTTCGTCAGCCCAGTTGGGCGTGACGTTGTCGATGAGGTTATCTTTCCAGTCGTCGAGGGTGCTGGTGTTCTTGTTGGCCCAGTGCTTGCGGGCTGCCGCTGCCGCTGCCTGCGGGTCGTCGGTGGCGATGGCGACGAGGCTCCCATCGGGGAGACGGACTTGGATGGTTCCGCTCATGTTACCACCCCACCGTTCCGGTAGGCATTGAACCCGCACCTTTGAGCGATGCCGTGTCGAAGATGAATTCGATCGCATCGCCGGCCTTGAGCGTAGTGCCGGTGGGATAGATGAGACTTGGGAAGTATGACGAGATGTCATGACCCGTACCTCCGGCGCCCGGATCACCGCAGATGTCCCCCCCAGCCGTAGCCAAGATAATACTCGTACAGCTTCCGAACCGTGCCGCTACCGCTGACGATCATCAGCAGGGTGATCCAGTTGGACCCATTGAAGGGTATTCCGGGATAGCCAGAGAAGGCACCGTCGCCGTTGAAGTAGTAACCTCCGTTGCCAGCGAGATTCAGTGAGGGCGTAGGCGAGGCGAACGACGAGCCGTTGAGTGGTGTAGTGCTGTCGCAGAACCCGACATCGGTAGCGCCCCCTGAAACTGGAGCAGGACGCGCTGAGAACGCGAACTTACCATCCACGTTGCCGCGACCGACTGTGCAGCGAGACATGTCATAGCGATCTGCGCCAGCGTTCATCGTCATGATGAGGTTGCCGGCTGACAGGTTTACGCGGGGGCTTGTGTTCGCGGGGTCCAGCGTCGAGCTTGGGGGAGGCATCACGAATGCCGGCGCACGGCCCACGCCCATAAGCATCATATTGCTCATGACCTAGGCCTCGACGTGGTGCAATCCGCCTGAGACGATGGGGCGGTGGGAGCGTCGATCGGGCTTCCGTCAAGGTCGATCCAGAGAGCGCTGCGGCAGGTCTGGCATTCTGGTGGTGGCGATGGTGGGGCGTCAGAAGCCAAGGGGTCTGGACGCGACTGAGGGGCCGCAGAAGCGGCTTCGTTGGTGGTGTTCATGATGGTTCCTAGGAGTTGGGTGCCCGGAGGGACGCTAGCTAATCGTCAAGGGCGGTGAGGTGGACAACAGGCGCCCGAAGGCGGCCAATTAACCCGTCGATTTCGGTGGGGGGATTTAGCGATGCGGCAGGGCCGGTTGTGCTTAAGCCCGTACTAATAGGGGGGCAGGCCGGAGGCGCATGTTTGTCCTAAGGTTAGCACTAATGCCAACGCCCTGATATTACGTGGTTTTTCTTAGCCTTCTTTTCAGCGCCCATGGGGGCCTCTCATGGCTCGGGAAACAACCAGTGCGGGATGGGGAAACGGACGCGATTGCGGCCACCTGAAGGAGGCCTCTTGCACAGGAGCGGCCCCCCTTCGGCAGCGCGAGGCCAACCCCCGTTATCGCTGGAACCAGAAGGCGGCCAAAGGGGACCCAAGGCCGTGCGAAAACTCAGGGAAACCGGGGGTGACAGAGAGGTCCGAGGCAAAATCACAGCCGTCGCAGCGAAGCCCCAGGTTTTGAAACGCGCATTCTCCGATCCCCGGAGTAACATCAGACCGCCTGGAGGGGACCCGTAAACGACATAAGTCATTGTGAACATTGGATAGCGCCCAACACCCCTCCCCCTCGCCGATCGCCGCTGCCGCTCCACTCGATGCCGCTTGGACCCTACGCAGTCTCATGCCCGCTCACGTCGACATTGCGCCGACATTTGGCCGACCAAGTCCGGGTCATACCGCTCCGTCTCCGGGAGGCCAGGGTGGGCGACGGCGGGACGGGGTGCGTAAGCCGTCGCCCAAGCTTGGAGCATGGCCCAGGCCACTCAAGCCCCCCCATGCCTCGGTCGCACTCGAAACGACTGAGGACCTCCAGGCTAACCACAAGGGTCGGATCGACCAAGGCGGGGAATGATCCAGACCGGATGAATGGGGACGTTGACAGAGTCTTATAAAATCGCCTAACGAACGTCAGGCAAGTTTACAGGGACCTACAGGACCATGAAGGCTGTTCTCTATTTCCGCGTCTCCACCTCCTCCCAGGGTAGGTCCGGGCTCGGCCTTGAGGCCCAGAGGGAGGCCGTAGGAAAGTTCTGCCTGTCCAGGGGCTGTGAGGTCCTCGCGGAGTTCACTGAGGTCGAGAGCGGCAAGCGGGACGACAGGCCCGAGCTGGCGAAGGCGATGCACAGAGCCGAGGTGACCGGGTCCACGTTGATCATTGCGAAGCTGGACCGGCTCAGCCGTGATGCCGCGTTCCTCCTCCAGCTCCAGAAGAGCGGCGTCCGGTTCATGGCTGCCGACATGCCCGAGGCCTGCAATCTCACCGTGGGCATCTTGGCGCTTGTGGCGCAGCAGGAGCGTGAGGCCATCTCGGCGAGGACCAAAGCCGCCTTGGCCGCCGCTAAGGCCCGAGGACAGCGCTTGGGCAATCCCAACGGTGCCGCTCCTCTCCGCAAGGCCGCGAAGGGCAACCACGCTGCCGTGGGGGCCTTGAAAGAGGCCGCCGATCGCCACGCCTCCAAGCTCCGCTCGGTCGTCGAAGACATACAAGGCCGGGGTATCACCTCTCTGCAAGGCATCGCGTCCGAGCTGAATGAGCTGCGCATGGAGACCCCTCGCGGAGGCAAGTGGTATCCTACGTCCGTGCGGAACCTGTTGGCCCGCCTGGAGGCCTGAGGGGCCGATTTGGGCGCGGGAAATAATCGGGTAGCAAAATGAGTGTGTTATAATTATCACACAATGGCTTATCAAAGATACCTCAGGAAACCGCAGTGCCTTTGAGCGCTGTTGCTGTGCCCTGTAGGCGTGGTCTGAAAGGGACTAAGTCGGGCCTTCCGGGACCTCCAGAAGCCGACAGGTCCCCAAGGTCGCGCCCGGCCCATAGGAAAGCCAGAGGCGCCTTAGCCGGCGACAGGTGCAGTCGACAGGGGCCTCAAGGCGCCCTCAGGTGCCCGCAGGGGCTCCGTGGGGCTTGCTATCGGCCCCGAGGCTACCTATGCACCATGCACAACCCATTTGCACTCTGATGGCCGCTGGCCGCCAAGGAACCACGTGAAGATTCCTGACGTAGACATAGCCGCCCCTTCACAGACTGCCGGCGCATTCGACAACCTAGAGCGGTGGGCATGGCAGGACCCCAGGGCCGATAGCCCCGCGAGCCTCCCCCGGTCAGCGATCGAACATATTCCGGCGCTGTTCCAGCCTCGGTTTGAGGGGGTCATGTACGCCCCAGGCCGAAGCGAGGCGCATATCGCCAAGCTGTCCAGAGAGCCCAAGGCCGGGAGGCCTCTCGATCCCGTTACTGTCGTCGCGTTCGGTGACCGATGGGTCCTCGCGGATGGGCATCACCGTATCAAGGCCTATGAGCGGGCGGGCTGGTCGAAGGACATCCCGGTGCTTGTGGAGCACTCGGACCGGAGAGGACCCGACCGGATCGAATGGGCGATCGGGCTGAGCCTAGCCGAGAACAAGAAGGACCGCCTGCCGCTGGTGGAGGCCGACAAGTTGACCAGGGCGTGGCAGGCTGTAGCGCGAGCCGCGTCTGGATCGAAGGCCGAGTTGGCCGACCGCTTCGGAGTGAGCGAGCGGACGATCGCCAACATGCGGGAGCACCGGGGCAAGCTTGAGGGGGCCGGAAGGGACCTGGAGCACGTTGCTACCTGGGCACGCGCCAAAGCCGAGGTCCTGGGCCTAGAAAGCGATCGTGACTGGACGGGGGATTTCGATCGGGACGCTAAGACTAGGCGGGAGCTGGCGAAGAGACTGAAGCCCGTAATGGAGCTGGGGGCTAGGCCGCTGTTGGTCCTGGAGGCCTTGGAGGCCTATGACAGCCACCTGTTCGACGAGATGATAGAAGCCCGAGCCGCTCGCGAGCAATGGAATAGCCAGTTTGGCCCGGACGGTCCCGATGGTCCCGATGATGAGTTGGCCATCTGAAGCGGATACTCTGCGGCGACGATCAGTCCTTAGCAGGCGCTCGGCACAGTAAGTTCACATCGTCCCCCACTGTGATCAGCGCGACGGTCTCGTCCCGCACGGTAGTGATGAGCTGCCAACGCTTAAACATCGCGTCGCGTGCGCCCAAGAATGCGTCGCTGCGGTTGGTTGGCGTGTCGAGGTCGTGCCAGAAGGCTTCAAGCTGGCTAAATGCCCCGAAGCCCAAAGCGATCAAGGCGGCCTTGTCCCCCATAACGCGCAGAAGACCCGGAGCCCCCCTCCTCATCTTTGACCATGCTAGTTACATCAACCTCCAGGCGGACATCCGAGATGATCAGGCCAAGGTCGTCTTCGTGAAAACCGCTGCCGTCAAACATGTGAAGATTTTGACTTCCCCCCGAACGAGAGGTACCGCGCGTCATGGCCGTTTCCGAGCTTCCAAAACACAACCGAGAGCCGGCGCGTGGGCAGCCAAAGGGCGCCGGTCGGAACGTCCAGTATCGTACCTGACTTGATGGCATCGGCGGGAAGGAACATGGCGCAACTCCGTATTGATGGCTGTGTTCGGTCACGATGCCCGGTGTGTCCAGACGCTAGGCCGAGTGGTCCACGGGATTTGCATCTGTTTTGGACCTAGGCCCCCCGGAAGCCCTGAGCTAGTGAGGCCTGTCGCCCTCGGCGATACCCTCCGCAACGTCCTGGACCATCGCCGCCCAGGTGCAGAGGATTTTGCTCTCTTCCGGCTTGTCGTCGGCATCGACGGTCCCCACTAGTGAAAGCACGCTTGCATACCGCGCCATGTCCAAGGCTCCCTGACGCTGCAAGAGGGTCGTGAGGACGGTCAGCGCATTGCCGATCGCACTCACCAAGGGGTCGTTCATAAGCACAACCTTCCGCTGAATTGCTCCGAGCGATCCTACAGCGGGCGAAGTGGGCGCGGGAGGCCCGAATGGGTCCGAAGTGGTGGCCGTCTCCTCGGCTGGCGGCTTTCGCGGCTGGCGGGCGAGAGCTAGAACCAGCGCCCCGTGCGGTCATAGTGGACCAAGGCCGTCCCGACCAGGACCACCAGCATCCACAGGAACATGAGGTCGCCGCTGCCCCCGCTGGCGAAGATTACGACGATACCGGCGAACATCACCACGACCGACAGGCACCCCCCGCTTAGCCCGTCGGCCAAGTCGCTGACGTGACCATCCCCGATCGGTTCGGTAGGCTCCCAGTCGACGGGCCGGGGAGAAATCTCAACATCTTCCGGGGCCACCCCCATCTTGCTGGCCTTTCGCCTCTGGTAGCGGAGGGAGCCGCGCGTGCGAGGCGGGTTGCCCCGGTCCTTCAAAGACGCCTGTATGAAGACCCAGAGGATGACGCACGCGATAACAATGACGATATGCATGGCCGCCCCCGCCCAACGCAACCATAGTACGCCCTAGGAGCGGGAAAGAAAGCGTCGCGAAGCTCGGGGTCACCGACTAGGCACCCAAAGGTCGGAGGAGGAACTTGAGCGTTTGCCGCGCCCAGTGGTAATGTTCACCTGTAACCACGAAAGAGAGCGAATGAGCATCTTGGATTTCGTCAGCCGGGAACAGCTAAACGACCTCGACGAGGACCCGAAGGTCGCGTTCATGGAACTGATCACGATGGCCCAGAGGACCCTGGAGGAGCGGACGCAAAATCTCGATGAAGAGGAAGCGACTGAGTGGCGTCGGCTGGAAGCGATCAGATACTCGTTCATGAACGCCATGGTAGGGTCGGCCATGCGGCTCAAGGTAGAGCCGTTCGCGTCCCTCCCAATACCCCATCGCAATGAGTTCGACTATCACGAGTTCAAGCTCGATATAGATAATTTCGTTACGTCTACCGTTCTGGACACAGCGCTTCAGTCTAGGTCGGACACCGTTGAAATACTCCCGAAAACTAAGAATACGCTTCGCGGCTACATAAATGGCCTCCGCGAGTGCATCGAGAATGCCAACCTCACTGTTTCTAAGCGCGAGGCGTTGCTGAAACGGCTGGCGGCGCTCGAAGCCGAGCTAGATAAGCGCCGGGTCAACATGATGACCATTGCACGGGTCGTCTTTGAGATTTGGGCGGCGCCGGGAGCTGCCTGGGCTTCATATGAGGTTGCGAACAAGCTCCTGAGTAATCTCATGCATGGCGTCGCGGAGGCGAAGGAGGCCGAAAAAGGCCAGCTCCAACTGCCGGTGACCGAGGCTCTCAAAGCACTCTCAGCGCCCCGGCTGGAGATCCAGAGCAATGGCACATGGTTGACCAGTTCCAAGAGCGTCGGGTTTCCCCGTGACGACCTGGACGGCGATCTTCCATGATAAACAGCAATGCCGACCTGATCGCCAACCCCGAATACTTCATCGCTGCCGGGTCGGATACTGGCCTCCTTAGTTGTTGGACGTATCGCCGACCTTGGAGCCCAGCGCAGTTCATCGTCGCCGGCATCGACGGGCGGCATTTGGCATTCCTCGGCTAGGCCTGGATCGGCACGACAGCACCTGTCGAAAGGCTACGCGAAGACATGGCCTTTGAGCTTGCTCGATGGGTCCTAGGGGACCGTGCACCGAAAGCGTCCCCAGACCAACTCACGCTGTCCTTGTGAGCCGTGCGCTGGACAGCAGAAGGCACGCGCCAGCCGACGTGCATTCTTGAATGCCGCTCTCCGGCTCTACCCGGTTGGAGCCGCTCTACGCGGTTGAAGCGATAGCTTACCGGATGCCCGCGTCCGCTTCTGGTGGCGGACCTGCGGGGGGCGAACGCGACGCAGGGTGCGTCCGGTGCGCATCGAGCTTGAGCTGGGCCTCGCTGTGGTTATCGCCAACCGCCTAGTAGTGGCAGAGGACCGTCATCTCATCTTTCGACATGCTGATTTCGGGCGCTATCTTCGCGGCTATCAAACCCAGCCAACCGAAACGCGGATCATCCGCACCCTCTGCTAACAAGGGGATGTATTCCCCGGCGATCCAAGCAACGGTGTCGCCTGGCTTCAAAAGTTCACCTTTGGATGCCGTCTGAGCCAGCACGACGAAGCCCCCGTCTCGGGAAGCGACGCGGAGCATTGCGGTCTGGATGCCCTCAGCGTCCGCCTTTACCGGGACGCTACCGAAGCTTTCACCAGGGTCCAGGACCAACGCCGCTAAGCTCACCCCCCGCTCAAGGCGGGTCATCATGAACTTGCAATGGTACTCCAAGAACGCCTCACCAGTCTTGAATACCAACGCTCGCAGTGCGGGCTTCTGCTTCTGCTTGAATGGCCACATGACTGCCCCCTGCCTTAGGAAAATTTCCTAGTCCAAAATCTGAATGATCGAATCCCGCACGCTGAACATGCCACATACGAATAAAATCAGAGAGACCGTCGTCAGGCATATCGCGAGGCCATGAATAATGGTCTTGCCTGCCCGATAGTCATCCCGCCGTTCTTCGCGCCCCCATTGAGTGGCTACCGTCAGGTAGTGGGTCGCATAAGCTAAGACCATGGCAACGACTGCGGCCACGATACCCCAACCAAATGAGGTGATCGACATAGCAACATTAGCCACCTTATCGGCTCGAAGGGGCGGAGATTTCCCTATCAGATTACCGAGGAATGCGAGTAGCCCGATGGACGCGCCTCCGTGCAAAATGATTAGCGTCTTTAGGACCATATTGGACGCTTCTATGGCCTGTTCATTTACGCTGTTCGCGAAGTCATCAGACATGCTTGCCCCCTGTTCCGCCGGCCCAAGGTCCAATAGAGCCGCCCAAGGACAAACCCAGCAGCGGCAGCAATATTCGTCCGCGCATGTTTCACCCCCCTGGTAGCGGATGGTATCGTGAGGGGTGGCAGACAACAAGAACGGCAACCGTCCCGAAATTGGCCTCAGGAATCCACTGAGTACCAAAAGGACGCGATGGAACCCGGATTGCCGAAACTATCGCCAAGGCCCTCATTGGCCCCCTGAGGAGTACTGAGCGCCTTTTGGAGGCAAGGCTCACGAGGGGCCATCTCGGCTAACCGCCAAGTCGGGCCAATCCGTCACAGCAAGTCCCTTGCCAGACGCCGGCCATCGAATAGAGGAGCGCAGCAACGGAGGGCGAAATGCAACATTCAGAACGGGCTACCCCATTGCCGCCGGGTTGGCTTTCCTGGGCCGTTTCGATTGCGTGCGTCCTTGCAGTCCTTGACCTGCCCTACGGCTACTACCAATTCCTGCGGCTGATCGTCACCGGGTACTCAGCCTACATGGCCTACTTCTACTTCCGGGCGGGACGCGCGGCGCCGGGCTGGACGTTCGCCTTCCTCGCGCTGATCTACATCCCGTCTTCATCATTACGATGAGCAAAGGCGTCCACGCCATATTCAACTTCCTGGCTGCGGCTGCCGTTGTCGTGGAGCGCTTCAGGCGAAGAGAGCGCGGACAACCTGAGCGAGAGACCCTGCCGGTCGTCGATCGATCGCTTCAGATGCCTCCGGACAATGGCGATGGCGAGCACCGAGAGTTCGCAGGATACATGGCAATCCAGATAGCCAAAGTCGGCACCGTTATCGTGCTCGTTGCCATCATCGCTGGCGCAGTGGGCGAAGCGTTCGGAAAGTAGCTTTCGCTGCCCGTCACGGCGATAGGTCGGATCGGAGACCTCCAGGATGCGCCTGGACCACGCTACCCGTTGTCCCAAGGGCTGCTGGCATCAACTGGTCCCGGCAGAGGCGGCACATCGCTCCCGCAGAACCGACATTTTTTCGCCTCCGGTCGGATGATTTCTGCGCACTGAGGGCATTTCCGTCCCCCACCACTTTGAAGCGTTTGCTTTTCGAGTGCACGGTGGTCCGTACTCATCACCAACGCGATGAGAAGTCCGATCGGGCCGAGCAAGAACCCCAGAGCGAACCCGGCGCAACCACTGCGCCCCTTGTTTGACAGGACAACCGCACCCGCGACCCCCATCAGGACCCATATGATTACGAAGATTTCCATGTGCCCACGCCCCCCGCGCATCTATTCGCACACCATCGAGCATTTGGACAAGCGCGGAGGCGGGTTAGTTCGCCCACAGGAGGCGAGAGCCGGCCTTGGGACCTCAAGCGTCACTGGCGAGCCTGTATTCCAGGCTAAAGGTCCAAGCCGCGCCGCTCGGCCTCCGCAAGATACGCATCGTGGGCAGTCCGCCCCGTCCGCTCCGGTCCCTTCCGCACAGCCTCAAGCAGCTCTCGGTCACTCATGGCCTTGAGCTGGTCTTCGAAGGTGTCCGCCCACTCGATCATCTCCGGTTCTCCCGGCAACTGACGGTTCCCCAATGTACGCCACCTATGGCCCCACCGAAAGCGGCGACGACATTCCAGTTGCCGCCTCCCCATCTACAATTCTCGCAATATCCTGGCGTAGTTGCCGCCCCTTGGCCGTCAGGAACTGACGAGAAATGGTGGAGTTCAGCGGGTCACGACGCACCTCTATCAGCCCGTTGCCAGGGTCTCCGTTGCGATCGACCTGCCCCATGTCCAACAAGAGCCTTGAAACCGTAGATGGACTGGCATCCACGGCACTGGCGATTTCTCGTATGCTCTGCCCTTCCTTCAGTGCAACCTTGAGGAAGACGGACGCCTTCAGTGCGGACATCCTCCGGGTCATCGCGGCCTGCATGCACGCCACTATGTGCGTAGCACGGCGCGAATATTCCAGCTCAGCTTCCAACACCGCACTTTCCCCTAACAATGAAACTACCGCTCTAATCGGGCCCTGTCGCACCTCCCGCAAGCCATGCGTACATTTGGCAACAAGAGAGGTCTTGTGTCCCGCATCTGCTGATGATCGGCCCGCCCGGCGCGGGCAAGTCGCTGCTGGCAAGCTGCCTGCCCGGCATCCTGCCCGAATTGACCCCGGCCGACGCGCTCGAATCCTCCATGGTCGCCTCGGTCGCGGGCACGCTGGTCGATGGCCGCATCAGTCGCGCACGGCCCTACCGCGCGCCGCACCATTCGGCCTCGATGGCGGCGTTGACCGGCGGCGGGCTCAAAGTCCGGCCCGGCGAAGTCAGCCTCGCGCATCTGGGCGTGCTGTTCCTCGACGAACTGCCCGAATTCCAGCGGGCCGTACTCGATTCGCTGCGCCAGCCGCTCGAGACCGGCGAGGTCACCGTGGCGCGGGCCAATGCCCACGTCACCTTCCCCGCGCGGGTCCAGCTGATCGCGGCGATGAACCCCTGCCGCTGCGGCCATCTCGGCGATCCGGCGCTAGGCTGCAGCCGCGCGCCGCGCTGCGCCGCCGACTACCAGAGCAAGGTCTCCGGCCCGATGCTCGACCGCATCGACCTCCACGTCGAAGTGGACCCCGTCAGCGCCGCCGATCTTGCGCTGCCGCCGCCCAGCGAGGGATCGGCGCAAGTGGCGGCCCGGGTAGCCGCCGCCCGCGCGCTCCAGACCGCACGATACGACGCCACCGGCGCACGCACCAATGCCGAGCTCGACGGCGCAGCGCTCGAACGGTTCGCCACGCCCGACGATGCCGGCCGAAAGCTCCTGCTCCAGGCCGCCGACGCGATGCGGCTATCGGCGCGCGGCTATACCCGCATGCTGCGCGTCGCACGGACCGTGGCGGATCTGGCGGGCACGGAAACGGTGGGGCGCATCCACGTGGCCGAGGCGCTCAGCTACCGACGGCAAGCGCCCCGGGCATGATCAGGAGGGTTTGCCCGCGCCTCTGCGAACACGCAGCAACCATGCCAAGCTGAACACAAAAGAGATCGCCCAGGGCAACGTGATCCAGTCGATCCAGTCGACCGACGACATCCACGGCGATCCCGCCTCCATGTAGGCGAGCACCGCAACAAGGCAGAGAAAACTGAAACCGGCCAGCACCGCGGCAGCCTTCGCCTGATAGAGGCGATCCGCCTTTTGGGTCTTGGCAAAAGCCGTCAGGACCAGACCCAAGGCAGAGATGATCGCGAATACGAGCATTGAGAAAGCGATCGCTGCAGCGAGCAGCAGGCCGTCAAATCGTATCGCGATATCGCTCATCCAGGCCTAGTCGCGGCTTTGGAACTGGACGCGGCCGAACAATTCCTGAAGCGTCGACGCCATCCAGGCATCGTCAACTTGCTGAAAATCGGCCGACAGCGGGGGTCCCTCCGACAACCTGTAGGGACTTCGCTCGATCTCGCCAGCCTGAACCATCGGCCGGCCGCCATTCAGGGAAATGGTGATCGCCACGACGCGGCTGTTGTGCACCTTCAGGACGAAGCGCTTGGCTTCGCTGGTGGAACCTTCGTCGGCCAGCGCGAATTCGGAGCGCTCCTCCAATGCGGCGTGAGCAAGCTCCACCAATCGGGCCAGCATCGGCCCTTCGTTCTTTGCCCACTGCAGCCGACCGAACTCGGCGCGGTCTATGGCTTGTGAGAGCCGATCGCATTCTAGATCGAGGCTGCTGTGCGACACATCTTTTCCTTGGGTTCGTGCAGCGATCGGCCGAGGATCGCGCTGCGCGTTCCCTAGCACCTATTCCCTAAGGATCTTGCGGCGTGTTCTACCGCGCCAAGCCGCTGAACAGTTGCTTGAGCCCGACCGCCCCGCCCTTGGCCTCGGCGCGCTTGTAAGCGTCGCGCCGGCGCATGCGCTCCAAGTGCGCCTGCATGTTCGGCCAGTTGCCGATCTGGCCGAGGCCTTCGAGCAGTTCCTCGAGGAAGGCGAGCTGGATGTCGGCCGCGGTGAACTGGCTGTGGACGATCGTCTCCACGCCTTCGAGCGCCGTTTCGATCTGGCCGAGCGCCGCGGCGGCCATCTGTTCGACCATCGTTCGGGTGGCATCGTCGGCCGGCCCCATGGCGAGACGGATGAACTGCAGCGTCGGGCCTTTGGCCGAGCCTTCGATATAGGTCAGCCACTGAAAGAAGCGCATTGCGTCGGCCGTGCCCGGCGCGGGGCGCAAACGGCCTTCGCCGTAGGTTTCGAGCAGGTAGAGCAGCACGCCGGTCGATTCGACCATGGCAATGCCATTGTCCTCGATCGTCGGTGACTTGGCTGCGGGATGGATCGCCCGCAGGCTGTCGGGCGAACGGCCGTTGGCCTCGCGCCGGTGCTGCACCAACTCGTAGGACAGGCCGAGCTCCTCCATCAGCCAGAGCACGACGTGAGAATGCGAATTGGAGAGGTGGTGGACGGTGACCATGGATCGCTCCTGCGCTACTTGAACGGCATCTAGCCGATCGCGTTCAGCGCAGGAATGACCGTGCGGGCAAACCGTCCCCGCGATCGAGGTCTTAGTGCTTGTCGGGCGCGGTTTCCTCGTGGATGCGCGCCTTGGCCTTGGTCGCGCCTTCCTCGATCTTGTCGCCGGCCGTGTCCGCAGCCTTCTCTGCAGCAGCTGCGGCCTTGTCGGCTGCCGCGCTGATCGCCGTGGCGCCCTGATCGGCCGCTTTGCCCGCCGCCTGGGCGGCATCCCCGACGGCGTTGCTCGCTGCCGCTCCGGCATCGGTCGCAGCCGAGTCGACGGTCTTGTCGGCGTTCTCCTGCGTCTGCTGCGAGCAGGCGGCCAGAGCCAGGCCCGCGCTCAGCGACAGAGCGATAATCCAGGTCTTTCGCATGGGTTCTCCCTCCATTTGCGTGAAACTCATAATGAGCGGCACGCGCTAAGGTTCCTTTTGCACGTTCGCGTCAGATGGCGTCCTTGGCAATCATGTCGGCCGCCTTCTCGCCGATCATGATCGCCGGCGCATTGGTGTTCGCCGCGGGCATGATCGGCATGATCGAGGCATCGGCGACGCGCAGACCGGCAATGCCGCGCACGCGCAGCCGCGGATCGACCACCGACCCGGCATCGCCACCCATCCGGCAGGTGCCGACCGGATGGTAGCCGATGCCGCTTTCGTTGCGGATGCGCTGCTCCCACTCCGCGTCGGTCATCGGCAGCGGCTCGGGCGTGAAACGGCCCACGGTAACCTGCGACAGCGCCGGCGTCTTGAAGATCTCCTGCACCTGCTTGGCGCCGCTGATCATCGCAGCCATGTCTTCGGGGTGGCCGATCAGGCGGTGGTCGATCACCGGCTTGTCGGCAGCATTGGTGCTCTTGAGGCGGATCTCGCCGCGGCTTTTGGGCTTGGCGACGTTACAATAGACGGTGACGCCCGGCAGGTGGTGCGGCTTGCGCTTGGCCATGTCGTAGCACATCAGCCCGAACGACAGCTTGACGTCGGGGAAGTCCAGATCGGGCTTCGAACGCAGATAGGCCATCGCCTCGACCGGGATGATCGTCATCAACCCGTCCTTGAGCAGGACATAGCGCAGGAACTCGCGCGCCAGGGTCAGCGGCTTCATCATCTGGTTGTAGGTGCGGCCGGTGACCTGGAAGGTCGAATGGAAGCTCGCGTGCTCCTGCAGGTTCTGGCCGACCTCGGGCGCATCGACCTTCACTTCGATACCGAGCGACTTCAGGTGGTCGGCCGGACCGATGCCCGAGCGCATCAGCACCGCGGGCGAGCAGACCGCTCCGGCGCTGACGATTACCTCGCGCCGCGCGGCGATCGTCTTGACCTCGCCGCTCTGGCTGTACTGCACACCCACAGCGCGACCATTTTCGATCAGCACCTTGTCGACCAGTGCGCCGGTGACGACGGTGAGGTTCGGCCGCAGCATCGCCTCTTCCAGGAAGGCCCGCGCCGTGCTCGAACGCTGGCCGTCTGCCTGCGTGGTGAGCATCAGGAAGGCGCCGTCGACGTCGCCCGCGCAATAGTCCTCGACCCGGCGCAGGCCATATTCCTCGCAGCCGTCGACAAAGACCTTGGCCAGCGGATGCTGCATTTTCGGCTTGCTGACGCCGAGCGGGCCCATCGCCGAATGAGTCTGGTCCGGCTCTCCCGTGAAGCCTTCGGACTTCTTGAAGTAGGGCAGCACGTCGTTCCAGCCCCAGCCGGTGCAGCCCAGTTCCTGCTGCCACTCGTCGTAGTCGGACTTGTCACCGCGGATATAGATCATGCCGTTGATCGACGAGCCGCCGCCAAGCAACTTGCCCGCATTCCACGGCACCCGCCGGCCGTTGAGCGAGGGGTCGGGCTCGGTCAGGTGCTGCCAGTCGTTCTCGCCGAACATCATCTTCATGCCGCCCGCGGGCATCCGGTTCATGAAGCCGTCCGCGCTGCCGCCCGCTTCGAGCAGCACGACGCGCATGGCCGGATTTTCCGAAAGCCGGTTGGCCAGCACGCAGCCCGCGCTGCCGCCGCCCGCAATCACGTAGTCCGCGGTATCGTCCATTATTCCCCCCCTTAGCCCGCCGCGCGCAGCGCCGGGATGACCTCTCTCGCGAACAGCTTGCCGGCTTCACCCCATTCGGGCGGATAGAAGCCCGGCCCCACCACGACAAGCCGCTCGAGCCCGACTTTGCGCAGTGCGAGCAGCCTCTCGGTGCAATGATCGGGCGAACCGACGATGGCGAAGCGTTTGACGAAGTCCGGCGTCAGGCTGCTGCCGATCAGCCGTTCCTGCGAATCGTGCACGCCGTGCTTGCGCATGTCGTAGCCGGTTTTGATCGCGTCCATGTTCTCGGCCATGGCAGCGTCTGCCGGACCGACGGTCTTGCCCTGGATTACTTGAAAGCGCGCGAGCGGCGGTGCCATGTGCATCGCGACTTCCATCGCCGTTTCCGGGTCGGGATGGCAGACGACGACGAGCTGCGCGCCATAGGACCGCGGCGTCGGCTCGGCTTCGCGCGCTACGCCCAGCGCCCATTCCATCCGCTCGATCTCGGCGCCGACGCTGAAGGTGATGCGCTCGGCGATCCGCGCGGCCATGGCGATCACCTTGGGGCCGGTCGCGGCGACGTCGAGCGGGACCTTGGGCAGGCCTTTGGCCGACCCCTGCGAGAGCCAGCGCAGCCTAACGCCCTCGGGCCGGGCACCGAGCGAGAGCCCTTCGTGCGACGGCGCCGCGCCAGTGGTCGAGCCGCTATCGGCGAAGGGCACTTCCTCGCCGCTCAGCAGCGCCTGCAGCGTTTCCAGCGACTTCTCGAACCAGGCGAGCTTCACCGGTGCATAGCCGAGGTAGGCCAGCGCCGAATCGCCGCGGCCGATGCCCATGACCGCGCGACCCTGCGAAATCGCCTGGATCGTCGCGATTGACGCGGCCGAGACGGCGAGGTTGCGGGTGAAGGGATTTGTCACCCCGGGCGAGAGCTTGAGCCGATCGGTCCAGGCCGCCCAGGCGCCCATCTGCGCATAGGGATCGGCCGAGAGCGACTGCGAGTCCATGAACATCTGGCCGTCCCAGCCCTCGGCCTCAACGCCGCGCGCCAGTTCAGGCGTCGCGCCCGTGTTCGATCCGCCTGCGCGCCAGATTTCAAGCATCGCCATCTCTCCAATTTCTGCTGCCAATGCAGCCGGTTGCGCACGCAGAGTCAAACCCTGTCACGCGCATGCCATTGTCCCGTCCCGATCGATCGCTAGACTGCGGCTAGGGGGCAACTGCGCGTGGACGATCGGCAAGAACTCGACTGGCAGAGACAGGCCGGAACGCGGCGACCGGTCACGATCGGCGCGCCCGATGCCCATGAGCCAGCGTCATCGCACAAAGCCTGGAGCGGACGATCGTGGCTATTGCTGGCCATGGCCATCGCTGCGCTGTTCACCCTCGAGGCGGCCTTGTCGAGCACGGCTCTGATCACGCCGATCAACCGGTTCTTCCTCGACGCCATGCGCGGGCTCGGCGCGCTAGTGGGGCTGGCCTGCGGCATTATCGTCGCCGTTAGCGACCGCGAGATCGGCAAGTTCCGCAAGATCGTGACGGTGCTGTTCCTGCCGTTCATGATCGGCTTCCTGTTCGACGGGCTGGCCTGGCGAATGGCGGACTGGTGGGAATTCGGGTTGTCGTCGGCGCCGTTCAGCCCGGCGAGCTACCGGATCAAGTCGGTCGACCACGGCCGCAAGGGTAGCCGCGATTCCATCGAGATCGATCCCTATGCCACGGGCGAAGCAACCCATATCCCCGTGCCGCCCGAGCAATACCGCGCGCTGTTCGGCCAGGCGAGCGACTATTGCGTGACCGTGCAGCAGCGCACGTCGGCCTCGGGCGCGATCGAGATCCGCACCGATGGCGAGTTCACCCTGCAACGGCCGGCGCCGATCGCGCTGGAACGCTGCGCCGCGCCTGCGGTCAATCCCTGGCGGCTCGAAACGCCTGCCCGCTAACCTGCTCCGGGATCAATCGTCGAAATCGAGCTGGCGCAGCACTTCGGCGATTACCCGGGGATCGCTGGGGAAACGCAGGTGGTTGCAGCGCACCGCGATAGCGCGGTCGCGCTCGCCGGGCCAGCCGCAGGCCGAGCGCGGCGCGACGACGCCGTCGCGCGGGCTCCACAAGGCTATCGTCGGCACCGGGGGCTTGGTGCTTTCGCACTCGATCGGCGGCTCGTCGACCGGATGACCGGTAATGAGCTGATAGGCGCGCCAGGCGTTGTTGGCGCGGCGGTCGCCCGAAAACGGCGTGCCCATGGTAATGACGCAGCGCACCGAATCCGGTTGGCGATGTGCGATCTCGCGCGCAAACAGGCCGCCGAGGCTCCAGCCGACGAGCGCCACGGGCTCGCCATGCAGCCGCGCCATGGCGCCCACACGGCGCATCAGGAAAACGAAGTTGTCCTGCGTCGGGCCGAGGTTGAAGCCGAGCCCCCAGTCGTCGGCGGTGTGGCCCGCCGCCTCGAGCGCGAGCTGCATCCGCCGCATCCGGCCCGGGTGGGCGCCGAAGCCGGGCAGCAGCATCACCGGTTGCGGGTCGCGCGCGACGTGGCGGTCGAGCTTGGCCGGGCGATGCCGGGCGGCCAGCGCGCCGAGTTCACCGAGCAGCAGCTTGAGCGGCGGTCCACTCACCCCGTCGGGACGCGGCTGGCGCGCCAGCGCGGTGCGCCGGGCCAGTTCCTTGCGTGCTCCGAGGAGATTTCCGATCATGGTCGTCGTGGACATCCGGCCCGGTTACCAGTCCTTTCCTTACACCGGCTGAACGATGGGCACGGACTGCGCGTTCACTTGTTCTCGGTCCCGTTGCAGGCGCCCGTGCGGCGCGCCGAAATAGACATCGACACCGACATGGGCATTCCCGGCTGCATTTCACCCTGCGACGTGACGTGCATGTCGTACTGATCGGTGCTGTAGTTGCCGGCCATGGTCATCTTGACCTCGGTATTGCGCTCCTTGCAGACCATCGCCGCGTCGATCTTGCCGTCGGCCATGACGAAGTGCTCATACTTGCAGTTTTCCGCCCCCTTCTGGAAGAAGCTGCCGTTGGGCTTGTTGGCTTCTTCGGGTGTGAGGCAGCTGGCGAAGGTCTGCGAAACGTTCATCTGCTTGTTCATCGCCTCCTTCGCCTGCGGCGGCATGTTGGGGATGTCCATTTTCTCGAACTTCATGCTGGCTTCCCAGCGGCCAGGCGCCGGCTTGAGATTAGCGGCTTCCACCTTCTTGGCGACCGATTCCACGCTCTCGTCCTTGGCGACGACTGCCTCCTTCTTGCAGGCGGCGAGCGAAACGGCGGCAAGGACGGCGGCGGTAGCAAGCGCGGCGGCGCGGAACGAGGTCATACGGATCTTCTCCCTGGGTCGATCGAAAAGGTAACAGGCAGGTGCAGCGCTGCCAAAGTGTTTCGTCGAAAGTATATCGCTGCCAAGCCCTTGCATTGGTCCCGCCTGGAACAGGCACGCGGCTCGACCGTTTTCCCCGCAGCAACGAAACCCGCGGACACCGTAAGGCGAGCCGCCCCTAGAGAGGAATTTCCACCATGCTGGCTGGCATCGCCGTCGTCCTTATCGTCCTCTGGCTGCTGGGGGCCTTCGCCTTCAAGGTGACCGGCGCGCTGATCCACCTGCTGCTGGTTTTCGCGGTGATCGCGCTCATCGCGCATTTTGCCCGCCGCGCCAGAGCCTAGGCTGCAATCAGCAACGCCGATTAGACGCCGACGAAGACGTCCTCGCCCTCGACCCGCACGGGATAGACGGCGAGGTCGCTCTTTGCCTTCATGCTCAGAAACAGCAGCTTGGGATCGCGCTCGATCACGCCGGTAGCGAGGTCGAACTTGGCCTTGTGCAGCGGGCAGACCACTGCCGCCCCGTCGAGCGATCCGCGGCAGAGGTTGAAGCCGAGGTGCGGGCACTTGTGCTGCGCCGCGTAAAAGGCGCCTCCGACGCGCGCCAGCAGCAGCTTTCGCCCGCCTGCCTCGATCGGCACGATCCGACCTTCGGCGACATCGCCCGTTCCGGCTACCCGCACATAGTCCATGGCAAGTTCCTCCGTTGCTATTCCGACGTGTCCAAGCCGGCGGTCAGCAAGGCCGCGTCGCGGCCATCCCATTGGGGATCGGCGTCGAGCCGCGCGAGCACTCTCTGCGCCGCTTCCGCCAGTCCGCCACCATGCGGATTGTAGGCGACCGGTCCTAAGCTGCGTCGGGCTTCCGCGACCTCGTGGTGCCGAATCTGCTCCATCGCCAGGGTCATGCGCAAGCCGAGATCGAACGGCGCGAGTTGGGCGGCGCGTGACAGGCCCTGAAGTGCCAGCGGTGTCGGTTCCTTCCCCTGCTCGACGAAACTACGGTAATAGTAGATCAGCGGCAGCGGATGATCGCTTTCACGGTGATTGAGCGCGACGAAGACCGCGCGCGCCTTCGCATAGGCCGCGGCTTCGTCAGGCGCGTGGGCTGCCATCCGAAACATCGCATAGCCTTTCTGGACATAGGCGTTCACCTGCGACGGATCCTTGGCAAGCGCGGCGTCGGCAGCGGCGATCGCTTCCTTGTCGTTGCCGGCATCGTACTCGGCCTCGGCCAGCGCCGCCTGCACCGCCGGATCGTCGGGGAAACGGGCGGCGACCGCGCGCGCCTCGACGAGCAGCGCCTTGGCCTGTTCATCATCGACGCCGCGGCGCGAGCGGATCTGCACTGGCATCATCGCCGCCTCGCCCGGGCTCAAGCGCCGGACATCGATCGGCCCGACCGTGAGCATCGAGGCGGGGAGTTTGAGCATCATCATGCGTGAGCGGTTGAGATAGCTGTCGAGCTCGCGCTCGAGCTGGTCGAAATCGCCGAACGCCGTCAGACCCGCCTCGCGCGCACTCTTGCCCTGGGCCAGCAGTTGCAGATAGTGCGTCATCTGCCCCGCGCGCGCCTGGTTGAACGTCAGGTAATGGAACAGCAGCCAACTCTTGCCGTAAAACGCGTCATAGCCCGCGCGCGGTTTGGCGCTCGCGGCGGGCGGATCGAGCAGGTCGGCCACCTTCACATCGCGCGCGAAACCGGGGATGAGCAATTCGGCCGCTCGGTGCAAAGCCGGCTTGCCGACATCCACGCCTCCGTCGGACCGAAAACTGGCCGACGCGAAGAACTCCGCCCCGCCTTCCGAATACCAGCGCTGCATCGGGAAGGTGCTCGCCGAGATCATGTAGTGATGGGCATATTCATGCAGCAACGCGATCATCGAGTATTCGAGGTCGCCGCTGCCCGTCGTCACCCGCGGCACGATCGCCAGCGATCCGCCGGCGCGCGGCAGATAGAACGCGCCGATATATTTGCTGCCCTCGCCGTAGAGCTTGCGGACCTCCGCCTCGCCGTTGACGACATAGACCGTCACCCGATTGGACGGGCTCGGCGGGGCAAGCTGGACGCTGACCAGCGAGGCCATTGCCGCGTGATAGCGTTCGAGCTGATCGGAAATCTTGCGGATATCGGCCTGGCTGTCGTTGGCATAGACCACGAAATGCACGCTCGAAGCCTGCAGCCATTCGGCTTTCGCCGTGCCCGGGACCAGCGCAAGCAATGCCAGCCAGAATGCCAGACGCATTCGTCCCTTCCCCCTATTTTGCTCCCGCTGAAAGTCTTAGCTCAAGCAGGCGGCCGTGCAACCCGATCCATGTCCAATTCGGGGACGTTCGTCGACAGGGGATTTCTGGGGCTCAGCCGCGCGACAGACGCCGCCGGTTGGCGCGCACGCCGTCGAGGAAATAGCGTGTCGTCTTCGCTGTGACCGCCAAGGGATCCTTGCCTAGCTTGCCCGACACGAGCTTGCCGAGCAGTTCCTGGTTCGCCGCCAGCTTCTCGCTGACCATTAGCCCGGCTTCCGCCATGGCCCCGGGTCCGCCTTCGGCGATTTTCTTCGAACGCAGCCACACCACCGAGGCCGCTTCGGTCCACAAGGCACACAGATCGCCGCCGATCGTCTGGAGCTGATGCAAAGTTTTCTGATCCATGCCGACCCTATGCGGTGCGGCGGGGCGCGGCGCAAGCTTGCCCTCGCAGGGTGGATCGCGCACAACCGCCGAGCCTGCGGGGAGGCGCCGATGCAGAAAGACAAGATCTTCATCAACTACCGCCGCGACGACGCCGGCGGTTTCGCGGGTCGGCTGGCCGACAGCCTGACCGCTTATTTCGGCCCGGGCCGCGTCTTCCGCGACGTCACCGGCATCGATTACGGCGACGATTTCGAGCGGGTGATCGACGAGAAGCTGGCGGAATCGGGCGCGCTGGTCGTGGTCATCGGCGATCGCTGGAGCAGCGCCACCAATGCCGAGGGCGCCCGCCGGCTCGACGATCCCGGCGACTACGTGATCCGCGAGATCGCCGCGGCGCTGCGCAGCGCGATCCCGGTGATACCGGTGCTGATCGGCAATGCCGCCATGCCGCGCCCCGGCGAACTGCCCGACACGCTCGGCGACCTGTCGCGGCGCAATGCTATAACCGTCACCGACGAGCGCTGGGAATTCGACGTCAACCGCCTCGCCAAGGTGCTGGCGATCGACGTGCCCGGCTCGGTCGCGCAGCGGCGGCTTGATCGGCTGAAAGCGGCCGCGCTCGCAATGCTGCTACTGTCGGGCGCCTTCGTCACGCTCGCGTTCTGCGCTGCGCTGCGGGCGGGCAACGCGCTGGGCGAAAGCCTGATCGCGGCAGGCTTCACCCCGCTCGCCTCGGCCGTGCCCTTCATCGCGATCATTCTCGCAGGGGCGCTGACGCTCAACGCGCTGCCGCTGATGGAGGAGGCCAGGCGCAAGTTCGGCTGGTCGGCGGTGGGTCTGTCGGCGACGGGCACGCTCGTCTCCTTCGTCGTCTACACGTTGACCAACCACGCCGAGCCAAGCTGGAGCCTGATCGTCAACTTCGCCGCGTCGACGGTGATCACCCTCGCGCTCCTCGTACTCGTCGCACTGGCCGGCTTCCGGGCCAAGTAGCCTAGTCCTTCAGCCGTGCGATCAGCGCCATCGCCGCAGCCGGATTACGCACCTTGTCGCCGGCGATGAAGAACACAAACACGTCGCGCCCGCCTTTGGCCCAGGTGCGCGCCTGGTCGGCCAGTCGGTCGAGCTCGGCATCGGTATAGCCGGCCCCGAGGTCCTCCTGTGCGTTCTGGATGCGCGCATAAGTGAAGTCCGCAGTCTGCTCGTCGAAGCGCGGATACTTCTCGGCCTCGGCATAGACCACGGCGACGCCTGCCTTGCGGCACATCTCGAAGAAGGCCGGATCGTCGAAGCTTTCGTGGCGCGGCTCGATCGCGTGGCGCAGGCGGATGCCGTCCTGCTCCTTGGGCATCAGCGCAAGGAAGGCGGCCATGTCCCCGGCATCGAACTTCTTGGTCGCGGCGAGCTGCCAGAGAATCGGGCCGAGCTTGGGCCCGAGTTCCGTAATGCCCTGCCCGACGAAGCGCCCGATGGACTCCCCGGCCTCGGCCAAGACGCGGCGGTTGACGCAGAAGCGGTTGGCCTTGAGCGTGAACACGAAGCCCTCGGGCACGGCATCGCGCCACTTCATAAAGCTTGCGGGCTTCTGGCTCGAATAGAAGGTGCCGTTGACCTCGATCCCGGTCAGGTGCTGACCGGCATAGTCGAGCTCCTTCGCCTTGGGCCACTTCTCGGGATAGAACACCCCCCGCCACGGCTCGAAGGTCCAGCCGCCGACGCCGACGTGGATGTTGCCTGCCTTGCCGCTCATCGGTTCGATCCTTGTCCTGATGCTCGTCCGCGCGACCTTAGAGCAGCCTGCGCCGCAGCGGCCAACGTCCATGTTCGATATGCGTCGCCTGGCCGTAAACGCTTTCGACCAGAATGATGTCCTCGACCGTCCAGCCGATCGGCGCAATCGCCTCGTTGCCCAGCCCGTCGCCCTTGTAGTTGATCGTGACATGCGGGTCCGGCGCGGCGCCGAAGAAGCGGAAATCGCGCGCCTCGAAATGCGCGCGCAGTAGCCATTGCAACGCCAGCGCACCCTTCTGCCGCTTGCTGCCGCGCAGGGTCACCGCCTTGCGTTCGACGATGCGATCGAACTGGACGTCGAAGACCCCGGCTTCGAAGCCTTCCATCGTGCGGTGGAACGCCGGAATGAAGTCTTCGGGCCATTCGGCGAGGTCGACGAGAGCCAGCACGGTCATATGCAGCAGGCCAGCCTCCCGGCTGCCGTCGTTGCGAGGCAAAGCCGCGATTTGAGATACTGTGTCAGGGCCAGGTTTCACTTGCAGGTAGAGCGGCCGCTTTGGCTGCGACTGCTTGGGCTGCCAAGGGCGGGACGGTCGGGGAATTCTGCCGGACATCGCACATACTCCGATTTATGTTCTCTAAATGTTCTCATCGCCAGCCGATTCGTTCAAGCCCATTTTTGCTGTCGTCTCGACTCTCTCACGCCGCGACCCGGAACCCCTCGCCGCGCCCCGCGTTTTTTCCGCGGGCGGTGACAGGAGACGACGTCATGCAGGCGCGCAACATGATCCTGACCGCGGTGATCGGCGGTCCCCTCGTCGGGATGCTGCTCGGCATCGCGGCCCACCCGACGATGACCCCGCCGCCCGAACCGAGCTGGCGCAGCGCGCGGCCCGATCCGATCTACAGCAAGGACCCGCAGCGGATCGTCGACTACGGGCCGCAGGACCTCAGCCCAAACTGGTTCGTCGACCGCACGCCGACCTGGAAGCGCCGCGCGGCAGAGCGCGAGGCGGCGGCCTATGCCCGGCTGCAATATGCCGACTACGTCCCCGAACCCCTGCCGCCGCCCGAGCCTGAAGCCGAGGCCCAGCCGCCATCGCAGATGAAGATCGTGACCTGGCCCAAGACGCCGATGGACGAGGCAGCCGAAGCGCGGAATGCCGAACGCGATGCCCAGGCCGCCGCCGGCGAGGCCCGATCGGCCGCCGCCGAACCCGCGGAACGCGAAGCCGAACCCACGGTCGACCCCGCAGCCCCGGCGCTCTAGCGCTCCTTCTTCGCCGCGTTGAGCGCCGCCGCCTCGCGCACCAGTTCCTTGAACGCCGCCACATCGACCGCCTCGCCCTCGCGGATGTCGATCGCCCGCCGCGTGCCGCCGCCGAAGCCCGCGTTAAACAGGCCCTGCGGATCCTCTAGCGCCGCACCCTGGGCGAAGGTCAGCTTGACGTAGCTCTTGTAGACCTCGCCCGTGCAGATCAGCCCGGCGTGCTCCCAGCAGGGCACGCCCGAGGGGTTCGAGGGCTTCACCCATTTGACCGTCTCGACCACCTCGGGCACGGCCTCGCGGATCAAACCGCGCATCCGCGTCAGCGCCTCCCCGCGCCAGTCGCCCAAACCGGCGAGCTTGGCGTCAATCTGTTCGGCTGCTTCGCTCATGCGCCCTCCTCGATGATCTTCCAGCCGTTCCCCGAGGGATCGCGGAAGTTGGCGTCGACATTGCCATAGCGCGCGATCGGTTCCTGGGTGAACTCCACGCCCGCGGCGCGCCACCTCTCATAGGTCGCGCGGCAATCGTCGACCGCCATGACCAGCGGCGGCATCGCCCCCTTGGCGACGAGTTCGCTGAGCGCCTGCGCCGTGGCCGGATCGTGCATCGGCGCCTGCGGGCGGAACAAGCCGAGCTGGAACTGCGGCTGCTCCGGGTGCTGCACCGTCAGCCAGCGGTAATCGCCGTTGCGCTGATCGGTGTGGACGCGAAAGCCCAGCTTGCCGACGTAGAAATCGTGCGCCTCGTCCTGGTCGCGCACATAGAGCCCGACCACCTGGATTGCTTCACTCATGGGACCTCCATCACTTGTGTCCCGCTGCCTCTATCGTCCGCCTCCTGCCGGCGCTTCTCCGAAACTGCTAAGGTGAGGTCGGGCCGGTGCGCGGCGGAGAGATAGCAGGCAGGCACCTGTCCCAACCGATGCTCGATCGCCTTCTCGCGCAGCCGGAACGCGCCCGGGCTCTCGCCGGTCACGTCGCGGAAGGTGCGGCCGAAGGTGCCGAGGCTGTTCCACCCGCTCTCGAAAGCCACCGCAGTCACGGCCAGGTCGGTGTCGCGGAGCAGCGCCTTGGCCCGCTCGATCCGGCGCGTCAGCAGATAGCGGTGCGGCGGTACGCCGAAGGCCTCCTTGAACGAGCGGGCGAAATGCGCCTCCGAAACGCCGCTGACCGCCGCCAGCCGCTCCACCGGCCAGTCCTCGTGGCTGAGCGCGTCCATTCGGTCGCGGGCGCGCAGCAGGCGGCGCAGCAGCAGCGGGTCCTGGCCGGAAACCGCGGTCATCAATAGCGCGTGCCGGGCAAGGCGGCCGCCTGCCGGACCCAGCTCGCGAACAGGGCCTCATCGAACCCGTCCTCGTGGACGTGGAAGTAACGCACCTCGGCCTGCTTCGAGGCGACCGGCGGCACCGGATCGAGCGAGGCACCGCGGAAGAAGTTCACTTTCACGTATTTGGTGACGCAGTGGAAGGCGAGGAACCAGCCGTCGCTATCGGGCGCGCCATAGAACGGCGTGTTCCACCGCACCGCCTTGCGCACGCCCGGCACCGCGGCCGAGATGATCGCATCGAGCCGCTGCCCGATGCCCCGCTTCCAGCCCGGCATCGCGGCGATATAGGCTTGGACGACGGCGTCGCCGTCACCCTTGGCGATCTGAGGGTTGCCGCCTGAGAGGAGCACCGGTTCGTTCACCGCCTAACCCTTTTCGATTCCCTTCCTTTCTAGCCCGCCCAGCCGCCGCGCCAAGCCCGAAGCCGCTTCGGACACCGATCCGTCTCGTTGCGCGACCCGCACTTGCCGTGCCGCACTATGCAATTGCGCTGCAGTGCAGCAGTGATACACATAACTCAGAACATACGGATGCCCGGGGCATTATCCTCTCTAGCAAGGATCGATGCCATGTT
The DNA here is from genome assembly GCF_019075875.1 of Novosphingobium sp. G106. Lineage (NCBI taxonomy): Bacteria > Pseudomonadati > Pseudomonadota > Alphaproteobacteria > Sphingomonadales > Sphingomonadaceae > Novosphingobium > Novosphingobium sp. G106. The sequence continues at coordinate 5,123,689 of NZ_JAHOOZ010000001.1, read as the reverse complement.
GTTCAACCTCAAGACCGCCAGCATCTTCGCGCTTGCAGCAAGCGCGATCGCCTTGCCTGCCCTGGCCCAGGCCGAAACCATCGAACGCGACGGCGTGACCTACGAATATTCCGTCAAGACCGAGAAGAACCGCACCGTCATCACCGGCAAGGCCGACCGGCAGACACCCTTCCGCCTCGTCGTGCGCGGCCAGCGCGTCTCGGGCGAATACAACGGCAAGCAGGTCGCCTTCTCGCTGAGCGAGGCCAGGGCGAACGCCGCGGAAGTCGCCGTCCGCTGATCCTGCGAGGCGGGAAGGCCCGGCTTTCCCGCCTCATCTGACCTGCCACAGTTCGACGGCATGCCAGACACCCGCGCAGGGTGACACAAGTTACACCCTGTCACCCGCCCTCTTCGCCCTCAAGCTCCTGCAAGGCCGCGATAATATCGGCCTCGGACGGAGCGGACGGATCAAGGGAGTGAATATGTATCAGCTCGCCCTCGGCCGCCGGGCCGGGATCGGCGAGCGGGACCTCGTCGCCCTCGCCCATCTCCACTTCGGCCACCAGCGCATCGAACCGCCGCGCGTGCAGCTCGGCCTCGGGTCCGCGGCGACCGAGCACCGGCACGTTGCCGCGCTGCGTGCTCAGCGCCAGCAGACGCAGGGTCAGCCGCTCGTCGTACTTGCGATAGGAACCGATCTGCTCGCCGCGGTGGAACACCGGGATCTCGACGCCGTTCAAGGCCCGCTCGAGCGCGGCATGGGCGAGGTTGTCGTAGGAGTGGTGGAAGGCGACGTCCCAGGCGAGGTCGAACGCCCCACCCTTCAGCCGCGACCGCAGCCGATAGGCCGACTGCCGGCTCATCCCCACCGACCGCGCCGCGGCGCTGACCGAATGGGTGGCCGAAAGCTGGCGCAGGAACGCCGCCATCTTCGGCGCATCCCAGCGGTCGCCGGGGCGGGTTTCATCGGCGGTGAGGTCAGAGGCGAGCGGCTCGCCCGGCGGGAGGAGGGCTTCGTGCTTCATCGGGCAGGATAAGGCACAGGATGGGGGGTGTAGGAAAGGGTTTTCAGATGCGAGGGCCATCGCCCTCGCGCTCCCGTTACCTTGTTCTTTTAGCCGGCAAGACTGACGGGAAACCCGCCAAAACGGTTCATATATGTGTGCGATTTGGTCTGAATGCGATTTCACGCGCATTTGAGAATTGCTAAAGCATATCGTGATGGAGTGCATGATATGCGCCGTAACGATGAAGAATTACGGAGAATTTGGCGACAAACTGCGATTCCGGTAATTATCAGACGCACCAAGAGAGGTCAGCAGCACCGCCTTCGCTTGCCCTACTCAGATGGCAATCGAGATTGGTTGCGAAACGGACGATCGACGCGCCCCGTATGGCTTAATGGCCTACGTTACTGGGAAATACCGAAGGCTTGGTTCAACGATTTTATAGACAGATCACTGAAACACTTTGGAAAAGTTTATATAATTCAACCATTTCGAGAACAGGAAAAATGCGCCCCTGCGTGCATGAATGCTGTCGGCCATGAATGCCAATGCTCATGCATGGGACAAAATCATGGTGCGGGAAATGATGGGAGTTGGTTCGAGGTGCATGACGCTTTTGCCACAAGGTGGAACGATGAAGAGTGGGCCTGCCGCCTGCTACTTGCCCGATGAGAACACCCGCTCTCACTGACCGCGAGCGACGACTTGCAAAGAAGCTCTTGTTGGATGGGATAGCGTACCAAAATGTCCAACAGCTGATCAACACTGGCCGCACTCCAACGATCAATCCGGGGCGCCTGGCAGGATCAGCGAATTGGGATGTTGAGGCGGCTTCTGATGATGAAGTTTCCAGGTATAAATACGAAAAATCCCTAGTCGACCTAAAGAGTGGACTATCTCCCATAGATGATGAACGAATATTTCGCGCCCGAGAAGCCATGATTTCCGCGGTTCAGATATTCAATAGCCCATCTATTCTCTTCAAGATTGAAATATTTCCCGTCCTGAGTCAAATAGCCTGGACATATCTTCTTCATGAGTATTATGATCTTAAAGGAATTTCCATCACAGACGCCAATGGAAACTCCCTGCTATTGAGCCAAATTCTCAATAGAGAGGACTGCCCTCTAAATACTGACGTAAAGAAAAACCTTTTAGCGGTCAAAACCCTAAGAGATAGCGTTGAACACACCATGCTATCCTCTGTTGGCAGGCTGTACTGGCCTCTATTTCAGGCAAATTGCCTCAATTTTGATCAGACTATTAGGAAGCTTTTTGGAGAAAATGCAGGTCTAGAGCAAACTCTTTCGCTGTCCCTTCAGTTCGGAAAAATGCAGCTCAATCAGCTAGCCCATTTGCAAAAATACGACTTGTCACCAGCAATTGAAGCAATTGACCAACAGATCAGTCAAGCAATTGAGGAGACCGGAAATGAAGGACCAAGCTACAAGTTCAAAGTTAACTACACATTTGAAAAAGCAACAAAAGGCGATTCCCACATAGTTTTCACGGAAAACAACAAAGAATCCGAAAAATTATCCAATATTTTGACTAAAAAGGTCGTTGGAGATGAGCTATGGCCATACAAACCAACCGCCGTTTTACAGAAAATCAATGAGGCCTGTGATGCAAATTTCACATCACATGACCACCAGCTAGCTTGGAAAAAATTTGGCGTAAGACCGCGTAATAAAGCAAAAAAGCCGGATGATTGCAAAAAAGATTTCTGCTACTATCACGCTGCACATAGAGATTATACATACTCAGATAAATGGGTCGACTTTCTGATTAATATAGCCAACAATCCCGACGAACTTAAAGCATTGCGAGGTTTCGATCCAAAACAAAAATAACCGACCCTACAGCGCCACCGCCGCCCCTTCGCCCACAACCGTCGTCCACCCCCGCACTTCCCAGCGCTCGACCAGCCCGTTCGCCACATAGGGATCGCTTTCCGCAAAACGTTCGGCCGCACTGCTGTCCTCGCCGGCGAACAGCAGCATCGCGCGGTCGGCGGGGGCGAGGGCGCCGCCCAGGAGCAGTTCGCCGCGCGCCACCGCTTCCTTGGCCAGCGCCAGGTGCGCCTCGCGGAACTGCGGGCGGCGGTCGAGGTAGTCGGGGGCGAGGTGATAGATCAGCAGGTAGTGTTTCATGCCGGCCTTCTAGCACGCCGGCGGCGGCGCAGGCTGGCCAAAGTGGCACCCGCCTGCCAGAGGTGCCCCGACAGGAGCCACCCATGCCCAGCGATGACGAAGACTACCAGTTCGACGAGGACAGCGGCGAATGGATGCCGGCGTCCGAACTGGCGGCCAAGCGCGCCGCCGCCGATACGGTCGAAGTGCGCGATGCGGTGGGCAACGTCCTCGCCGATGGCGATCAGGTGACGCTGATCAAGGACCTCGAGGTCAAGGGCGCGGGGCGGACGCTCAAGCAGGGGACGGTGATCAAGTCGATCCGGCTCACCGGCGACGCGCAGGAAATCGACTGCCGGTTCGACGGTATCAAGGGGCTCGTGCTGCGCGCGGAATTCGTCCGCAAGCGCTGAACGCCCGGCGTCAGATCGCACCGGCGCCATCTGCCCGCTACGATCATTCTGCTGGATCGTCATCCCGGGCTCGACCCGGGATCCCGCTGCCTTCGTGGCCTCGCGGCTGAACGCAACAAGCGGGACCCCGGATCAAGTCCGGGGTGACGAACTTGGGCTTGGGCGAAGTTGGTCGTTCCCTAGTCCACCGGCTGGCCGATGTTGGCCGGGCTCTCGCCGGGGCTCAGCACGAAGCGCCAGATGCCGCCGCCGATCAGTGCGCCCAGCAGCGGCGCGACCCAGAACAGCCATACCTGGCCCAGCGCGTCGGTCGTCGCGAACAGGGCGACGCCCAGCGAGCGTGCCGGGTTGACCGAGGTGTTGGTCACCGGGATCGAGATCAGGTGGATCAGGGTCAGCGCCAGGCCGATCGCCAGCGGGGCGAAGCCCGGAGGGGCGACGCGCGAGGTCGAGCCGAGGATGACGATGAGGAAGCCCGCGGTCAGGACGATCTCGATTAAGGCCGCCGATTGCAGCGAATAGTGGCCGGGCGACAGGTCGCCATAGCCGTTCGAGGCGAAGCCGCCGGGCTCGAACCCCGGCTTGCCCGAGGCGATGCAGTATAGCACCCCGCCCGCGACGATCGCGCCGACGACCTGGGCGATCCAGTAGGGGATCAGGTCCTTCCAGGCGAAGCGGTTCGCCACGGCGAGGCCGAGCGACACCGCCGGGTTGAAATGCCCGCCCGATATGCCGCCGACGGCATAGGCCATGGTCAGCACGGTGAGGCCGAAAGCCAGCGCGACGCCGGCGAAGCCGATGCCGAGCTCGGGAAAGGCCGCGGCGAGCACCGCCGATCCGCAGCCGCCGAAAACGAGCCAGAAAGTGCCGAAGAATTCGGCCGCAAGGTTCCGCATATTCCTCTCCTTCAATTCCCCGGGGGCGAGGCTATCGCAGCCCCGCCCGCCGGGAAAGCAAGGAAACTACCTATATGGCGGTGTTTTCAGTCGATGATCTCGGCGCCCTGCTGCTTCAGCCGCTCGAGCCCGTCCAGCATCGCCTGTAGCACTTCGGGCGCGTGGCCCTGCCATTCGGCCACTTCGCCGATGATGCGCAGCGGCGCGCGGCTGCGGTAGCTTTTGGTCGGGTTGCCGGGGAACTTCTTGTCGGTGAGGTTGGGATCGTCGAACCATTCGCCGGTGGGCTCGACGATGTAGATGTGGCCCCGGCCTTCGCCCTTGGCCAGCTCCGCACCCCAGGTCGCCGCGTCGAGCGTCGCGGTGAAATAGACCCAGGACAGCTTTTTGAGGATGTCGAAGTTGGACTTGTGGCCGACTGCGATCAGGTCGCCCGGTCTAAGGTCGGCCTTGGTGCCGTGGTAGAAGGTGGTCGGCCCATCGTTCGTCGGTTCGTCATGCGGTGACGTCATCGGTGCGCTGCTCCGTTTTTATTTGCCCCATAGATTGGGGTTACGGATGCGACGCTGCGTTCAGGCCTTCTTCTTCTTCTCGGTGAACCCGCGCTTGTCGGTCCAGCCGCAGCCCTTGCGCTGCTCGTCGCCGATCTGGAGCGAGACGGTGAAGGGATAGGTGCGGTCGGACATGCCGTCGCTGCACGGCGCGTCGGTCACGGCCATGTCGAGCGCGTGGGCGCCCAGCGCGCCCGAATAGGCGAGGCCGTTGTTGCCGGCGAAGCGGCGGACCGGGATCACCGTGCCGGTCGGGTTGTCGGGCGTGGTGTAGGTCAGCGCGCCGTCGGTCAGCGAGCCGCCCCAGAACGGCTCGGTGCCGGTGAAGTGCAGCGTCTCGTCCTTGCCGATGCCCGTGTAGTTGGTCGCCGTGGTGCCGTTGGTACCGGTCGGGTCCTTCGCGTCGCCGCCGTGACCGTTGCAGGCGGCGAGGAGCAGCGGCGAGAGGATCAGCAGTGCACGCATCGGAATTCCCCCCTTGTTTTCAACCACCCGCGCCCCCGCGATCTCCCGGTATGGTCCCGCTCCCGGCACTCGACAAGCGCCTAATGCGCCGGCCGAGTCCGGGTTTGGGATATCAGTCGTGCTCGCGGTCGCCGGCGCCGATGTAGAGTTCGCGGCCGCCTTCGTCGTAGACCTTGCTCATTTCCGCCATGCCCTTTTCGGCCTCCTCGGCGGCGACGAAGCCGTCGGAGGGCTGGTTCTGCAGGCGGGCGAATTCGCGGACTTCCTGGCTGATCTTCATCGAGCAGAACTTGGGCCCGCACATCGAGCAGAAGTGCGCCGACTTGGCGCCTTCGGCCGGCAGGGTCTGGTCGTGGTACTTCTCGGCCGTATCGGGATCGAGCGACAGGTTGAACTGGTCGCGCCAGCGGAACTCGAACCGCGCCTTGCTCAGCGCATCGTCGCGGACCTGGGCCGCCGGGTGGCCCTTGGCGAGGTCCGCCGCGTGGGCGGCCAGCTTGTAGGTGACGACGCCGACCTTGACGTCGTCGCGGTCGGGCAGGCCGAGGTGCTCCTTGGGCGTGACGTAGCAGAGCATCGCCGTGCCGTACCAGCCGATCTGCGCGGCGCCGATGCCGCTGGTGATGTGGTCGTAGCCCGGCGCGATGTCGGTGGTCAGCGGCCCGAGCGTGTAGAACGGCGCTTCGCCGCAGGCCTCGAGCTGCTTTTCCATGTTCTCCTTGATCTTGTGCATCGGCACGTGGCCGGGGCCTTCGATCATTACCTGGACGTCCTGCGCCCAGGCGCGCTTGGTCAGCTCGCCCAGGGTGTAGAGTTCGGCGAACTGAGCCTCGTCGTTGGCATCGTAGATCGAGCCGGGGCGCAGGCCGTCGCCGAGCGAATAGGCGACGTCGTAGGCCTTCATGATCTCGGTGATCTCGTCGAAGCGATCGTAGAGGAAGGACTCCTTGTGATGCGCCAGGCACCACTTGGCCATGATCGAGCCGCCGCGGCTGACGATGCCGGTCATCCGCTTGGCGGCGAGCGGCACGTAGGGCAGGCGCACGCCGGCGTGGATCGTGAAGTAGTCGACGCCCTGCTCGGCCTGTTCGATCAAGGTGTCGCGGAAGATCTCCCACGTCAGGTCCTCGGCGATGCCGCCGACCTTCTCGAGCGCCTGGTAGATCGGCACGGTGCCGATCGGCACGGGGCTGTTGCGGATGATCCATTCGCGCGTGTCGTGGATATTGCGGCCGGTGGAGAGGTCCATGACGGTGTCGGCGCCCCAGCGGATCGACCAGACCATCTTGTCGACTTCGCTGGCGACGTCCGACGCCACGGCAGAGTTGCCGATATTGGCGTTGATCTTGACCAGGAAGTTGCGGCCGATCGCCATCGGCTCGCTCTCGGGGTGGTTGACGTTCGACGGGATGATCGCGCGGCCGCGGGCGACTTCGTCACGGACGAATTCCGGCGTCACGTAATCGGGGATCGAGGCGCCGAAGCTTTCACCGTCCCGCTTGTATTCGGCAAGGCGGGCACGGCCTAGGTTCTCGCGCTCGGCGACATATTCCATCTCGGGCGTGATGATGCCGCGGCGGGCATAAAACATCTGGCTGAGGTTGGCGCCGGCCTTGGCGCGCAGCGGGCGGCGCAGCGCGGTGGGGAACGGGGGAACGCCGCCCGAACGGTCGGGGCCGAGCTGGCCGTTGTCTTCGGGCTTGACCTCGCGCGGCTCGTACTCCTCGACGTCGCCGCGGGCGAGCTGCCAGTCGCGGCGGATCATCGGCAGGCCGGCGGCGATGTCGATCGTGACGTTCGGATCGGTGTAGGGACCCGAGGTGTCATAGACGCGCACCGGCGGTTCGCCCGACGTGGGCTCGAGGTGGATCTCGCGCATGGCGACCTTGAGCGGGCCGACGTGGATCTTCTTCGAGCCGCGGATCGGTCCGGTGGTGACGCCGATTTCGAGGCGGGAATTGATGTCGGCCATATGCGCTCCTCAGGTGGGCGAATGGCGGGAGCGCTTGACGTCAGCGACCCTTCCCTCCGCCCGTGCTAACGGGTTCAGGTTCGACGGGTCGTGGGGCGCTACGCCCACCTCTCAGCCACGTTTTTGCCCACTCTCGAAACATCGGAGTGGGAGCAGGCTCCCCGGGGATGGGCGGGTTCTAGACTGTACGGAGCCGCCAGACAAGCGCGCCGCGCTCCGAAGCGCGATCAGGCTGACATGCGGTGGGCTGTGCTACCAGCCGCCGTTGGCCAGGGCTGTCTGGAATTGCAGGGCATGGCGGGCGACGAGCTTGTTCTTGTCGGTGCCGTTGATGATCCGGCGCGCCACGATGAACTCGGCCTCGCTGGCGTCGCCTTGCTCCGGAAGGTGCCGCGCCAAAGTGTGCCGCCCCTTCGAGTCGCCGGCGAACCAGCCCTCTTCCATCCCTCGTCGCATGATCCGAGCGGCGATATCGGGTTCGAGCGCCTTTTCCAGATCCTGAGTCAGCGCCCCGCCGAGGCCAAGTGCCTTGTCGGCATGCTTGTAGTTTTCTTCCCAGGTCAGCTGGACATAACCGCGGCCGTACCACGGATAGTATCGCAGGTTGCTCTTCCGCCATGTCTCGGACAGCCAGTAGGCCTCGCGCACGGGCTGCATCGTAGCGTTGGTCTCGTGGAAGGCCGTGGCCAGGGCATAGGCGCAATAGGCGCGCGGCGTTCCGGCCATCGCGGCGAGGATGGCGTTGCAGCCGTCCACTTCACCCTGGCTCAGCGTCGGCCCCAGCAGGCCCGGCCGCAGCGAATTGTAGAATTTCTCCGGATCGAATGCCATTGTCCGTCCCCCGACAGTTCCGGCGGCGAATGTAGGCGCGAACCGCCTGCAGGCCCCGAGGGACAAAGCTCCGAAATGGTCGCTTAGCGGCCGTTGCCCCGGACGGGCGGAGCGCGCATCTAGCGCCCATGACGATGCTCTACCGTCTCGACGCGCCTGCTCACCAGATCGCCGACCGCTTCGCTGCGAGGGCGGGCGAGGACCCGTGGGAAGCCGGCCACGTCGCGCCCGGGCAGTTCGCGCCGGTGATCACCACGGGCCGCGAATTCGTCGCCGGACCGCGCCCCTCGGGAGAGCCGACGCGGCGGATGACTCCGAGGCTCTGGGGCGTGCCGCCGCCGCCATCGGCAGGCGGGGCGCCGCGCCAGGGCATCGCTTCGGTGCGCAATCTCGAAAGTCCATTCTGGATCGGAAACCTGCGCAACAGCGAGTTCCGCTGCCTGGTCCCGGCGACGGCCTTCATGGAATGGGGCGCAGGGCGGAACGTCGAGGGCAAGCGACGGTCGTGCTGGTTCACCTTGGCCGATCAGCCGATATTCGCGCTCGCCGGGGTGTGGAAGGACAGCGAAGTGCCGAGCTTCGCGCTGGTCACCTGCGAGGCCAATGCCGCGCTGCGCTCGATCGGCCGCGATACGATGCCCATTATCCTCCCCGCCGATCCGCGCGCGCAGAGCATCTGGCTGAACGGCGGCTGGGACCGCGCGCAGGAGCTTGTCGCGCCCTATTCGTCCTCGCTGATGGATCTGCGCGGATGAGCGACCTTGCCGCCCTGCTCGCCGATATCCGCGCCTGCCGGGTCTGCGAGGCGGGGCTGGGCTTTCGACCGCGACCAATCGTCCAGGCGGGCGTCGACGCGCGGATAGTCATCATCGGCCAGGCACCGGGCAGCAAGGTCCACGCCAGCGGCGTGCCCTGGGACGACGACAGCGGCGACCGTCTGCGCGGCTGGCTGGGGCTCGACCGCGAGACCTTCTACGACCCCGACAAGGTCGCGCTGGTGCCGATGGGCTTCTGCTATCCAGGCAAAGGGAACGGCGGCGATCTCCCGCCGCGGCGGGAATGCGCGCCGCTCTGGCATGAGCCGCTTCTGGCCCATATGGTAAACCTCAAGCTTACTTTACTTGTTGGGCAATATGCCCAGGCGGCCTACCTGCCGCACGGTTTCGCGCAGTTGATGACCGAGGCCGTGCAGCGTTACGCCGAGCTTCCTGAAGGCCTGTTCCCCCTGCCCCATCCCGCCTGGCGCAGCCGGCTGTGGATGGCCAAGTACCCCTGGTTCGAAGCCGAAGTACTGCCCGATCTGCGCGGGCAAGTGGCGGCGGCGATTGGCGCTTGACGAGTCGGTAAGTCAAAACTAACCGTAAGTCATGACTAACCAATCAGCCGCCGCCATCCTCTCGACGCTCGCCGATCCGACGCGGCGCGCGATCTTCGAGAAGCTGGCCGAAATGCCGCAGCCCGTAGGCCGGCTCGCCGAAGGCCTGCCCGTCTCCCGCCCCGCGGTGTCGCAACACCTGAAGGTGCTCAAGGATGCCGGCCTCGTCAGCGAGATCGCCGAGGGCACGCGCCGGATCTACCGCATCGATCCGAGAGGAATAGGCGTCATGCGCGATTGGCTCGACCGCTTCTGGCACCAGGCCATGAATGATTTTGCAGACTACGCGAACAATCTCGCGAAGGAGGAAAAGGAATGAGCATCGCCCCCGTCATCCATACGGTCCGCGTCGCGCTGGCGCCCGAGCGCGCCTTCGCCGTGTTCGTCGAAGGGATCGGCGAATGGTGGAAGAAGGGCAAGACGCTGGGCGAACCCCATGCCGCCATCGTCATCGAACCGCAGGCGGGCGGCCGCTGGTTCGAACGCGATGCCGAGGGTACGGAGATCGACTGGGGCAAGGTGATCGACTGGAGCCCGCCGCACCGGCTGTTGCTCGGCTGGCAGCTCGATGCCAAATTCCGCTACGATCCGAACTTCCTGACCGAGGTGGAGCTGAGCTTCGTTCCCGATGGCGACGGCACGCTGGTGACGCTCGAACACCGCGATCTCGAACGCTTCGGCAGCGACGCCCCCACCGTCCGCGAAAACATCGGGGGCTGCGAAGGCTGGCCCTTCCATATCGAAGCCTATGCCAACTACGCCAACAGCAAGGAGTCCGCACAATGACCTTCATCGTCCACGGCATCCCCGGCAGCCCCTATGTCCGCTCGCCGCTGATCGCGCTCGAGGAGAAAGGCGCCGCCTATCGCCTGCAGGCGCTGCCCTTCGGCACTTACAAGACGCCCGACTATCTGCGCCGGCAGCCCTTCGGCAAGATCCCGGCCTTCGAGCATGACGGCCTGGAATTCTACGAGACGCAGGCCTTCCTGCGCTATCTCGACCGGGTCATACCCTCGCCTTCGCTGGCGCCCGGCGATGCCCGGTCGCTGCTGCGGATGGACCAGATGCTCAACATCGTCGACAGCTATGTCGCCAAGACCGTCAGCGGCGGCCTGACCTTCGGCCGCGTGGTCGCACCCAAGTTCGGCATGCCGGTTGACGAGGCGGCCATCGCCGCGGCGCTGCCCGATGCCAGGATCGCGGTGGACGAGATCGCGCGGCTGCTCGACCAGGACGCCTACATGGCCGGTGACGCGGTGAGCCTCGCCGACATCCACCTGATCTGCCATCTCTGCTTCCTGCCGCTCTTCGCCGAGGGGCAGGAGCTGCTCGCGCCGCATCCGAACCTCTCGGCCTGGATCGCGCGGATGGAAGCGCGGCCGAGCGTCCAGGCGACGACATGGGAGAAGGTGGGCGAGCTGGCTGCAGCCTGACTCAGAACGTGTAAGCGAGGCCGGCGCCGGCGAAGAACTGGCCTCGCTTGCCGCGGATCGCCGTGATCGGTGTTTCGGCGGCGCTGCCCTGGAGCCGCGAATACTGCACGCCCGCGCCAAGCGCGAAACCTCCGTCGAGGAAGTTGCCGTCGAGGTCGAAGGCGGTGAAGGCGCCCAGGTTCCATTCCTTGAAGCCGCCGCGGCCGACATATTGCGGCAGGCCGCTGGCGGCGCTGCCGGCGGCGTCGATGCCGTAGTTGTATTGCGCATATTTGCGGTCGACGAATTCGGCGCCGACGCGCGCGCCGATCACCTGGCCCTTGCTGACCGGGGTGAAGTAGGTGACGCCCGGCGCGATCACGCGGCCGCCGCCCTTGCCCGAGACGTCCCAGCGGAAGTCCGCGCCGAGCGAGATCCGGTCATAGGCGTTGATCACGCCTTTCAGCGTCATGCCGACGGTCGCGCCGCCTTCGATCACCGCATCGAGCTTGCCCAGCCGCCGGACGACCGGGTCCTTGATCCCGTTCAGGCTGGAGCGGTTCGAGCGATAGCGGGCGACCGGGCCGAGGTTGAAAGTGAGCCGCTTGCCTTTCTGTTCGGGGATGAAATTGAGCGCCAGGCCGGCCGCACGCGGGCTGATGTTGATGCCGGCAACGCGGCCGTAGACTCCACCCGCCGGCGTGATCCTGCGGTCGTCGGACCCTTCGTAGCTCGGCATTGACACCGCGCCGACCCCGACCACCAGGAAATCGCCGTCGAACACGCTCGATGCCATTACGGCCTCTGCTTGGGCGGGCGTATCGGCCTTTGCCGGATCGGCTGGAGGGGGAACCTCCTGGGCGTCAGCGCAGGCCGGGGCGCAAAGGGGGGCGGCCGCCAAAGCGATGGCGGGGAGAAGTCGGCGCATGATCCTCGCAGTGTGAAAAGTGGATGTTCCACCGCTTAACGCACTGATCGCGCGAATGTTCTCAAGCGTTCCGAGAGACGGGTTCAGCCGGGTTCCTCCGCGGGCGGCGAGGTATCGCCATCGCCGAGCGCGCGCTGCATGTAGAGAACGTCGATCCACTTGCCGTGCTTGCGGCCGACGCTCCTCAGCCGTCCCACCTCGACGAAGCCGGCCTTGGCGTGGAGCGCGACCGACGACGGCTCGGTCGCGGCGATGCCCGCGATCACCTGCCGCACACCGCGCGCTTCGCATTCCTCGAGGAGCGCCCCCAGCAACCGAGTGCCCAGGCCCTGCCCGAGCTTGTCGTGGCGGATATAGACGGAGTTCTCGACCGTATCGCGATAGGCGGCGCGGGTGTGGTAGCGCCCGGCATAGGCGTAGCCGAGCAGCACGCCCGCGGCGTCGCGGGCGACCAGCCAGGGCATGCCCGCGGCGTGCAACCGTTCCATCCGCGCGGCGATCTCGGCCGCGTCGGGCGGTTCGATCTCGAAGGTCGCGGTGCCGTGGATGACGTGGTGCGCGTAGATCTCGGCAATCTCGGCCGCTTCGGCGCCCGTGGCGGGTTCGATCCGGGGTTCGTCGCTCATTTTCAACGCCATGCCGCAATCCGCCCCCTCCGGCAAACCCCGAAAGCGTGGCGGATCGTTAGGCGGGTAGCCCGAGGCTTCGCCGTGCGGGCGCAAAGTATCGCAGGAAAAAAGGACGAGATCCCATGAACATCCGCAAGCCGATCCTCATCGCCGCCGGCGCTGCCCTGCTGCTGGGCTCCCCCGCCGCCGTTCTTGCCCAGGCCGATCCTGCCGCACCTCCGACCGCCTCGACCATGCCTTCGAGCGACCCGACCATGGCGGCTCCGGCAGCCAGCGCGCCCGCCGCTGCCGCGGCCAACCCGGCACCGGTCACCGATACGAGCGCCGCGGCCAAGGACTATCCGCGCTGCTCGGCGACCGTCACCGACGGCTGCATCCAGGGCGGCGGGTCGAAGACCCATCGCGCCAAGACCACGCGCCACAAGAAGGGCTGAAGCACCGTCCAGACCGGGCCGCAGCGCGCACGGGTTGCGCTGCGGCGGATGCCCGCTAAACGCTATGCGCGATGAGCGAGCATGACTGTGACATCGCCATCCTGGGCGGGGGCTTGCCGGCGGGCTGATAGCCCTGGCTCTGGCAAGGCATCGCCCGGACCTGCGCCTCCTGCTGATCGAGCGCGGCGAACGGCTGGGCGGCGAGCATGTCTGGTCGTTCTTTGCCAGCGACGTCGCGCCCGAGCACGCCTGGCTGGTCGAGCCGCTGATCGCGGCGCGCTGGGACGGCTACGAGGTCCGCTTTCCCGGCCATTCGCGCGTGCTCGATACACCCTATCGTTCCATACTGAGCGAGAACCTCAATGCCGAGCTACGCCGGGTTCTGCCTGCCGAGAGCCTGCTGACCGGAACCGAAGCGGTCGATGCCGGGCAGACGCAGGTGACGCTGGCGGGAGGACGCAGCCTGCAGGCGGGCGGGGTCATCGACGCCCGCGGCGGCGCGGGCATGCCCCACATGACCGGCGGCTGGCAGCGGTTCTTCGGCCAGATACTGCGGCTGGAGCAGCCGCATGGACTGACCCGGCCCGTCGTCATGGACGCGCGGGTCGAGCAACTCGAAGGCTACCGCTTCGTCTATTGCCTGCCCTTCTCCGAAACCGAGATCTTTATCGAGGACACCTATTATACCGACGACCCCGCGCTCGACGCGCCGTGCCTGGCCGCGAGAGTGCGCGACTATGCGGCACAGCAGGGCTGGACCGTGGCCGAAGTGCTGCGCGAGGACCGCGGCGTGCTGCCGGTGATCGGCGCGGGCGACTTCGCGAAATTCTGGCCCCCCCCATCTTTGGGCGCGGCCAGCGGCCCCGCCCGCGCAGGCGTTCGTGCCGGGCTGATGCACCCGCTGACCTCCTACTCGCTGCCCGATGCCGTGCGCCTGGCCATGGAAATTTGCCGCTTGCCCAATCTTTCGGGTGCGGCGCTGGCTTCGGCAAGCTATGCTTGGGCCGGGGCGCATTGGCGGCGGGGGAGTTTCTACCGGATGCTCACACGGATGCTGTTCGGTGCCGGACAGCCGCAGTATCGTTTTCGCATGCTCGAACGCTTCTACCGCCTGCCGCCGCCGCTGATCGAACGGTTCTATGCCGGACGCTCGACCCGCGCGGACATGGTGCGGATCGTCGCGGGCAGGCCGCCCGTGCCGGTGATGGGCGCGATCGCCAGCCTGGCCGGTGGTGGCAGACCGCTGGCGTCGCTGGGAAGCATGTCATGAAGCGCGCCTGTGTCATCGGCGCCGGCTTCGGCGGGCTTGCCCTGGCGATCCGGCTGCAGAGTTCGGGCGTCGCCACCACCGTGGTCGAGGCGCGCGACAAGCCCGGCGGTCGCGCCTATTTCTGGGAGCGCGAGGGCTTTACCTTCGATGCCGGTCCCACGGTCATCACCGATCCGAACTGCCTGCGCGAGCTCTGGGCGCTGTCGGGCCAGAACATGGCCGACGACATCGAGCTGATGCCGGTCAGCCCGTTCTACCGGCTCAACTGGCCCGACGGGGTCAATTTCGACTATTCGAACGACGAAGCCGCGCTTCAGCGCGAGATCGCCAAGATCTCGGCCGAAGACCTCGCCGGCTATGCCGAGTTCCTCGACTATGCCGCGGCGGTCTATCAGGAAGGCTACGTCCGGCTGGGCGCCGTGCCGTTCCTCGACTTCACCTCGATGCTGCGCGCCGCGCCGGCGATGCTCAAGCACCAGGCCTGGCGCTCGGTCTATTCGATGGTCTCGAGCTTCGTGAAGAACGAGAAGCTGCGCGAGGCGTTCTCGTTCCATACGCTGCTGGTCGGCGGCAATCCGATGACGACCTCGGCTCTCTATGCGCTGATCCACAAGTTGGAGATGGACGGCGGCGTCTGGTGGGCCAAGGGCGGGACCAACCGGCTGATCGCGGCGATGGTCAGGCATTTCGAGCGGCTCGGCGGCGTCATGCGGATGCACGACCCTGTGCTCCACGTCCACACGTTGGGCGACCGCGCGACCGAGGTCGAGACGGTCAGTGGCTGGCGCGAGCGGTTCGACGCGGTGGCCAGCAATGCCGACATCATGCATTCCTACCGCGACCTGCTCGCCGATACCGCGCGCGGGCCGCAGATGGCGCGCAAGCTGGCGAGGAAACGGTTCAGCCCCAGCCTGTTCATCGTCCACTTCGGCGTCGAAGGTTCCTGGCCCGGCATCCCGCACCACACGATCCTGTTCGGCCCGCGCTACAAAGGGCTGCTCGAGGACATCTACGACCACGGCGTGCTGCCGCAGGACTTCTCGATCTACCTGCACCACCCGACCGTGACCGACCCGTCGCTGGCACCGCCGGGCAAGAGCACCTTCTATGCGCTGATCCCCGTCGCCAACCAGGGCAAGCTGCCGATCGACTGGGACCAAGCCGGCCCGCTGATCGAGAAGCGCATTCTCGACGAGGTCGGCCGCCGACTGATCCCCGACATCCACGACCGCATCGTCACCAAGTTCCACTATGCGCCGCGCGACTTCGCGCTCGATCTCAACGCCTATCAGGGCAGCGCCTTCAGCCTCGAGCCGATCCTGACGCAGAGCGCCTGGTTCCGCGGCCACAACCGCGACGATCACATCAAGAATTTCTACCTCGTCGGCGCGGGCACCCATCCCGGCGCGGGCATTCCGGGGGTCGTGGGCAGCGCCAAGGCGACGGCGCGGCTGATGCTGGAGGATCTGAAGTGATGAAGCGGCTCGCGGTCTATTGCGGCTCGGCGACGCCGGCCGACCCGCGCTATGTCGAACTCGCACGCGAAGTCGGCGAGACGCTCGCAAAGCGCGGCATCGGCGTGGTCTATGGCGGCGGTCGGCTGGGCCTGATGGGCGCCGTGGCAAGCGGCGCGCTGGCCGCGGGCGGCGAGGTGATCGGCGTGATCCCGCAGGCGCTGGCGGGCAAGGAAGTCGCCAACCACGACTGCACCGAACTGCACGTCGTCGATGGCATGCATGCGCGCAAGCTCGCCTTCACCGAGTTGTCGGACGGGTTCCTGACGCTGCCCGGCGGCGTCGGCACGATGGACGAGCTCTGGGAAGCGGTCAGTTGGGCCCAGCTCGGCTATCACGCCAAGCCGGTCGGCATCCTCAATGCCTTCGGGTTCTACGACCACCTGCTCGCCTTCAACCGCCACATGGCCGAAGTCGGCTTCGTGCGGCCGGCGCACCAGGGCATCATCCTGACAGAGCACGAGCTCGACCTGCTGCTAGACCGCATGGCCGTGCACGAGCCGGCGACGCCGATCTTCGCGATGAAGGTCAGCGAGCTTTGACCCACAGCCGTGGATAGAGAGGCGCTGCTTCTCCACGCCCGCCAATCCATCGCGCGCGGGTCTAAGAGCTTTGCCGCAGCCAGCCGCCTGTTCGACCGGCAAACCCGCGAGCGGGTCTGGCTGCTCTATGCCTGGTGCCGCGCCTGCGACGACCTCGCCGATGCGCAGGACCATGGCGGCGAGCTGGGCGACCAGTCGGGCGCCGATGAACGGCTCGCGACGATCCGCCGGCTGACAGATGCTGCCTTCGCCGGCGAGCCGACGGGCAGCCCTGCTTTCGACGCGCTCGGCCTGCTCGCCCGCGAGACCGGCATCAACCGCGCCATGGCGGACGATGTCATTGCCGGCTTCGCGCTCGATGCGGAGGGCTGGCGGCCGGAAAGCGAGGCAGACATGCTGCGCTATTGCTATCATGTCGCCGGCGCGGTCGGCGTGATGATGGCGGCGGTGATGGGCGTGGCGCCGCATGACGAGGATACGCTGGCTCGCGCCTGCGACCTCGGCATCGCCTTCCAGCTCGCCAACATCGCCCGCGATATCGCAGAGGATCACGCCGCCGGCCGCTGTTATCTGCCCGGCGACTGGCTGGCCGAAGCCGGCATCGCCCGCGAGGCGCTGATGGAGCGGCAGTACCGCGCCCCGCTAGCGCGGATCGTGCAACGGCTCTGTGCCCTGGAGGCGCGCTATACCGCCTCGGCGCGGGTCGGCGCGGCGCGGCTCGCCTTCCGCCAGCGCTGGGCCGTGCTCTCGGCGGCGGGAATCTATGGCGCGATCGCGCGGCAGGCCGAGCGGCGCGGCGAGGCGGCGCTGACCCGCCGCATCACGATTTCAAGCGCTGCCAAACTGGGCCACGTCGCCCGCGCACTGGCGCAATCGCTGCTTCCCGCGCGCGAGGCCGAGCGCCCCGCGCTGCCTTCACGACGGGAACTTGCCGCATTTGCGACGGAACGTGGTTAACCTGTCATCCATCGGTCTTAAAAAGCGTAAAGCCGGGCCGTCCTAAGCTTTGAGCAAACGCATCGGGACAATGCGATTGCGCCACTCGTGATCAGGACAAACCTGCAGGTCGTCGCTATGCCCGCTCTTACCCAATGCTGGTACACTCGCACTCACGTTCCGGCCGGCCGGAAGCATAGGGAACCCGACGGTTCCTACACGGCCGAGTGCCGCCACTGTCACAAGCCGATCACGAGCTGGAACAAGGGTGCCTGGTATCCGGCCGACGGCTTCAACATCAGCCGCCTGCGCGACAGCACCAGCGGCCGCCTGCTCTATGTGATCGACTATGCCGACGAGATCATCGTCGCCAAGTATCCGATCGATCATATCAAAGGCGCGAATGCGCTGCGCGACTACAAGCTGGAGGTCCGCGCCGCGCACGGCGTTGACGAACTGGGTTCGACGCTGCGGCTGATCGACAGCAAGGACGCTGCCAGAACCCACTGATTTTTCCAGCTGACGCTGGATGCGGCACCGGGCCGGTGCCGTAACCGTCTCAGCGAAACCGAGAGCGAAAACTAAACCTGCTGGACCTGCCCGTGCAGGCGACGGAACAGCTTGCCGTGCTCGCTGTAGAAAACCAGCAGCAGGCACCCGATCCCGGCCGCAAGTAGCGCCGCGGCCAGCGGGCGCGCGCTGCCGTCATAGGCCTGGCCGATCAGCGCGCCCAGGCTCGCGCCGATCACCATGCGCAGGAACACCTGCAGCGATGCCGCAGCGCCCGCGATGCGGGCAAACGGCTGCAGCGCGATCGAGCCGAAATTCGCGCTGATGAAGCCCATCAGGCACAGGTTCAGCGTCATCAACGGGATGAACTGCCAGGCGGTCTCGTTCGGGCCCGAAGCAAAGATCAGCTGCGCCGCGGCAGTGAGGACATAGAACAGCAGCGCGGTATGCGACACGCGCCGCGCGCCGAAGCGCATGACGATGCGCGAATTGGCGAGGTTGGTCAGCGCCATCGCCACGGCCATGCCGCCGAATACCAGCGGGAACAGCTCGCCGGCGCCGAAATGCTCGGCGACGAGCTGCTGCGAGCTGTTGATGTAGCCGAACAACGCCGCCTGGATGAAGGCCATGCCGAAGACATAGCCGACGGCGGCCCGCGTCGTCAGCGCAATGCGCATGTTCCCGGCGATCGCCTTGACGTTGATCGGCTGGCGGAACTCGGGATGCAGCGTCTCGGGCAGGCGCAGCCAGGCCCAGGTGAAGACGATCGCGCCGAGGCCCGCCATGATACCGAAGACCCAGCGCCAGTTGCCCAGGGTAAGCAGCACGGCCTGGCCCAGCGAAGGCGCCGCCATCGGCACGATCATGAAGACCACACTGACCAGCGACTGGGTGCGCGCCATCTTGTCGCCCGAGAAGCGGTCGCGGATGATCGTCGCGCTGAGCACGACCATGCCCGATGACAGAACGCCGGCACAGGCGCGCATTGCCAGCAACGCGTCGAAGCTGGGCGCTAGCGCCGCCGCGAGGCTGAACACGACATAGCCGCCGACGCAGATGAACAACACCGGCCGCCGCCCGAAACGATCGGCCAGCGCGCCGGGGAACAGCGAACCGAGCCCCGAGCTGATCAGGAAGACTCCGATGACGAGCTGACGCTCGTTGGAACCGTAGACTCCGAAATCGCGCGCCATGGCGCCGAGCGCCGGCAGCATGGCGTCGATCGCCAGCGCCTGCAGCGCCTGCAGCAGTGCCATCAACGCCACGAACTCACGCCCGCTCATGGCAAAGGGTTTGGCTCCCGAGGCCAAGGGCTTGGTGGTGAGGGAATCCATCGGGGGCCTATTGGCCGATGGGGAGCGGCATGGCTAGGCCGAATAATCCCGGTTGCGCCCTCGCCGGAGGCGCAAAGGGCCGATGCGGATAAGCAGGGATTGGAGTTTTAGTCAGCTGCAAGACTTTTTACAGTCATCAATTTGACTAATTTGTTACTTTCCCACGATTGAACCTAACGAATTAGTCAAATAAGTTGAAAATAGCTGCAATATTAACCATGATCTAGGAATCGAATCCGGGACTTCCATAATCCGAAAAATGCTTCCGTCCTGGGAGAGCGCGATCCAGCGCACGATGAGTATTGCACGTTTTTGTGCATCATGGGGGGTAGTACTATGACCACAGGCACGACAGGCGACGACCACATTCTCGGTACCGCCGACGACGATAACATCCTGGCGCTGAGCGGCAACGATGTCGTCGTCGGGCGCGACGGCAATGACGTCCTGAACGGGGGGCACTGGCGACGACCGGTTGCTGGGCGGCGCCGGCAACGACAACCTCTTCGGCGGCGACGGCAATGACGTGTTGAACGGCGGCGACGGCAACGACAATCTGTCGGGTGGCACCGGCAACGACAATCTGTTCGGCGGCGAAGGCGACGATCGCATGGCCGGCGGCAGCGGCAACGACATCATGAGCGGCGGCAACGGCAACGACATTCTGGTCGCCGGCGACGGGGTGGACGTTCTTAACGGCGGCGACGGCGACGATGTCCTCTACGGCAATGCCGGCAAGGACACGCTGACGGGCGGAACCGGGGCGGACAAGTTCGTCTATACGGGCTTCGGCGATTCCGGCGTCGGCGCGGGCCTGCGCGACGTCATCATGGATTTCGTATCCGGTGAGGACCGGGTGATCATGGGCGCGCTGCATATCACGGCAGCGGACCTGCATTTCGCATCCTATGCGAACGGCACGGGCACCGTCCTGCAGATCGACGCCGACCACAACGGTTCGGTCGACTTCGAGATCCAGTTCAACAATGCCATCGGCCTGACCCTCGCAGACTTCCTGATCTAGGATATACGCTTCGTCAAAGGCGAACCCCTCTGGTTCCGGCCCTCGCGGGGGCGACGGTCGGGACCAAGCTTGCTACGCTGTCGCCATGGCGTCCGACGAAGACCATGACGACGGCGAGGAAGCGCTCGGGCTGCGCAAGATCATCCATGTCGACATGGATGCCTTCTACGCGAGCTGCGAGCAGCGCGACGATCCGTCGCTGCGCGGGCAGCCGGTGGCCGTGGGTGGCTCGTCCGAGCGCGGGGTGGTCATGGCGGCGAGCTACGAGGCCCGGACGTTCGGCGTGCGCTCGGCCATGCCGTCGGTCCAGGCGGCGCGGCTCTGCCCGAACCTGATCTTCCGCAAGGCGCGGTTTGATGTCTATCGCGGCGTGTCGCAGCAGATCCGCGCGATCTTCCAGGACTATGCCCAGGAGGTCGAGCCGCTGGCGCTCGACGAGGCCTATCTCGACGTCACCGAAGACCTGAAGGGCATCGGCTCGGCGACACGGATCGCCGAACTGATCCGGGCACGGATCAAGGCCGAGACCGGCGGGCTGACCGCGAGCGCGGGCGTGTCCTACAACAAGTTCCTCGCCAAGCTCGCCAGCGACCACAACAAGCCCGACGGGCTCTGCGTGATCAGGCCGGGCGAAGGTGCGCAGTTCGTCGCGGCGCTGCCCGTGCGGCGGTTCCACGGCGTCGGACCGCGCGGGGCGGAGAAGATGGCGAAGCTCGGCATCGAGACCGGCGCCGATCTCGCCGCCAAGGACATCGCCTTCCTGCGCGCCAATTTCGGCAGCTTCGCCGACTATCTTTACCGCGCCGCGCGGGGGATCGACCTGCGCCGGGTCAAGGCCAACCGGCCGCGCAAGTCGCTGGGCGCCGAGCGGACCTTCGACCGCGACCTTTCGTCGGGGCCGGTGCTGCGCGAGGCGCTCGACAATATCATCGACATCATCTGGGAGCGGATCCAGCGCGCCGAGGCCAAGGGGCGAACGGTGACCTTGAAGCTCAAGCACGCCGACTTCACCAGCCATACGCGGGCGAAGTCGGTCCCACACCCGGTGGCGGACAAGCGCGAATTCGCCAAGTTGGGACACGCGCTGCTCGACGAGGTGCTGCCATTGCCGCAGCCGGTGCGGCTGATGGGGCTTACGCTGTCGGCGATGGAGGGGGAGAAGGAGCCTGAGGATCAGGCGCCGGACGGCCAGCTTTCGCTGCTCTGACGCGGACATTCCCAATCCGCCCACCCTGAGCTTGTCGAAGGGCTGCACTTCTCTTTGCGCCAAGCGCCCGGATCGCGAAGAAGGACAGTCCTTCGACAAGCTCAGGATGAACGGTGGTTTTTTGCGAGCATCAACCACCCTGGCAGATCACGGCGCAGGAGATCGGACATTGGCAGCGGTAGCGCCTCGGGTGCGAAGAAGGCCACTTCGATCACCTCGCGTCCATCGGGCACCGGCGAGCCGGCCGCCTGACCGGCGAGGACATGAACCACGTTTGTCGCGCCCTTGAGCGGCTCCTCGACGAGCGCTACCCGCCAGACGCCTTCGAGCGCGCAGCCGGTCTCCTCGACCAGTTCGCGCGGGCCGGCAAGCAGCGGGTCCTCGCCGCGCTTGAGGCCGCCGCCGGGCGCCATCCAGTTGCCGCTGCCGTAGGAGTGGCGGACCAGCAGCACCCGGCCCTCGCCGTCAAAGGCGAGCACGCGGCAACCCGATACGCGCGGCCGGGCAACTCGCCACCAGACCCGCCGCACGGCATGGGCCAGCCGGTAAGCGAGCCGGTGCAGCGGTTTCGGGATCAGGTGAAGCATGTCACCGATTGGCGCGCCGCCGCGAGCAGCCGGGCCACAGGCAGGTCGTTTCCGCCTGCCGCTGCCTGCTCGAAAATCGCGCGCTTGTCGGCGCCGCGGATGACGAACAGCAGCGCGTCCGAATCGAGCAGCGCCGGCATCGTCAGGCTCAGGCGGTCGAACGGCGCTTCGGGCGGCAGCGGATCGGGGGTCAGGCGGCGCAGGAGCTGCGGGTCGTCGGTACGCGGATCGGTGTTGGGGAACAGCGAGGCGACATGGCCATCCTCGCCCATGCCGAGCCAGACGAGTGCAAAATGTGGCGGATTTGCACCCTCGGCCAACGGCACAATGCGTGCGCCGACGGGCTCGAGCAGCGCGCGGATGCGGCCGACGTTGCTGGCGGGATGGCTCTCCTCGACGATGCGGTCGTCGCCGGGCCAGACGGCAATGCGCGACCAGTCGAGCGGCGCCTTGACCAGCTCGGCGAGGATCGGGAACGGCGTCGAGCCGCCCGGGATCGACACGGCGATCTCGCCGGGATCGAGCGTCAGCGCCGATTCCACTCTTTCGAGCAGCCAGTTTGCGATGTCGGTGTCGGTTGCGCCCGCGATGATCTCGATATCGGCCATACGGCCAGCTTAACCCGTCAGCACACGAAAGGCGACGGGCAGAGCGATCACCAGCAGCATCGCACCGCAAATACGCCGCCACAGCCGGATTTTTGGAACAGCGAACACCTCGGGCAACATCCAGGCTACCGCGAGCGATGCCGCGCCGCCCGCCGCGCCGCCGATCCCCGCCGCAAACGGCGCATTGGTAGCTACCGTCAAGGCAAAGACGAGGAAGCGCGCTGCATCGGTCATCTGGTGTGCCAGCAGGACGAAACCCAGCGCGCCGAGCGATGCCGTCGGCTCTTCCAACCGCCGCCCAGTGAATGGCCAGACCGATTCCAGCGCAGCCAGCAGCAGCGCGATCACCACCATCACCAGCCGCGCCGTGTTATCCAGCAGCGGCACGACGAAAGAACCCGCCCAGGCAGCGAAAGTCGCCGTGCCGATGGAAACCACGATCCCAGTCAAAAGCGTGCCGGGCCGAGGCCCCTGGCTCTGCGACAGCGCTGCCACCGTCGCCTGGTCACGTGCGCCAAGCCCGGCAAGGATCACGGCGAGGAAGGCGAAGTAGAAAGCGGTCATCGTTTCTTCTCTGGTTCAGCGTGGCTGAACCAGGTGCGGCACCGGCCCACTCCCCCACCCGGCCACCCAGAGCATACAATCTCGTTGGGTGCCGGGTGGGGGAGCGGGCCGGTGCCGCCTCCAACGTCAGCTGGACCCAGCCTATCTTCGCCGCAGGAACAGGACCAGCGGCATTACCACCAGGCAGGCGACAAACAGCAGCCAGTAGGCGTCGACATAGGAGACCATCAGCGCCTGCCGGCCGATCTCGATGTCCATGCGCGCGACCGCCTGTAGCGCGCCGAAGTCGAAATCGCCCATCATCGGATTGTCCGGCCGCACGGTTTCGACCAGCCGCGCATGGACCACCGCCTCGTTGCGGATCGTCAGCGTCTGCAGCACCGAGATCCAGATCGTCCCGCCGAGGTTGCGGATCAGCGAGTTCATCGCTGCGCCCTCGTTGCGGTACTGCGGCGCCAGGGTGGCGAAGACCGCGGTGGTGATCGGCACGAACATGATGCCGCTGCCGAGCCCCTGGACGAAGCCCGAGGCGATGACGAGGTCGCTGTCCATCTCGAGCGAGGCGTTGGACAGCATGATCATCGACACGCCGCAGAGCGCCAGCCCCACCAGGATCGAGATGCGGTTGTCGACCCGGTTCACGATCGGCCCCATGAACAGCATCGTCAACATCGTGCCGATGCCGCGCGGTGCGGTGACCATGCCGACGAACTGGATCGGATAGCCCATCAGATCGGCGAGCATCGGCGCGGTCAGCGCCATCACCCCGTACATCAGCCCGCCGAGGAAGAAGCCCATGACGTTGCCAATCACGTAGTTGGGATCGCGGAACAGCCCCGGATTGACGAAGGGCCGGCGGGCGGTGAACGTGTGGACCAGGAACAGGTAGAACGCCGTCGCCTCGATCCAGATCTCCGTGGACTGGAACCAGTCGAGCAACTGCCCGCGGTCGAGCACCAGCTGCATCGCCGCCACCGAGGTTCCCAGCAGGACGAAGCCGAGCAGGTCGAGCCGTACCGGCTTGTCGTCGCGCGTCTCGGCCATGGTCAGCAGCAGGCCGGCGAAGGCGATCACGCCAATCGGCAGGTTGATGAAGAATATCCAGCGCCAGCTCATGTTCTGAGTCAGCCAGCCACCCGCGACCGGCCCGACGATCGGGCCCATGATCGCGCCGATTCCCCAGACCGCCATGGCCGAGCCGTGTCGTTCGGGCGGGTTGATATCGAGCAGGATCGCCTGGCTCATGGGCAGCAGCGCCGATCCCATGATGCCCTGGAGCAGGCGGAACGCGATCAGCTGATCGAGATTGGCCGCGAGGCCGCAAAGCGCCGAGGCCCCGGTGAAGCCGACGATCGAGGCGAGGAACAGCTTCTTGCGCCCGAAACGTCCCGCCAGCCAGCCGCTGAGCGGGGTGAAGGTCGCGACCATGACGATGTAGGAGGTCAGCACCCAGGTGATCTGTTCGCGCGAGGCCGAAGTCGCCGCCTGCATGTGTGGCAGCGCGACATTGGCGATGGTCGTGTCGAGCTGCGTCATGAAGCTCCCCGACAGCGCGAAGAGCGTGATGAGATTGCGCTGTAGTGGGGGCGGATAGGCTTGGGTCATTTGCGCAGCGGGCCTTGCCACGGCAATCGGGGTTTGGCGAGCTTCGGAGCATGGCGGCGGCTTGCGCGGTCCATCCCGGCTGTGCAAAGGGACCGCTACAGGCAAGTTGGAATCGAGCGACATGGCAAGCGACGGCAAGGAACTGCGCGGCAAGCTGGTGACCGTGATCGGCGGCAGCGGCTTCTTCGGCAAGCATCTGGCGCAGGAGCTGCTCTCGCGCGGCGCGCGGCTGCGCATCGCCAGCCGTCATCCCGAACGCGCCTTCCGCTCCAAGACGTCAGGCAATCTCGGCGAGGTGCAATTCGTCCGCTGCGACGTGACCAAGCCGGCCAGCGTCGCCCAGGCCGTCGCCGGTGCCGATGCCGTGGTCAATCTCGTCGGCGCTTTCGCGGGCGATCTCGACGCGGTCCAGGGCAGCGGCGCGGGCAAGATCGCCGCTGCGGCTAAAGCGGCGGGCGCGACCGCCTTCGTCCATGTCTCCGCGATCGGCGCCAATGCCGAATCGAAGGTCGAATATGCCCGGACCAAGGCAGAGGGCGAAGCGGCCGTGCTCACTGCCTTCCCCAAGGCGACCGTCCTGCGCCCCTCGATCCTGTTCGGGCCGGACGACAATTTCGTGAACATGTTCGGCCGGCTGATCGCCATGCTGCCCGCGCTGCCGGTCTTCGCGCCCACGGCGAAGCTGCAGCCGCTGTTCGTCGACGATGCCGCCGAGGCGGTCGCCCATGCCCTGGCCGAGCCGGGCAAGCACGGCGGCAAGACCTACGAGATCGCGGGCCCCGAAGTGCTGACGATGGCCGAGCTCAACCAGCGCATCGCCGCCGCCGAAGGCCGTTCGCGCTGGCTGATCGAACTGCCCGACGCGGTCGGCGGCCTGATCGCGACGTTCGGCTTCCTGCCCGGCGCGCCGATCACCGCCGATCAGTTTGCGCTGCTCCAGGCCGGCAATGTCGCCAGCGGCGCGCTGCCGGGCCTCAAGGCGCTGGGCGTGAGCCCGCGGCCGCTGGGGCTCTATCTCGATCGCTGGCTGGTGCAGTACCGCAAGCACGGGCGGTTTGGCGCGAAGGCCAAAGCGGGCTGATTGCTCGATCCCCTCCTGCAAGGAGAGCATCTAGGGTCTAAGCGTTCACATCCGCATAGTGGCTCGGCGGCTGGATCACTTCCATCCGTTCGGAAAGCAGCGGCCGAAAGCTCGGCCGGCTCTTGAACACCGAATACCAGCCGCGCGTCTGCTCGTGCGCCGACCAGTCGATGCCCCCGAGGTAGTCCGCGACCGAGATCTGCGCCGCCGCAGCGAGATCGGCCAGGCTCATCGTCGCACCGGCCAGCCAGGGGCGGTTATCTATCAGGTAGTCGATGTAATAGAGATGCTCGTGCGCCAGCTTCATCGCCTCGCGCAGCATCTTGGAATCGGGCGACTGGCGATAGACCAGCCGCTTCTTCATCCGTTCGTGCAGCAGCGGCGCGGTGATGTCGCCATAGAAGTTCTCGTCGAACAGCGCGACCAGCCGGCGGATCTCGGCACGGTTGGCCGCGGTGCCGTTGATCATCGGGTTGCGCTCGACCGTTTCCTCGAAATATTCGCAGATCGCCCGGCTGTCGGACAGGGTGATGCCGCGCGCGGGATCGTGCACCACGGGGGTGCGCCCGGCCGCGTTCATCGCGAGGAATTCGTCGCGGCCTTCCCAGGGATTTTCGCGCCACAGCTCATAGGCGACGCCCTTCTCGCTCATCAGCAGGCGGACCTTGCGGCTGAAGGGACACAAGGGGAATTGATGAAGCTGCCACATGCTGGTCGTAATGCCCAAGCGGGTGCGCGGCGTCCACCCGCGGCGCGCGTATTAGTTGGCGAAATCGGGTGGAAAAATAAGCTGTACTATTGCCCGTACTGATCGGGGATTGCGTGCTTCAGCTTGTCGGCCGCGGCCTTGAGCTCGGGGAGCATGTCCTGGACCGCGCCGGCCATGCCGGCGGCCGCGCTCATCGCCTGGGGCACGCGCTTGCCGATCGTGCCGGGCAATTCCCGGGCTTCCGGTCCGGCAAGGTCGCGCAGCCGCGCATCGGGCGGCAGATCGCGCGCCGCATCGCTGCCGGCGGCCGACAGTGCCTTGCGCAGCGGCTCGATCTTGATGTCGAGCAGCGCTTCGCTGAGCGCGGTCAGGGCGACGGTCGCCGCGACCTGGTTAGCGGGATCGGACAGGCGCTTGGCGACGTTGGCCGCTTCGGAGCTCGGCTCCGAGGTCGCCTCGCTGTCGCGCGCGAGGGCGGGCAGCGGGGTGAGCGCCGAGGCGGCGAGACAGGCGATGACGAACTTCTGGCGCAGCGGCATGGACGGGGGCCTTTCCAACCGGCGAATCGAAAGAACGCTGGGTAGGATAGCGCCGATTGCCCTCACCTGAATATGCGCCTGAATTGACACCCGAATATGAGCGATTGACCGCGGCCCGGAGGCCGATAGAACCCGCTCCGCACGGACCAAAATCGGGAGAAGAATCATGTTCACCCACGTCGTCGTTGGCAGCAACGACCTCGAGAAATCGCAGGCGTTCTACGACGCCCTGTTCACCGCCATCGGGGGCAATCCCGGCATGAACATGGGCTCGCGCATCGCCTATTCGCACAACGGCGCCAACTTCATGGTGACCCAGCCGATCAACGGCGAAGCGGCCACTTTCGCCAACGGCGGCACGATCGGCTTCCAGATGGCGAGCCCCGAGCAGGCCGACGCCTGGCACGCCGCGGGCGTCGCCAACGGCGGCAAGAGCTGCGAGGAAGCGCCCGGGCCGCGCGACCTCGGCTTCGCCAAGCTCCATCTCGCCTATCTGCGCGATCCGGACGGCAACAAGCTCTGCGCCATGTACCCGCTGGGTCAATAAGTACCCCTGGGCCAATAAGGAACCAACGACATGAACCTCATCAACCTCCGCCTCGGCTGCAACGACATGGACAAGGCGCGCGCCTTCTACGACGCGACCTTCGGCGCGCTGGGCCTGCCGGCCTCGTCGACCCCGGCCGAATATCCGATCATCATGTACAAGATCCCGAACGGCCCGAACTTCGCGGTCGGCCCGGCGCGCGACGGCCAGCCTGCGACCCACGCCAACGGCGGCACGATCCTGTTCGCCGCCGACAGCGACGAGCAGGTCCATGCCTGGTACGAAGCCGGTCTCGCCAACGGCGGCACCTGCGAAGGCAAGGCCGAGCCCAAGCCGCAGACCGGCGGCAAGATCGGCGCCTACCTGCGCGATCCCGACGGCAACAAGCTGGCCTGCTATCACGGCCTCGTGATCGGCTGATGCCAGGATGGTGAGCGCGGTTTCCGTCTTCCCCGATGGAAGCCGCGCCGCCGTGAGCCGCGACCTGGTGCCCGAGGCGCCGGTCGCGCTCGAATTCAACGGCCTGTCCTATGCGGTGATGATGGCGACCCCCGCCGATCTCGCCGATTTCGCGCTCGGCTTCGCGCTGAGCGAAGGGCTCGCGGGCAGCGCCGCCGACCTTACCGACCTGGCCTTGGCCGAAGTCGAGCACGGCTGGATCGTCCGCGCGACGCTTTCGGGCGTCGGGGTCGAGCAACTAACCGAACGCGTGCGCGCCCGTGTCGCGGAATCGAGCTGCGGGCTCTGCGGCATCGAGAACCTCGAAGCCCTGACGAAGCCGTTGCCGCCGGTCGCGACCCATGCGGCGCTGGAACCGCAGGCGATCTTCGCCGCGCTGGCTGGGCTCGAAACGCGTCAACCGCTACAGCAGGCAACCGGGGCAGCGCATGCTGCGGCCTGGGCCGATAACGCCGGAGCCATCGGCCTCGTCCGCGAGGACGTCGGCCGGCACAATGCGCTCGACAAGCTGATCGGGGCCTTGGCGAAAGACGGCAAGCCACTGGCCCCCGGCTTCGTCCTGTCGACTGCGCGCTGCTCCTACGAGATCGTCGAGAAGACCGTGCGCGCCGGCGGCACCACGTTGGTCACGGTCTCGCTACCGACGACCATGGCGGTGGACCGCGCGCAAGCGGCCGGGCTCAGCCTCTGGTCGCTGGCGCGCGGCGACAGCGCGCTGCTGGTGAACGACGGAGCTACGCGCTAGCGCGACAGCAGGAAGATCGCGTGCTCGGCGCGGAAGTTGGCGACGCTGGTGCTCGTCAGCCGGTCTCCCGTGAGATACCAGGCCTCCTCGACCTTGATCCCGCGCTCCGCAACGAAGGATCGGAAGTCCGAGACGGTCAGATGGTGGATATTCGGCGTCTCGTACCAGGCGACCGGCAGCAGCCGCGTCACCGGCATGCGCCCGTTCCAGAACAGCGAGGTCCGCACCCGCCAGTGGGCGAAATTGGGGAAGCTGACGAAAGCCCGCCGACCGATGCGCAGCAGCTCCTCCATCACCTTGTCCGGGCGCATCGTCGTCTGCAGCGTCTGGCTGAGAATGGCATAGTCGAACGCGCCGTCGGGATAGAAGGCGAGGTCCTTGTCGGCGTCGCCCTGGATCACCGAAAGGCCCTTCTCGACGCATTCGGCGACATTGGCCGGATCGATCTCCATGCCGTGGACGTTGCAGCCGCGGTCGTCGCGCAGGGCTTCGGCGAGCACGCCGTCGCCGCAGCCGACGTCGAGCACGCGCGCGCCTTTATCGACGTGCTCGGCAATCAGCGCGAGGTCGGGGCGGAGCAAGGTCATCGATAGACGTCCGGATCGTCACGCGTCATCATCCGCTCCGGGTAGGGATAGCGCGACCAGCCATAGCGCTCGTAGAGCGACTGCGCGTCGAGCGTGAACAGTGCCCAGCGCCGCAGCCCCAGCAGGCGCGGATGGGCGAGGAAATGCTCCAGCATGGCATGCGACAGGCCGCGCCCGCGGTGATCCTCGATCACGTGGACGTCGGCGAGATAGGCGAAGGTCGCATAGTCGCTGACGACGCGCGCGAAGGCCACCTGCCGCCCTTCGTACTGGACCGCGACGCAGAGCGAAGCGGCAATCGAGCGCTCGACCGTTTCGAGCGGGATGCCCTCGGCCCAATAGGAGCGCGTGAGGTAGGCGTGGGCCGCTGCCGCATCGATGCGATCCGGCGCGTCGACCAGGACGTAGCCCTTGGGCAGCGCGCTCATCGGCTGAGGAATCCGGATATGACCCGGTCCAGCGCGGGCACGTCGAGCAGGAAGCTGTCATGGCCGAACGGCGCCGAGAGTTCGACGAAGCTCACCGGCGCGCCCGAAGCATTGAGCGCGTGGACCAGCCGGCGCGACAGTTCGGTCGGGTAGAGCCAGTCGGTGTCGAAGCTGATCACGCAGAAGCGCGCCTTGCACTCGGCAAAGGCGTCGGCGAGCAGGCCGCCGTGTTCCTCGGCGAGATCGAAGTAGCTCATCGCGCGGGTGATGTAGAGGTATGAGTTCGCGTCGAACCGGCTGGTGAAGCTGACGCCCTGGTGCCGAAGATAGCTTTCGACCTGGAAATCCGCGTCGAAGCCGAAGGTTTTCGAGGCACGGTCCTGCAGACGGCGGCCGAACTTCTCGGTCAGGCTCGCTTCGGACAGGTAGGTGATATGCGCTGCCATCCGCGCCACGGAGAGGCCGGAATCGGGCGCCTTGCCGGTGCCGTAATAGTCGCCCTCCTGCCAGTTGGGATCGGCCATGACCGCCTGGCGGCCGACTTCCTGGAAGGCGATGTTCTGCGCCGGCATCGTCGCCGTGGCAGCGATGGCGAGCAGCCGTTCGGGCAGGTGCGGCCAGTTGGCGGCAAGGCTCAGCGCCTGCATCCCGCCCATCGATCCGCCGACCGCGCAGTAGAGCTTCTTTATGCCGAGCGCGTCGAGCAGCGCGACCTGCGCGCGTACCATGTCGCGGATCGTGATGACGGGGAAGCGCATCGCATAGGGCTTGCCGTCGGGCGCGAGGCTGCCCGGCCCGGTCGAGCCCATGCAGCCGCCAAGCACATTGGCGCAGAGCACGTAGAAGCGGTTGGTGTCGATCGGCTTGCCCGGCCCGACCATGCGGTCCCACCAGCCGGGCTTGCCGGTGATCGGATGCGGGCTAGCGACGTGCTGGTCGCCGGTCGTGGCATGCATGACGAGAATGACGTTGTCGCGCGCCAGCGCCAGGGCGCCATAGGCCTCATAGGCGACGCGCACGCCCGGAAGCTTCTGCCCACAATCGAGCGGCAGCGGTTCGGCGAGTTCCAGCACTTCGCTGGCGGACAGGATTGCGGCGGTGGCCATAGGCTGGGGGAATTGGGGGAGCCATGGCCGAGTGTCAATGAGTGGACGTTCGGTCTTATCCCCCCAGCACCGCGCGCGCCGCCAGCCGGCCGGTCTGCGCGCCGCCGTTCATGTAGCCGGGCCAGGCGTCCGACAGGTGCTCGCCGGCGAAGACCAGCGGACCGACGACGGGGCTCTGCACGGCCTTGCCGTTCTCCTCGAGCCAGAACAGCTTGGCATAGCGCGTGAGCTGGCCGGGCTTGAAGCAACTGTAGGCACCGCGTGAAAAGCGGTCGCCGATCCAGTTGGTGCGGCGCTGCCAGGTCGTCGCGGCCTGGGTCAGCCCCGGCACGGCATGCGCGACGACGGTCTCGAAATCGCGGCGCAGCGCCGCGGCGTCCAGCTTGCGCGCGGCGGCGCACTGCGCGCCGCCCATGAAGAAGGTCATCAGGCCGCTGTCGCCCTCGACCGTTGTCGCGTCCCAACCTTCGGCGAAGCCGCCCGCCAAGGGCCAGACGTCGCCCTTGCGCCCCATCGACGCTTCCCACGGGCGCCCGTGATAGGCGGCGTTGAGCTTCTCGTTGCGGCCGCAGTCGATCTCGGCCGCATATTGCTGCCAGAGCGGCGGGAGCATGGTGCCGAAGTCGATCGTCCGCAGGAGCGGCGCGGGCACGGTGACGATGACGCGCTCGGCCTCGACCCTCGCACCGTTCTCGAAGCGCAGCCGGACATGGTCCCCGGCATGACGAACCGACTGCAACGCGTGGCTCATTTCGATGTGCGGCATCAGCGGCGGAACCAGCGCCTCGACCAGCGAGCCCGAGCCGCCATGGAGCACGTAGCGCTCGTCGCTCGAGCCGATGACGATGGCCTTCCTGCCGTCCGACTGCGGCAGGTTGAAGATCAGCTCGATCGCCGAAGCCTCGCCCGGATCCTGGCCGAATTCGGTGCGCAGGGTCGCGTCCATCAGCATGCGGACATAGGGCTTGAGCGAGTTGTCGTGGCGCTGGAGGTACTGGGTGACCGTGATCGCATCGAGCGCCGTCATCGCGGCGGGGTCCGCGTCGATCGCGGCGGCATCGGCGGCAATCGCCGCGGCGAGCGGGCGCAGGTCCTCGGCGAGCTGCTCCTCGGTGTAGGTCCGGCAGTATTCGTCGATCAGCAACGTCTTGCCCGGAAGCGGCGCACGGTCGATCAGCTTGAGGCCGTGCTGCTTCGCCAGGGCGAGGATATCGGCATGGTCGGCGTTGATGAACTGGCCGCCGTCGTCGGCCGGCACCGGGCCGCCGTGATAGGTCGAAACGCGCCCGCCGAGCCGGCTGCGTGCCTCGTAAAGCGTCGCCTCGATCCCCGCCGCCTTGAGGTCGCGCAGCGCGATCAGGCCGGCCAGCCCGCCGCCGATGATCGCGACGCGGGTGGAAGCACTGGCTGTCGGCAGCGGCGTGCAGCCGATCGCCGGCAGCGCCGCGCTGGCCGCCATGGCCCCGAGCAGACGGCGGCGGGTAAGGCCGGGGGACTCTCCCAGGATCGCCGGCCGATCGGCTGCATTGGCTTCGTTGGCCGCGCCCAAGGCCCGCCAGAACAGTCCGCTCGTCCGCATGCTCGCCCCCTTCACCCGCCTCGACGCGGCGGGAGAAAGCAACATTTTCGCCGATCTGGGAAGTCCGTGAAAATGCGGTGCTTGTCCTTTGCCCCCCACCCGCCCTAAAGCGCGGCGGATGACTGCTCGCGTATCCGGCCCTCGGCCGAAACCCTGGATCGCCGAGATCCAAGCCTATGTCCCCGGCAAGAGCGCCGGCGCGGACGGGCGTCCGCTGATCAAGCTATCCGCCAACGAGAACCCGCTGGGCACCAGCCCCGCGGCGCTCGAAGCCAAGGCGTCGGCGCCCGCGCGCTATCCCGATCCCGACAGCAAGGCACTGCGCGGGGCGCTGGGCGAGCTCCACGGTATCGATCCGGCGCTGATCGTCTGCGGCACGGGTTCCGACGAGTTGCTGCACCTCGCCGCCCAGGGCTATGCCGGGCTGGGCGACGAGGTGATCTACGTGCGCTACGGCTTCTCGGTCTACGACATCGCCGCGCGCCGCTGCGGCGCCGTGCCGGTGGTCGCGCCCGACAGCGACTATGGCAGCGACGTCGACACCATCCTGCCGCTGGTCAACGAACGGACGCGCGTGGTGTTCGTCGCCAACCCGAACAACCCCACGGGCTCCTTCCTGCCGCGCGGCGAGATCGCCCGGCTCCACGCGGCGCTGCCCGCGGACGTCCTGCTGGTGATCGACCAGGCTTACGGCGAGTATGTCGCGCCCGAGGACGAGGACGGCGCCCTTGCCCTTGCCGCGGCGCACGAGAACGTGCTGGTCACGCGCACCTTCTCGAAGATCTACGGCCTCGCCGGCGAACGCATTGGCTGGGGCACCGGCGCGGCGGCCATCGTCGACACGCTGAATCGTATCCGCGGACCGTTCAACGTCTCCTCGACCGGCCAAGCGATGGCGCTGGCCGGGCTAGCCGACCAGGACTTCGTCGTGGCTTCGCGCCTCCACAATGCGGCGGAGCGCGCGCGTTTCGTCGAGACGATCAACGCCATGGGCAACCACGGCCTGCGCCCGCTACCCAGCCA
The DNA here is from genome assembly GCF_019075875.1 of Novosphingobium sp. G106. NCBI lineage: Bacteria > Pseudomonadati > Pseudomonadota > Alphaproteobacteria > Sphingomonadales > Sphingomonadaceae > Novosphingobium > Novosphingobium sp. G106. The sequence goes on along the minus strand of NZ_JAHOOZ010000001.1, from coordinate 5,090,158 downwards.
GGCTAACTTCGTGCTGATCCTGTTCGAGGGCAAGCTCACCGCCGAAACCGCGTTCGAGGGGCTGATGCAGCGCGGCTACGTCACCCGCTGGCTGCCCAACCAAGGCCTGCCGCACGGCCTGCGCATCACCATCGGCACCGCCGAGCAGATGGACGCGATCGCCACGGGTATCCGCGAAATGGCGGAAGCAGCCAAATGAGCTTCGAGCGCATCGCCATCATCGGCCTAGGCCTCCAGGGCGGCTCGATCGGCCTCGCGGTGCGCGAGTATCTGCCCGATGCGCAGACCACGGGTTACGATCACAATCCCGAGACGCGGCTGCGTGCGGCAGAGCGCCGGCTGGTCGACCAGGTCCACGAGACCGCCGCCGATGCAGTGCGCGACGCCGACCTCGTGATCTTCTGTGTGCCGCCGGGCGCGATGGGCGAGGCCGCGCGCGAGATTGCCGACGCCGTTCCCGCCGATGCCCTGATCAGCGACGTCGGCTCGTCCAAGCAGGCTATCGCCAAGGCACTGGGCGAGGCCCTGCCCGGCCATGCGATCATCCCGGCGCATCCGGTCGCCGGCACCGAGAATTCCGGCCCCGACGCAGGCTTCGCCGAGCTGTTCCAGAACCGCTGGTGCATCGTCACCCCGCCCGAGCCGAGCAATCTCGTGCTGCTCAGCCGCCTCGTCGAGTTCTGGGAAGCGCTCGGCGCCAATGTCGAGATCATGGACGCGCAGCACCACGACCTCGTGCTCGCGGTGACCAGCCACCTGCCACACCTGATCGCCTACACGATCGTCGGCACGGCCTCCGACCTCGAGGAAGTGACCCAGAGCGAGGTCATCAAGTATTCGGCCGGCGGCTTCCGCGACTTCACCCGCATCGCCGCCTCGGACCCGACGATGTGGCGCGACGTGTTCCTGTCGAACAAGGATGCGGTGCTGGAAATGCTCCAGCGCTTCACCGAGGACCTGACTGCGCTGCAGCGCGCGATCCGGGTCGGCGATGGTGATACCCTGTTCGACCACTTCACGCGCACCCGTGCCGTCCGCCGCTCGATCATCGCCGAGGGCCAGGACGATGCCCGGCCCGACTTCGGGCGCAGCGATCACGACAAAACCGACGGCTGAACCCACAAGCGCGGAGCCTTTTCGCGGTTCGGTCATTGTCGCGGGATACCCATCTCTCCGATGAGAAAGACCCCCGTGAAACTCGCCATCGAATCCACGCTCGACTACGACTTCGCCACGCCCTCCGACGTGCTGCTGCAGGTCGAGGCCGCCTTGCTGCCCGAGCAGACGGTGACCGGCGCATGGATCGACATCAGCCCGGTCGAGCATTTCGCCCGCCTGCCCGGCCACGACACGATCGGCGACCGGATCTGGCTGCACCTGCAGGGCAGGCTGACGGTCAACTACAAGGCCACCGTCACCGTCGAGCGGATCTGCGCCGATCTCGCGACCTTGCCCGCGGTCAAGCCGCACATGCTGCCGGTCGAGACGGTCGATTATTTGCTGCCATCGCGCTACTGCCCGTCGGACCAGTTCCAGACCTTCGTCGAGGCCGAATTCGGCGCATTGCAGGGCGGCGAGCGGGTCATGGCGATCTGCGACTGGATCGGCGGGCACCTGAGCTATGTGCCGGGCGTCAGTATCACTTCGACCACCGCGCTCGAAACCTTCGTCCAGCGCCAGGGCGTCTGCCGCGACTATGCCCACCTGATGATCGCCCTGGTCCGCGCCAGCGCGATCCCCGCGCGCTTCGTCAGCGTCTATGCGCTCGGCGTCGAGCCGCAGGACTTCCACGCGGTGCCCGAGGTGTTCCTCGACGGCGCCTGGTACCTGATCGATCCCACCGGCATGGCCAAGGCCGAGGACATGGCCAAGATCGGCGTGGGCCGCGACGCGGCCGACGTCTCGTTCCTCACCAGCTACGGCTGGGCGCAGCTCAACAGCCAGTCGGTGCAGGTCACGCGGGTGTCGTGTTGAGGTCGTTGATCGCGGCCAGCACGCGCGCCTCGATCTCCTCGCGCGGCAGGCCCGTGGGGATCGTCTCGCCGATGCGGAAGGTGATCGTGCCGCGGCGCTTCCAGCGGCGGTGGTAGAGCGGGCCGCTGTCGACCGCAATCGGCACCACCGGCAGCCCGAGCAACTTGTAGAGCCCGGCGAAACCCGACTGCAGCGGCGCCTCACGGCCATGCGGTACGCGCGTGCCCTCGGGAAAGATCGCCAGCGGCCGCCCTTCGGCGATGAGCCGGCGCGCGCCGCTGATCATCGCGCGCAGCGCCTTGGCGCCCTGGTCCCGCTCGACCGCGATCAGGCCGTAGACGCGCGCCGCCTGGCCCCAGAATGGAATACGCAGCAGTTCCGCCTTGGCGATGACCGCCGGGCGGCCGAGCAGGTTGGGCAGGTCGATCGCCTCGAAGAAGCTTTCGTGCTTGAGCGCCACCAGGTAGCCCTCGCCGGGGAGTTCGCCCTCGACCCTGATACGGATGCCGAGCAGGCCGGTCACGCAGAGCCGGTGCCAGGTCGACCAGCCTGCGGCCACGAAGATCAGCGCCTTCCGGCCCAGCGCCAAGGCCGCCAGCGAGCCCAGCACATAGAACAGGCTGCCACCGTAAAAGATCAGGTAGAAGGCGAGATTGCGCAAAATCGTCATTATTGGCCCATCATACGCTGAACCGTTCGCGCCAGCAGCTTGTTGTATTCGAGGAACAGGTTGCGCAGGCTCGGCTGCGAAGGCACGGCATCGCGGATTACCTCCACATGGTCGGGCAGCAGGCCGCCCAGCTCCATCGCCGCGCGGCGCATGTGCCAATCGGTCGTGACCAGGCGAACCGAACGAATCTTGTTCTTCGCCATCCAGTCCGCCGCCTCGCGCGCGTTCGAACGCGTGTCGACCGACTGGAAGCCCAAGGTGACGCAGCAGGCCATCAGCGCGGGCGGGACCTTGTATTCGGCCTGGAACTCGCCGGGGCGCACTTCGCGGTCGACTCCCGAGACGAGCAGCTTGCGGCTCCACCCCTTCTCCAGCACCTCCAGCCCCCGGCCGATGCGCCCGCCGCCGCCGGTCAGCACGACCACGCCGTCGCTCTTGGCCGCGTCCAGCGGCCCCGGCAGCGCTATCGCAAACCAGATGAAGCCGAGCAGCCAGACGAGCACGATCAGCGAGACGATGCGGCGGAGCATGGGCCTCGTCTTAAAGCATCTTGCGCAAAGTGCGCATGACGGTGATCCGCGCGGTCAGCACCGACAGCGCAACGGCGACGACCGGGACGATTCCCAGCATGATCCAGTCGAGCCAGTGCAGCGCGCCCTGATCGACCATGCCCGCGCCGAGCGAACCGAACCGCCGCGCGAGGAACAGGATCACGACGAGCGCGGCCGCCAGCCCCAGCAGGCCGCCGCCCGCGGAATCGATCCCGGTGGTGCGCTGGAACACGCGGGCAATCTGGACATCGGTGCCGCCGAGCAGATGGACGATCTCGATCGTCCCGCGGTTGGTCCCCAGCGCCGAGCGCACCGCCAGCAGCACGGCCGCCGCCAAGGCGAGTGCCAGCAGGCCGACGAGCGCGATCGCGAGCCATTGCAGGAGCGCGATCGCATCGAGCACGGGCCGCAGCCAGCGCGACTGGGCATCGACCCGCGCCGCCGGCGCGACATCGGCAAGCGAGCGCTGGATCGCCGCAACGCGCGCTTCGGTAAGCTCGCCGGAAATCCGCGCGTCGATCAATGCGGGAACCGGGATCGTATCCTTGTCCGCCGCCTGGGCTTCGACGCCCAGCCAGGGCTCGATCAGGCCATCGAGCTCGGCCTGCGGGACGAGCCGCACCGCGACGATCTCGGGCATCTGGCCGAGCCGTTTGACGGCCTCCTGCGCCTGGGTCGCGCGTTTCTCGGGCGAGGCTTCGACGATCTGCACGGTGACGCCGCCGCGCAGTTCGGCGGTCGTCGCGGCGGCGGCATTGCGCAGGGCAAGGCCGGCAGCGACCGCGATCACCGTCAGCGCCACCATGATCGCGATGACCCAGGGCATCGGGCCCGACAGCCGCGGCTGCGGGACGAGCTCGTGCTCGCCGACGCCCGAGAAGCGGCGCCAGCGGGCTGACATTCCCTGGGCGATACCCCCTGCCCCGCTTTCCTCCGTCACACGTCTCCCCCGGCTCCCGCGCCGGACCCACCGACCCATGGCATCGCGGGCCCCGAACCCGCGCCTCCAGATTCAAAACTCGGCGCCGTCGCCCGCCGCGGGGGATAGCGTAGCGCCCCCGTCGGATCGGACAAGCGTCCCTTGTCGAGCCGCATGATCAGCGACTCCGGTACCTTCTGCAGCAGATGCACGTCGTGCGTCGCGACGACAACCGTCGTGCCCAGCCGGTTGAGCGCTTCGAACAGGCGCAGCAGCTTGACCGCCATGTCGGGATCGACGTTACCCGTCGGCTCGTCGGCCACGAGCAGGTCGGGCCGGCCAATCACTGCGCGGGCGATGGCGACACGCTGCTGCTCGCCGCCCGAGAGCGTCGCCGGGCGCGCCTCCATGCGGTCGCCCAGGCCGACCCAGTCGAGCATGTCGGCGACCGGCTTGGCGATCTCGCGTTCGGCCATGCCCGCCACGCGCAGCGGCAGCGCGACGTTGTCGAAGGCCGAGAGGTGCGGCACCAGCCGGAAGTCCTGGAAGACGACCCCCAGCCGGCGGCGCATCGCTGGAAGCCTGTCGCGCGGCAGCGTGATCGCGTCGGAACCGAACATGCGGATCATCCCGCGCGAAGGGCGCTGGGCGAGATAGAGCAGCTTCAATAGCGAAGTCTTGCCCGCACCGCTCGCGCCGGTCAGGAAATAGAAGCTCCCCGGATAAAGCGTGAAGGAAACGTCGCTCAGAACTTCCCTGTCGGTGCCGTAACGCATGCCGACATTGTCGAAATGGACGATTTCGGCGTCGGCGGCCTGGTTCATTGCACGGTTTCGATCGGACTTTCTGGCTAAGGCTGGGCCTATACAGACCTATGCATGTGGAAAAAAGGCCATTGCGCCCTTTCCTCCACTGCCGAAGCCTTGTGGCGGCAGGGCATAGCATGTTTAACGAGACGTCATGATTATCGCATGTCCAGCTTGTTCGACCCGGTATGTCGTCCCGGACACCGCGATCGGCGTCGACGGCCGGACCGTCCGCTGCGCCAAGTGCCGCCATAGCTGGTTCCAGGAAGGCCCTTCGGCCGAAGCCCTGGCGGCAAGCCCCGCGGCGCAGCCGGCAGCGGCGCCCCGCCCGGCACCTCCGCCACCTCCGCCGCCGCCTTCGCCTCCGCCCCAGGCCGAGGAAGCACCGCAACCGGCTGCGCCCGACCCCGAGGAAGCGGCATCGCGCTGGTCGGTACGGCAGCCCGAACCGGAACCACCGGCCTGGGCCGCGCCCGAGCCGGATCCTGCACCGGCGAGCTGGTCGCCCGCAGGAACGCCCGAGCCGCGGTTCCAGTCGCTCGCCGACGAGTCCGAGCCGACCTACACCGAACCCCCCAGCGATCCCTATTTCGACGAGAGCCGGTCGAGCTTCGATTTCGAGCCGCCGTTCCGCCCGCGGCGCAACCGCCTTCGGATGTGGACCATGGCGGCCGCGCTCTTCGCTGTGGTCGCGCTCGGTGCCGTCGCGGCGGTTGCGAAATTCGGCCTGCCCGACTGGGTGCCGCTCGCCCGCGCGACATTCGGCCAGGCCGAGCCCGACCTCGTGCTCGATTTCCCGCCCAACCGGCAGGACCGCCGCACCCTGCCCAACGGCACCGAGTTCTTCGGTGCCAGCGGCACGGTGACCAATGTCGGCCAGACACGCCGGGCGGTGCCGACCATCCTCATCGTCTTGCGCGACGGGCGCGAGCGGATCGTTTATTCCTACGAAGTCGCCCCGCCCAAGCGCGTGCTGGCTCCGGGCGAGAGCATGACGGTCAACGAAGCCGTGACCGACGTGCCCAAGACCGCCCGTATCGCCGAAATCGGCTGGAAGCCCGGCTAATTTTCGGCCAGCTCACGCTGGAAGCCAAATACCCTGACTCACCGCTTGCAGCCCCCGATTCCCTTTGCTAAGGGCGCGCTCCTACCCCACCCGGGCCGCACTGGCAGCCCGATGATTTAGCGGTCGTGGCGGAATTGGTAGACGCGCAACGTTGAGGTCGTTGTGGGCGAAAGCCCGTGGAAGTTCGAGTCTTCTCGACCGCACCATCAGTCCTGGATGACACAGGCTGAGTCTATATCCGAGCGAGCTGCCGGCCAAAGTGGCGCAGTTCCGCGAGCCCCGGCGCACGCCAAGGCGGCCAAGCGCAGCAGACAACTAAAAGCGATCGAAGAAACAGCCGCAGCCCGGCGACTTTCTCTATCCGCGCCGTTCAGAGCGATCCGCATGGGATCGCGCCGAGGACAGACCGGTGGCGGAGCGGGAGGGATTCGAACCCTCGATACGCTTTTGACGTATACTCACTTTCCAGGCGAGCGCCTTCGACCACTCGGCCACCGCTCCGCATGCTCTGGACAGGCGAAGCGCCCTAGCCGCACCTTTGCTGCGGCGCAAGCGGTGCGGCTTCAGATTCGTTCGGCCTCGGCCACGGCCTCGCTGGCACGCAGCGAACTGATGATGCGGGTCAGGTGGGCGACGTCCTTGACCTCGAGATCGACCTCGTAGGTGCCGAACGGATCGTCGCGCTGGATCATGTGGAGGTCGGTGACATTGGCGCGGTTGTTGGCGAAGATCGCGGTGACTTCGGCCAGAGTGCCCGGCCGGTTGTAGAGCACGATGCGCAGCCGCCCGACCGCACCGGTCGAACGCTCGCCCCAGGACAGGTCGAGCCAATCGGCATCGACGCCGTTGGCCAGGCTCATGCAGTCGATCGTGTGCACTTCGACGCCCTTGCCCGGCTGGCGCAGGCCGACGATGCGATCGCCCGGCACCGGGTGGCAGCAATCGGCAAGGTGGAAGGCCATGCCCGGGGTCAGCCCGCGGATCGAGATCGCGCGTTCCTGCTTGGGCCAGTCGTCGGGATCGGTCAGGTTGGCGGCACTGCCGGGGACGAGCGCTTCCATCACCTCGCGGTCGGACAGCTTCGCCGTGCCGATCGCGGCCATCATCTCTTCCTCGCGCGCGAAGCCCAGGCGCTTGACCGCGTCGGCGATCGCCTTCTTGCCGATCTTGGTCGGCAGGCGCTCGACGATCTCCTCGAACAGCTTGCGGCCGATCGCGGCGATTTCCTGCAATTCCTTCGCGCGCACCGCGCGGCGGATCGCCGCCCGGGCCTTGCCGGTGACGACGAAGCCCAGCCACGAGAGCTGCGGCTGCGCATTGCGGCTCTTGATGATCTCGACCACGTCGCCGTTGTTAAGCGGCGTGCGCAGCGGCACATGCCGCCCGTTGATCTTGGCCCCGACCGCGGCATTGCCGAGATTGGTGTGGACCGCATAGGCGAAATCCACCGGCGTCGCACCCTTGGGCAGCTGGTGCAGCGCGCCCTTGGGGGTGAAGGCGAAGATGCGGTCCTGGTAGATCGCCAGGCGCGTATGCTCGAGCAGTTCCTCGGCGTCGTGGCTGGCGTCGACGATCTCGATCAGGTCGCGCAGCCAGCCCACTTCGCCGTCGGGCCGAGTGCCGTTCTGCTTGTAAGCCCAGTGTGCGGCGAGGCCGTATTCGTTGGTCCGGTGCATGTCGCGCGTGCGGATCTGCACTTCGACGCGCATCGAGTTCTCATAGATCAGCGCCGTGTGCAGCGAGCGGTAGCCGTTGGTCTTCGGCGTGGAGATGTAGTCCTTGAACCGGCCGGGGATCATCTGCCAGGTCTGGTGGAGCACGCCGAGCGCCTTGTAGCAGTCCGCCGGATCGTCGGTCAGCACGCGGAAGGCCATGATATCGGTGATCTGCTCGAAGGTCACATGGCGCTCGGCCATCTTCTTCCAGATCGAATAGGGGTGCTTCTCGCGGCCCGAGACCTCGACCTTCAGCCCAGCCTCGGCCAGCGCCTGCTTGATCGAGAAGGCGATCGCGCCGACCTGGCTGCCTTCCTGGCTGCGGATCTGCGCGAGCCGGCCGGTAATCGTGGCATAGGCCTCGGGCTCGATCTGCTCGAAGGCCAGCAGCTGCATCTCGCGCATATATTCGTACATGCCGACGCGCTCGGCGAGCGGCGCGTAGATATCCATCGTCTCACGGGCGATGCGGCGGCGCTTCTCCTCGCTCTTGATGAAATGGAGCGTGCGCATGTTGTGGAGCCGGTCGGCCAGCTTCACCAGCAGGACGCGCAGGTCCTCGCTCATGGCGAGGAAGAACTTGCGCAGGTTCTCGGCGGCGCGTTCGCTTTCGGTCAGCGTCTCGATCTTCGAGAGCTTGGTGACGCCGTCGACGAGCCGGGCGATCTCGGGCCCGAAATAGCTCTCGACCTCGTCGATCGTCGCCAGCGTATCCTCGACCGTGTCGTGGAGCAGCGCGGTGACGATCGTCTCCTGGTCGAGCTTGAGCTCGGTCATTAGCCCCGCGACTTCGATTGGATGGCTGAAGTAAGGATCGCCCGAAGCGCGCTTCTGGGTACCGTGCTTCTGGACGGTATAGACATAGGCACGGTTCAGCATCGCCTCGTCCGCATCGGGATCGTAGGCCTTCACACGTTCGACAAGTTCGTACTGACGCAGCATTCCCTGCCTAGATGGGCGGAGATGGGGGCAAAGGGCAAGGGCTAAGCGCGCGGCGGTTTGCCTGGCGTGGCCTGGCGGCACCACGAGACGAACGGCCGCACGTCCGCCCCAAAATTCCAGACTTCCTCAATGAATATATCGTCGAATTTTTACTTACGTACAATCACGGAACTTGCTGCTCCCAAATGGGACGACAGAAGATCCTTCCAATTCTACCTAATTTGGGCGAAATTCGACTTAGGGGGAAGAGTCGCCATGCACATCGGTTCGATCGAAACCTTCGAAGAGTTTCATGCTGTTCGTGACGCCTGGGCCGCCGTCTATGCGGCCGACCCGGAAGCCAATTTCTTCCTCACCCATCAATGGCTTGATGATTGGCTGAAATTCACCCCGGGGGTCTGGTTCATCCTGGCCGTCAAGGAGACCGCAGAGAGCCCGGACTATATCGCCTTCCTTCCGCTGCGAATGCGCGCCAAATTCGACAAGAAGGTCGGCCTCTATAACGAGCTCCTGCCTGCGGGCAGTTACTTCTCGGATTATACCGGCCTGTTGTGCCGGCCAGAGGTCGAGGAAGAAGTTCTTCCCCTGCTCGCGGCGCATATCAAGCGCGATCTCCACTGGGCCGAATTCAAGCTCGAATGCCTGATGATGTCGGACCGCAGACGGAAGTTGTTCTTCAAGACCTTCGGCAAGCGTCGGTTCGTCCACAAGTCGATCAGTTATCTTCAAGGCCGGACCAAGCTCGACAACGGCATCTGCCCGGCGGCCGATCTTCCTGACGACTGGGATGCCTATCTCGCCCTGCTCAGCTCGAACAACCGACAGAAGATCCGGCGGCTACTCAAGAAGGTCGATAACGGCGAACAATACCGCATCACGATTGTCGAAGGCGAAGCTCAGTTCGCTATGATCGACACCCTGCTTGCCCAGTGGCGCATAAAATGGGAGCCGGCCAAAGGCGAGCGTACCGATGAGATCATCATGCTTAACCGCGGCATGCTCCAGCGCACGGCACGAGCCGGCAATCTGTTCATGCCGGTGTTCTGGGACGGAGACCGGCCGGTCGCGATCCTCGCCACGCTGGTCGATGAATGCAAAGGGTCGCTGCACTTCCTCATAACCGGCCGCGACGAGAGCTTTTCCGAGCTTCCTTCGGGCTACCTCCTGCACGCCTTCAGCATTCGCCATGCCATCGCGCACGGCTTTCGGATCTACGATTTTCTGCGCGGCAACGAGCCCTACAAGTATCATTTCGCCACGCGCGAAGCCCATATGCATGCCTGCTCGATGCGGACGAACGATGGGCGGAACATCAACGATGGCCTCGATCCCAGGAGCCTTGAAAAATCAGTCGACCTGGCCAACGGCTTCGACGACAAGGGCGAGTATGCCGAGGCCGAAATGGCCTTCCGGCAGATCCTCGACACAGCGCCCGATCACGCCTTGACGCTCTATCGTCTGGGCCGACTGCTGGCCCGCAAGGGTGACTTCGAAGGTGCGGTGCCTTGGCTGACGCGCTCGGTCGAGGCCGAGCCGCGCGGCAACAATGCCTGGAAATGGCTGGGCCGCGCACATCAGGCGCTCGGCGAGCTCAAGCCTGCGCTTGCTGCCTGGAGCAAGGTCGCCGAGCTTCAACCGGACGACGAGGAAGCCGGCCGCATCGTCAGCGAGCTGCAACTGACCGTAGCCGAAAGCTCGAACATCTCCGTTGCCAAGGCGCCTGCTGCCTTGCCGGGACTTACCGCAGCGCTCGCGCCGCCGGCGATCGCGATTGCGGACAAGCCGTTCCTGCCTGGCTCGCTCCAACTGGTGCCGGGCATGCCCCAAGTATCCCCGCTCGCAGGGCTCGGCCGCAGTTAGGCATCTCGATACCAGCCGGGCGGACGCAGGAAACCGTTTGCGCGCACGGCTGACTCTGGCACAGCGATGGCGACAACAAGCAATCGCCCGGAGAGAACACCCATGCCCGCATCCTTCGCCGTCGGATGGCGCCAGGTTGGCATCTGCTTCCTGCTGCTCTCCGCCACGGGCATGATCGCCTCGACCTATTCGATCGTCGCGGTGCCGCTGGCCAAGGAATTCCAGCCGAGCCGCATGGTGCTGATGCTGGCGATGACGGTCTATTCGGGGGCGAGTGCCGTGCTGATGCCGCTGCTAGGCAACCTGATGGACCGCGTCTCGGTGCGCAGGCTGATGATTGCCGGGGGGGCTCCTGCTCGCCGCCGGTTATGCGGCCATCTCCTTCGCCGCCACTTTCACCCAGGTCCTGGTGATCTTCGGCCTGCTGATCGCGCCGGCCAACGTCCTGATCGGGCCCCTGGCGATCACCGTGCTGCTTTCGCGCTGGTTCGCCGACTTGCGCGGGCGTGCGATCGGCATCGCCATTGCCGGCATCGCCGCAGGCGGATTCTGTATTCCCCATGATCATCCAGGGCCTGCTCGACGCCTATGCCTGGCGCCAGGCATTGCAGCTGCTGGCGGTTGTCCTGGTGGTATGGACCGTGCCGGCGACGCTGCTGGTGGTCGACCATCCCTCGCTCCGGGGGCTCAATCCCGATGGCGCGGCAGTGCCGTCCGATCTTGCCCGGGCCGAGCTTGCCAAGGCGCCGATCTCGGCGCGCGAGATCCTGACCGATCCGGCCTTCTGGATGATCGCCGCAACGGTCGCCATCGTCACCGCGGGCATGAAGGGCATGGTCACCAACCTCGCCCCGCTGGCGATCGACGCCGGGATCGCGCCTACGACCGCGGCGACGCTGATCTCGGTCTATGCCGGCTGCGGCTTCATCGCCAAGCTCGGCTTCGCCGCGCTCGCCGACCGCGTCGGGCCGCGCGCATTGATGTCGGTCGCGCTCGGCGGCTTCGGCGTCGGCATTGCCGTGCTGACGCAGGCGAGCCTTGGCTACGGCGCGATCGCGGCGGGCGTGGCCTGCATCGGCCTGTTCGGCGGCATGATGGTGCCGGCCGAGAGCTTCCTCGCGCCGCGCGTCTTCGGCCAGCGTGCCGTCGGCCGCGCCATGGGACTGCTGTCGGGGACGATCCTCATCGCCCTGCTGGCGACGCCGCCGCTGTTCGGCCTGATCTTCGACCTTACCGGCAGCTATACCGGGATCTTCTGGACCTTCAGTGGCCTTGCGGTGGCCGGCCTGCTCGGGTTGCCGTTCATCCGCCTGCACCCGCGCGACGAGGCCGCACCGCCAGCCGCCGCCTTTCAATAAAACCGCTTCCATCGCTCCGGCGAAGGAAAGCGCTGCAAGCCTTCATCCGATTGCCGATCCTGCGGCTTGGTGGCATGGACGAGCGATTAGGGAGATGAGCATGTCTGAGAGCAACGTCGCCACCGCCTGGCCCACCAAGCTGGACGAGATCCGCGTCGACTATCCCGAGGCGCCACCGCACGTGCCCAAGGACCGGATCGTCGACATCTCCTTCGCCATGGGCAACGTGCCCAACGACCTGGTCGATCCCTACGAGCCGTTCCAGTGGCTGAACGGCCAGGACGTGCCGCGGCTGCTCTATAACAAGCCCGCCGGCGGCGGCCTCGGCGCGATCGCCGGCGGCTCGGCCACCGGCAACTGGGTGGTGAGCCACTACGAGGACATCGACCGCGTCTATTGCGATAACGACCATTTCTCCAACAAGGGCACGGCCGAGTTCCAGCGGCTGATCGGCGAAACCTTCCCCTCGATCCCGCTGGGCCTCGATCCGCCCGAGCACACGCCCTACCGCATGTTCCTCACCCAGTTCCTCGGCCCGGCGACGATCACCCGCGTGATGGAGCCGATGATCCGCGAGGTCCTCGACGAGATGATCGGCGAGATCGCCGACAAGGGCGAGGTCGACATGGCGTGGGATTTCGCCCGCGTGTTCCCGGTGCGCATCTTCATGGGGATGATGGGCTTTCCCAAGGACATGTTCGACGACTTCCTCGAATGGGAATGGAACATCCTCCATTCGGGCAGCCTCGAGAAGATGCAGTGGGCGCTGAAAAGCGTGCTCGATTTCCTGCGCGGGTTCATCGCCGAAAAGGAGAAGAACCCGGACCAGTTCCTCACCTCGCTGATCGTCAACGGCAACATCAAGGGCCGTACCTTCACCGACGACGAGAAGATCGGCATGGTCTGGTTCCTCTGGCTCGGCGGGCTCGACACCGTCGCCGCGACGATCGCGCAGATGTTCCGCCGCATGGCATTGCAGCCCGAAATCCAGACGATGCTGCGCAACAACCCCGAACTGATCAACGGCGCGGTCGAGGAATTCCTGCGGACCCAGCCGATCCTGTCCTCGGCCCGGCGCGCGACCAAGGACTTCGAATGGCACGGCGTGCAGATCAAGGCCGGCGACAGCTTCTCGTGCCTCAACCCCGCGGGTAATTTCGACCCCACCCGTTTCGAAAATCCGCGCGAGTTCGATCCCACCCGCAAGGGCAACCGCCACTTCACGCTGGTCGCCGGCGTCCACTCGTGCCTCGGCGGACACCTGGCCCGGCGCGAGCTGCGCCTGCTGCTCGACGAGTGGTTCAAGCGCATCCCCGAGTTCCGGCCGAAACCGGGCGCCGATACCGCGGTGTTCCCGGGCCTGATGTCGATCCGCAACCTGCCGCTGGTCTGGGACGTAAAGTAAAGCCTATTTCGTTGTTCTGCAGGCACCGGAGTGGCACAAATCGCCGCTCCGGTCGTTTTGCCACGGATTGTGTGCGAAGCGCGCGTTAGGACACGAAGGGTCAAGGGATGCCAAGTCTGTCGGGCAGTGCGGAGCACTATCGCACGCTGTTCGAATCGATGGACGAGGGCTTCTGCATCATCGAGTTCGTCGACGGTCCGCACGGCCCGCTGAGCGACTATGTCCATGTCGAAGCGAACGCCGCCTACGAGCGTAACGCCGGCTTGATGAACGTCATCGGCATGCGCGTCCGGGACCTCGTCGGCGACGAGGCGGATGGTTGGGTCGATACTTACGGCACGGTCCTGAAGACCGGCCAGCCGATCCGCTTCCAACGTGAGATCATGGAGACCGGCCACCACATCGAGGTCTCCGCCTATCGCGTCGGCACTGGCGCGGAAAACCAGGTCGCGGTGCTGTTCAAGGACGTCAGCGCCCGCGTCGAGGCGGAGCGGGTCGCGCGTGAACTCAACGAGACGCTGGAGGCCCGCATCGCCCAGGCGCTCGCCGAGCGCGAGGAGGCCGAGGCAGCGCTGCGCCAGGCGCAGAAGATGGAAGCCGTCGGCCAGCTAACCGGTGGCCTGGCGCATGACTTCAACAACCTGCTCGCAGGGATCTCGGGCGCTTTTGAAATGATCGGCACGCGGCTGGCGCAGGGCCGAACGTCGGATGTCGAGCGCTACCTTTCCGCCGGCCAGGGCGCCGCGCGCCGCGCCACCGCGCTGACCCACCGGCTGCTCGCTTTCTCGCGCCGGCAGAACCTGTCGCCCAAGCCGCTGGTGGTCAACGCGCTGCTCCAGGACCTGGCCGAGCTCGTGCGGCGCACCGTGGGCCCGGCCATCCACGTCGAGACAATTGCCGCGAGCGGCCTCTGGGCCACGCTGGTCGACGACAACCAGCTCGAGAATGCGTTGCTCAACCTGTGCATCAACGCGCGCGATGCGATGCCCGACGGCGGCACGATTACGATCGAGACCGCCAACCGCTGGATCGACGCGCGCACCGCGGCCGAGCACCGGCTCGAACCCGGCCAGTACGTGACGATCTGCACCAGCGACACCGGCACGGGCATCGAGAAGGAGAACATCGAACGCGTATTCGATCCCTTCTTCACGACCAAGCCGATCGGTCAGGGAACCGGCCTCGGCCTGTCAATGGTCTATGGTTTCGCCCGCCAGAGCCACGGCCATGTCCGTATCTATTCGGAGATCGGCCAGGGCACGATGGTCTGCATCTACCTGCCGCGCCACGATGGTCCGGCCGACGAAGTGCAGCCGGCGGACAAGGGGACAGCGTCCGCGCCGCGCACCGGCGAGACCGTGATTGTGATCGACGACGAGCCGATGGTACGGATGCTGATGGTCGATGCGCTGGAAGATCTGGGCTACGCCTGCCTCGAAGCAAGCGATGGGCCGTCGGGGCTGAAGCTGCTCGAGATTACGCCCGAGATAGACCTTCTGGTCACCGATGTCGGCCTGCCGGGCGGGCTCAATGGCCGCCAGGTGGCCGAAGCGGCGCGGATGCTACGCCCAGGCCTGCGGATACTCTTCGTCACGGGCTATGCCGAAAACGCCGTGCTCAACCACGGCCACATCGAGCGCGGCATGGAAGTCCTGACCAAGCCCTTCGCCGTGGAAGAGCTCGGCCGGCGCGTGACCGCACTGATGCAGCAGCCCGGGGACTAGGCACCCCACCTAGGCTGCACTGGCCGAGGCCGGAACGACGCTGAAGGGGCGCGGCTCGAACACGATCTTGCAGCGCGACAGCAGGTTCGAGGCGATCGCGATGGCAACCATGTGGGTGCGGTTACGGGCCTGCAGCTTGAGACGCATCGTGTCGAGGTGGCATTCGACGGTGCGGGGGGCGATGTCGCACTCTTGAGCGACTTCCTTGGCGGACTTGCCTACGGCGACGAGCTCGAGAATTTGCAATTCACGGTTGGTCAATGCCGGAATGCGCTGGATGAAGTTCACGTACTGCTCCCTTGTCAAATACCAACTTGGAGCGACCCATTTCTTCCACCCGCGCCTATGCAAACGCCTGACGAGAAACGTTTATTTTTTTGCAACTAAGGATCATTAGCGGAAATCGCACGCAACTTCAGCGCTTGAAAACGCCTGCCGCATCCGAGCCCCGCACTCGGCCCTTTCGCGATAACACCGCAGTTCGGCGATGGTTCCCGGAAGGTACGAATTTTTTCTTCGTTGAATGACTGACTATCTCAGCTTCGTGTCATCTATATGAAATCGCCCCAATGTACGATTGGCGAAATCCGTCATATCGGTCGATATACACCGTCATATTCAGCCAAAACGGTTCCGTATCGGGACAGACCGCCTTTTTCCGGCGACGAAATCTAGCTCCAGACCGCTTCAGGCGGCAGGCTCATCAGGATCGCGTCGATATTGCCACCGGTCTTGAGGCCGAACAGCGTGCCGCGATCGTAGACCAGGTTGAATTCGGCATAGCGCCCCCGCCATTCGAGCTGCTGGAGCTTTTCGGCCGGCGTGAATTCCAGGCCCATCCGCCGGCGCACCAGTCTGGGGAAGACCGCGAGGAAAGCCTCGCCCACCGCCTTGGTGAAAGCAAAGTTCGCTTCCCAGGCCTCGGGACCGGCGCATTCGAGGTGGTCGTAGAAGATGCCACCGACACCGCGGTGCACCTTGCGGTGCGGGATGTAGAAATAGTCGTCGGCCCACTTCTTGAACCGGTCGTAGTCTCCCGGTTCGTGGGCATCGCAGGCGTTCTTGAACTCCGCATGGAACTCGGCCGTATCCTCGTCATAGGGGATCGGCGGATTGAGATCGGCGCCCCCGCCGAACCAGGCCTTGGTCGTCGTCAGGAAGCGCGTGTTCATGTGGACCGCCGGTACGTGCGGATTGGCCATATGTGCGACGAGGCTGATCCCCGTGGCCGAAAAGGCTGGCCGATCGGCTGAGGCGCCGTTGATCGTGCCGGCAAAGTCCGTCGCGAGATCGCCGACGACGGTCGAAACGTTGACCCCGACCTTCTCGAACACGCGGCCCTTCATGACGCCGCGCACGCCGCCGCCCGTCTCGCCAGCCTCACCGCCTTCCACCGCGGCGCGCTGCCATGGCGTATAAACGAAAGCGGAATCGCTACCGGCCTCGCGCTCGATCGCCTCGAACTCGGCGCAGATCGAATCGCGGAGAGTCTCGAACCAGGTGCGGGCGCGGGCGTTATAGGGAGTCCAGTCGGTCATGGTGCCTTCTTTGCTGTCTGTCGCATCGTTCGCTTTGACGCCGGTCAAAGGCGACGAACCGACACGCGCTGCGCTTGCCAAAAGCCGGGGCCTGCGGCAAGTGCAGTGCATGGTTCCCTTTTCGTTCGCCGGTGAGGAAATGCGGCTGGCGCAAGGTCGCGCGCTGTTCTGGCCGCGCGAAGCTGCGCTGCTGGTCGCCGACCTGCATCTCGAAAAGGCGAGCTTCTACGCCACCCACGGCCAGATGCTGCCCCCCTACGACAGCCGCGAGACGCTCGAGCGGCTCGCACTCGCGGTGCGCGAAACGGGAGCACGGCGCGTCTATGCGCTGGGCGACAATTTCCATGACGCCAAGGGTGTGGCCCGGCTCGACCCGCACGCCGCGGGAATGCTCGCGGCGCTGACCCGCGCGCTCGACTGGGTCTGGATCACCGGCAACCACGATTCGGGCAACGACGAAATCGCCGGCGGCTCCCTGGCCGAGGAGATTTCCGCGGGCGGCCTCGTCCTGCGGCACAAGGCGCAGGGCGGTGAAAGCCGGCCCGAGCTATCGGGCCATTTCCACCCGCGCCTCACCCTCTCTGCACGCGGACGGCGAATCGCCCGGCCCTGCGCGGTGATGAGCGAACAGCGGCTGATCCTGCCCGCCTTCGGTGCGCTGACCGGCGGGATGGACGCGGCCGATCCGGCGATCCTCTCGGCGATGCAGCCCGCGCGCTCGATCGACGCGCTGGTTCCTGCGCGCGGTAAACTGCTTCAATACCCATTGTGGCGCGCCGCCGCCTGATTGGCAGATCTTGTTGTTCGGCCGATAATTCCCACTTTGCTTGCCCGCACGAATCGCACTAAGGACGCGCGGATAAGCTTTCATGGAGAATAGACTATAGCACCCCCCACCCCGGCGCATGATGACCCCGCCCGTCAAGAGCGGGCCGCGCTACAACAACATGATTCAAGCCGACAAGGTCCGCGTGATCGACGGTGACGGCGAGAATCTCGGCGTCATGTATACCCGTGAGGCGATCGAGCAGGCGGCCGAAGTCGGCCTGGACCTGGTCGAGGTCTCCCCCAACGCCGATCCGCCGGTGTGCAAGTTCCTCGACGTCGGCAAGTTCCGCTACGAGGCGCAGAAGAAGGCCAACCTCGCGCGCAAGTCGCAGAAGACGCAGGAGATCAAGGAGATCAAGATGCGTCCGAACATCGACGACCACGATTATGAAACCAAGATGAAGGCGGTGAACCGCTTCATCGAGGAAGGCGACAAGGTGAAGGTCACCCTGCGCTTCCGCGGCCGCGAATTCTCGCACCAGGCCCTCGGCATGGCGCTGCTCAAGCGCGTCCAGGACGACGTCGCCGAAGTCGCCAAGATCGAGGCCTATCCGCGCATGGAAGGCCGCCAGATGTTGATGGTGCTGGCGCCGAAGTAAGGTTTGGCGGTTCCTCCCGGCGCTGGGTCCAGCGCCGGGGAGGAACGCCGCTTCCCTGATACAGACTCTCGCTTGACCCTGCGCGCAATGCCCGCCTAGGGACGGCGCTGAACACAGGTTCAGTTCCGGGAGAGAGACATCACCTATCTGGCCGAATTGCGCGCTGCCTGGCGCCCCTTGCTTGCAGCGACGCTCGGTCTGGCGACGGGAATGTCGATGGCCGGCCCGGTGACTACCGCGCTCGCCCCCTCGCTGATTGCCGGCAACCACTGGTCGCCGGCCGATTTTGCCAAGGTCGGCAGCATCGCGCTGTTCACGTCCTTCGCCTTCCCGATCATCGGGCGCCTGGCCGACGTGCTCGGCGTACGCTTCACCGCACTGATCGGCATGACGACGCTGCCGCTCGCCTATCTCGCCTACAGCCTGATGGACGGGAAGCTTTCGACCTACGTCGCCATCTTCTTCATCCAGAGCCTGCTCTGCGTGACGACGACGTCGACGGTCTATACCCGACTGGTCGTGCAGCATGTCGAGAAGGCGCGCGGCCTTGCGCTTGCCATCGCCGCTTCCGGCCCGGCCGTGTCGGGCATCATCATGGGGCCCGTGCTCAATCACTATGTCGAGGTCCATGGCTGGCAGGCGAGCTACCAGGCCCTGGCGATCTTCGGAGCCATCGCGGGGGTCATCGTCTTCCTGCTGATCCCGCCCGAACGCAAGGCGGCGAAGGCAGAGGCTGCGGCATCGACCCGACCGAAGCGCCGTGCGCGCGATGACTATCCGGTGATCTTCCGCAAGACCGCCTTCTGGTGCCTGGTCGGCGCGATGCTGCTGTGCAACCTGCCGGCGACGATCATGCTCGTGCAGCTGAAGCTGCTGATGCTGGCCAACGGCGTCAGCGGCGAAGGCGCCGGCGTGATGCTGGCGACGATGTCGATCGGCATGCTGGCGGGGCGTTTTGTCGCGGGTGTCTCGCTCGATCGCTACCGCGCCGATCTGGTCTCCTTCGTGACGCTCGGCCTGCCGAGCGTCGGGCTGTTCATCATTGCTTCGAGCTGGGATGCGCCGGCGGTCCTGACCTTCGCCGTGTTCTGCATCGGGTTTTCCTTCGGTGCCGAAGGTGACATCATCGGCTTCCTCGTCGCGCGGCACTTCGGCGTCGACGTCTACAGCTCGGTCATGGGCCTGCTGACCTTCTGCACCTCGTTCTCCACCGCTTCGGGCGCTTTGCTGCTGGGGATCACGATGGAAAGGACCGGCGGCTACGACCTCTACCTGATCATCGCCGGGATCGGCGTGCTGGTCGGCGCCTCGCTGCTGCTGATACTAGGCAAGGGGCGAGAGCCGAGCCATGTGGCGATGGTGTTCGAGGAAACGGTGCCAGTCACTACGGCACCGAGCGGAGCAGCCTAGCTCAGCCCTTCCACTCGCGCCGCTCCTCGGCGGCGCGCAGGACTTCGTAGGCGAGCTGCAGCGCCTGGAAGGCCTTGGCCGCCTCGGCATCGTTCGGGCGCACGTCGGGGTGGACTTCCTTGGCCTTGGTGCGCCAGGCTTTCTTCACCGCGTCGAAATCGGCATCGGCCTCGAGCCCCAGCAGTTCGAGCGCGCGCATCTCGTCGCGGCTGCGGCTGCCATCGCCCGGACCGGTCCAGGCATAGTGCGCCGATTCGCGGTAGCCCGAGTTGTCGCGATTCTCCGTGGCCTCGCGCGCGGCTGCTTCTTCCTTGGTCAGGCCCTCGAAATAGTCCCAGCCCTGGTTGTATTCGGCGGCGTGCTTCTGGCAAAAATACCAGCGATCCGGGCTGTTAGGCGTCTTCGGCGCGGGGCAGTCGCCGGGATCAGTGCAGCCGTGGCGATCGCAAAGGCGGATCTTCGCGGCCTCGCGACCGCTCTCGTAGCCGCGCCATCGGGGGAATCCCCAGTCGTTCGATCGGCGGGCGCGGTTCATTAAACGCAGATAATCGGCCAGGCCTAGCAAGCGCAAGGCTTGAACCTGCTTCAGCAAAGATTAACTCGCGCGGAGCTATCTGCTGCATTGCAATATCTACTAACCTACCTTATAGTAGCCATACTGAGCAATCGAGGCGAATGATGAGCAAGCAACTGGCGGTATCGGCAGCGTTCTCCATCCTGATGATGGCGACCTACGTGCTGTTCGGCGCCCACCTCGCGCGCGAAGCGCTGGCGCCCACGGACGCCGCGTTCGCCAGCCCGCTGGAGATTTCCGCGCCGGAACTGCCGCGGCCCTCGTCGCTGCTGCCGATCGCGCGCTGACGGTCGTCCCGGACGCAGCCCGGGACGACCGGGTCTTCGATCAATCGATGGTGACGGTAACCGCGCGGCGGTTCTTGGCCCAGGACGCCTCGTCCGAACCAAGCGCGACCGGGCGCTCCTTGCCATAGGACACCGTCGTCAGCCGCGAGGCATCGACGCCCAGGCTGACCAGATAGTTCTTCGCCGAATTGGCCCGACGCTCACCCAGGGCGAGGTTGTAGTCGCGCGTGCCGCGCTCGTCGGCGTGGCCTTCGACCGTCGCGCGCTTGCTGGGATAGCGCAGCAGCCACTGCGCCTGGCTCGCCAGAGCGGCCTGGTCGGTCGAGTCGATGTCGTAGCGGTCGGTATCGAAATAGATCGTGTCCTGGCCCTGCATCGTCGCGACGAAATCGGCCTGACTGCCCGGGATCACACGCGTGCCGGTGGTATCCTCGGTGGTCGTGGCGACGCCGCTCGGCTCCGGCGGCAACTGCTTTGGCGCCTTGCTGGCGCAGGCCGACAGTGCCAGCGATCCGGCGATCATGACGGCAGCCGTGCCCAGTTTCATTCGCCCAATCATCGCAATCTCCTTCATCGTCTGTTTAAAGCGCAGGCAAGCCTTGTGTGTAGTCCGTAACACATGAACCAAAGGTTGGTGCCCAGCGGTTACTGCTGGATCGGCCCCCAGGCGGGGTCGGAGGCATCGGCCGGGGTCGGCAGCCGGCGCTCGTTGCGGCCCGTCAGGTCGACCTGCCAGATCGACGCCTTGCCGCTGTTCTTCTCGGTGCGGAAGAACTGGATGATGCGGCCGTTCGGCGCCCAGGTCGGCGCTTCATCCTGCCAGCCGTCGGTCAGATAACGCATGCTCCCGCCACTGGGGCTCATCACCGCGATGCGCAGGTTGCCGGCGATGTGGGTGAAGGCGATCTGATCGCCGCGCGGGCTCCATTCGGGCGTCGCCGAGCGGCCGCCGAAGAAGGTGATGCGCTTCTGGTCGGAACCGTCGGCGTTCATCACATAGACCTGCTGGCTGCCCGAGCGGTCGCTTTCGAACACGATCTTGGTGCCATCGGGCGAGAACGAGCCGCCGACGTCGAGGCCGGGGCTGTCGGTCAGCTTCTGCGGCGAGCCGCCACCCGCGGCCGAGATCTTGTAGATGTCGGTATTGCCCGCGATCGCCATCGAATAGAGGATCCACTGGCCATCGGGCGACCAGCGCGGCGCGAAGGTCGGGTAGGAGTTCTGAGTGATCAGCCGCTGGGTGTTCGTCGCCAGATCATAGACGTAAATCCGCGGATTGCCGTTGAGATACGACAGGTAGAGGAGCTTCTTGTAGTCGGGCGAATAGCGCGGGGTCAGCGCGGTCGCCTGGCCGCTGGTCAGATAGCGGTGGTTGGCGCCGTCCGAATCCATGATCGCGAGGCGCTTCATCCGCCGGTTCTTCGGGCCGGTCTCGGCGATATAGGCGATCTTGCTGTCGAAGAACGGGCTCTCGCCCGACAGGCGCGAATAGACCATGTCCGAGCACTTGTGCGCCGCCCGCCGCCAGTCGCTCGGGCTCACCTGCCAGCCGCCCTTGGCGAGCTGCTGCTTGAGCTGGACGTCGTAGAGATAGCAGCCGACCGTCAGATCGCCGGCCGGATTGGCGCGGACATAGCCCTGCACCAGCATCTCTGCGCTGCGCGCTGACCAGACCGGATAGTCGGGCGACTGGACCTGCGGATAGCCCGGCTGCGGCAGGCCCGCCGGGCCGGTCGGCTTGAACAGGCCGTTGTTGCGCAGGTCCGCCGAGATCACGTCCGACAGGGCGCGGCCGAGCGAGGCGGTGGAGCCGGCATTGGTCTTCGTCGGCAGGTCCTGGTCGGTGGCGAAAGCGGTGATGGCAATGCCGAGGTCCTGCCAGGCCGAATCGTCGGAGACGGTGCCGGTAAGGCCCTCGTCCTCGGTCGGCGCAGCAGGCTGCCCGGACACGCCGCCGGCAGGCGCAGTCGCGGGCTGGGCCGAAGCGTGCCCTGCCAGGACAAGCGCGGTTGCTGCGAGCAGCGAAAAACGAAGTGTCATTGCGAAAGCCCCTTGTCGAAGCGGATCGTTACCTGCTTCCAAATATTGTAATACTCGTCCGGCAGCTGGAACGGCGCGGCGAGCTGCACGGCACGCATCGCCCGTTCGGCATGAAGCGCTGCCTGCGCGCGATTGGCATCGGTGATCCCCTCCTGCCGCACCAGGCGCGGCGAGCCGGCGAGCGAGCCGTCCCGGTTGAGGTTCCAGGTAAGGACCGTCACCAGCTTGTCGGCATCGGCGCCCTGGGGAGCGGCCCAGCGCGGCTTGAGCTGCCGCGTAATCGCGCCGACCAGCCCCGACCGCACGGCGGGGCCGATCGTCGCGGCGGGCGGCGTGCGCGCGGGGCCGTTGGCCTGGGCGCCCTGAACGCCCTTGAGGAAGTCCGCGCCGACCTTGGTGCCGCCGGGAGTCGTGGTCGACTTGAAGGCGTCCGCGACGCTCTGCCGCGGAGCCGGGTTCGTCGCCGGCTTCGCAGCGGGCTTGACCGCTGGCGCGGGGTTCGGCCGCGGCGCCGGACGCGCAACCGGCCGTGGCGGCTCGGGGCGCGCCACCGGCTTCGGTACCGGCCTCGGCACCGGTCGCGGCTCGGGCTTCGGCGGCAGCGGCTTGGCGATGGGCTTCGGCGGCTCCGGCTTGGGCTGTGGTTCGGGCGGGGCAGCCGGGGGCTCGGGCGGCGCTGGTTCGCCAATGTCGGGAGCCATGTCCGGCGCGGCCTGAGCCTGCGGCTGCGGAGAGGTAGAAGTCAGGCTCACATCGTCGCTGATCGTCACCTCGATCCGGTCGGGCGGCATCACGGCCGGCGTCGTGTTCGGATGCCACAGCAACAGCGCCGCCAGCCCGATATGGGCGACGATGGCCACGACCAGGCCAATGCGTTCCTCGCTGCGAAGGGCGGTGGCTGCCATCGTTACCTGGCTATTGGCTCGTGCCTGAACCGCCGATTGCCGCGGGCTGTTGCGCGGTGGCGGTCGTGACCAGCGAGATCGAGGTAAAGCCGGCGCGGTTGAGTTCGCCCATCACCGCCATCGCACGGCCCCAGTCGATCGCCTTGTCCGCGCGCAGCGTGACCAGCGGCGGCTTGCCGTCGGGCCCCGGCGGGACGCCCGCGAGCCGGTCGGCCAGTTCGCCCGGCGCGACGAGATCGTCGTCGAGATAGATCTGGCCGTCGCGCGACACGCTGATGGTGATCTGCTGCTTCTCCTCGGACAGCGCCTTGGCGCGGCTCTCCGGCAGCTCGACCGGCACGCCGGCCTTGAGCAGCGGCGCGGTGACCATGAAGATGATCAGCAACACCAGCATCACGTCGACCAGCGGCGTGACGTTGATCTCGGCCATCGGCGTGCGTCGGCTGCCGCGCCGACCGCGCGCCCGGCCGCCCGAAAGACCCATGGCCATGGCTCAGCCCTCCAGCTGACGGCTGAGACTGGCGTGGAAGCGATCCCCGAAGCGCTGCAGCGCAGACTCGAAGCTGTTCACCCGGTGCGAGAAGCGGTTGTAGGCGATGACCGCGGGGATCGCCGCGAACAGACCGATCGCCGTGGCGAACAGCGCCTCGGAAATGCCCGGCGCGACCACCGACAGCGACGAGTTCTGCTGCTGCCCGATCTGGAAGAAGCTGTTCATGATGCCCCAGACCGTGCCGAACAGGCCGACGAAAGGCGCGACCGAACCGACGGTGGCGAGGAAGTTCAGCCGGTTGGCGAGGCTGTCCGCCTCTTCCGCCACGGCGGAATCGATCGCCAGCGACAGCCGCTGGCGCGCGCCCTCGCGGTCGACCGACTTGCCGCTGGCCGAGCGGCGCCATTCGGCGAAGCCCGCCCCGGCGACCTTGCCCGAAGGCACCTCGCCCTTGCCGCGCTCGGCCTGGAACGCCTCGAAATCGCGCGCCTTCCAGAAGTCCTCCTCATAGGCAGCGCAGCGGCGGCGGACGCTGCCCATGCGCAGCGAGAACGAGACGATGATCGCCCAGACCCAGACGGAGGCGAGGATCAGCCCGACCATGACCACCTGGACGACGATATCGGCATCGAGGAACAGCTTGATCGGATTGAGATGCGTCGGCGCGCCCGCTGCAGCGGCGACGGCCAGGATGGACAAAGTCGTCATGGGGTTCCTTCTGGAGCGGAAACTACGGAAGCGAAGGCTTGGCGCCATTCGATGGGTTGCGGGCGCGGACGGCCCGAGGGACTGATGAAGCCGACACGAAGCCGGGCCTCGCTGAGTAAGGTGTCGTTCCTGAACGCCCGCTGGTGCATCCGGCAGGACGCGGCGCGGATTTCCTCAGCGCGGCTTTCGATGTTCACGACATCGTCGAGCCGCGCGGGCGCGAGGTAGCGGATATTGAGTTCGGTGACGGCATAGGCGCCCTCGCCCGCCTCCTGCGCGGCGCGCTGGTCTATGCCCAGCAGCCGCAGCATGTCGGACCGCGCGCGCTCGAACCAGCGCAGGTAGTTGGCGTGATAGACCACGCCCGACAGGTCGGTGTCCTCGAAATAGGCGCGCACCGCAAAGCGGTGCACGGGTCCGTCGAAACGGCCGCTGCTCGGTTCGGGGAACGACGTCATGCCGCGCCGTGTCTAGCCGCCCGGCGAGTCGCAGGGCAAGAGTCACCGTTCGGCCGAAAGCAAATGAAGCACGGATTGTCGGGGATCGTCGGCGCGGTTGGAGGTTGGAGTAGGATCACCTTGCACTAACCTCGTCATCCCGGACTTGATCCGGGATCCCGCTGCTTTTTTCGACCTTGCGTCCGCAGGCAATAAGCGGGACCCCGGATCAGGTCCGGGGTGACGAACTGAGTTCAGTCGATGTCGATTGCACCTTAGTCTGCGATCATGAAGCGGAACTGGCGGCCGCCGAAGATGTGGACGTGCAGATGCGGCACTTCCTGATGGCCGTGCCCGCCCATGTTGACCATCAGGCGGTAGCCCTGGTCATCGACGCCGAGCTCGCGCGTGACATTGCCGACGGCGCGCATGAAGCCGGCGATCTCGCCGTCGAGTGCCTTCAGGGTGAAGTCGTCCCAGCTGACGTAGGCGCCCTTGGGGATGACCAGCACGTGGACCGGCGCCTGCGGGCGGATGTCGTGGAAGGCGAGTGCGTAGTCGTCCTCGTAGACCTTGTTGCAGGGCAGCTCGCCGCGCAGGATCCGGGCGAAGATGTTGCTGTCGTCGTAAGGCTCGCGCGGATCGATCGGCATGACGGCTCCCTAGGATGGACGTGAGGCTTTTTCCGCGATGCCCGATGTGCCCTCGCGGCGCTCGAGCTCGGCGAGGACATCGGCCAGCGGCACGTCCTTGGCGCCTAGCAGGACGATGAGGTGGAACAGCAGGTCCGCCGCCTCGCCGACCAGCGCCTGGCGGTCTTCGGTCAGCGCCGCGATGATCGTCTCGGTAGCTTCCTCGCCCAGCTTCTGCGCGATCTTGCCCAGGCCCTTAGCGTGGAGCTTGGCGACATAGCTCGATGCCGGATCGGCACCGCGGCGCGAGGCGATCACCGCTTCGAGGCGGGCAAGACTATCCGATTGGGCCATCGCCGCAGCCATGCTTCGCCGCGCGGGCGCGGTCAAGCCGAGGCTTCAGTCCTTGCGCTTGCCGGCGAACTTGCGGCCGATGAGCAGCCCAGCTAGGCCGAGCGTGAACAGGGTCACGCCCGAAGGATCGGGCAGCGCGAAAGAGCCCGCGGCGTGCGCGGGCGCCGCCTGGATCAGGATCGCTGCAGCGAAGAGGAAATTGCAAAGTCTGCCCACGGCAACGTTAACGCAATGTCCGGGCCAGCCCGGAGAAAGTCGCGCAAACCGCGCGCTTAAGTGGTTAATGCGCTCGCGCGAAAATCAATGTCTGTAAACCGCGCCGACAGGTTCAGCCGCGCGCGGGAAGCCCCGCCGCGCGCAGCGCCGCATGGGCCTCGGCGATGGAATAGGTACCGAAGTGGAAGATCGAGGCGGCCAGCACTGCGCTGGCATGGCCCTCGGTCACACCCTCGACGAGATGGTCGAGCGTGCCGACCCCGCCGCTGGCGATCACCGGCACCGAGACGGCATCGGCGATGGCACGGGTCAGCGCGAGGTCGTAGCCGGCCTTGGTCCCGTCGCCGTCCATCGAGGTGACGAGCAGTTCACCCGCACCGAGGTCGGCCAGCCGGATCGCATGCTCGATCGCGTCGATCCCGGTTTCCTTGCGGCCGCCGTGGGTAAAGATTTCCCATCCTTCGACAAGCTCAGGATGAGCGGGGTTTACCCTTCGACGCGCATCGACCGAAGCGACGATGCACTGGCTGCCCATCTTCTCGGCGATGTCGGCCACCACTTCGGGCCGCGACACTGCCGCCGAATTGACCGCGACCTTGTCCGCGCCCGCGAGCAGCAGTGCACGCGCGTCCTCGACCGAACGCACCCCGCCGCCGACGGTCAGCGGCATGAAGCAGACTTCGGCCGTGCGCCGGACCACGTCGAGCAGGGTCCCGCGCCCTTCGTGGCTGGCCGAGATATCGAGAAAGCAGAGCTCGTCCGCCCCCGCCGCGTCGTAGGCCCGCGCCTGCTCGACCGGATCGCCGGCATCGCGCAGGTCGACGAAGTTCACGCCCTTGACCACGCGGCCGTCGCGGACATCGAGACAGGGGATGACGCGGACGCGGACGGTCATGTCTTACTCGCCATCGCTATCGCCGCCGCCAGATCGAGCCGCCCGTCATAGAGCGCCCGCCCGGTGATCACGCCCTCGATCCCGTCACTGGCATGAACCGCCAGCATGCGGATGTCGTCGAGGCCCTTGACCCCGCCCGAGGCGATCACCGGCAGGTCCGTGCGGCGGGCGAGTTCCACCGTCGCGTCGATGTTACAGCCCTTGAGCAGCCCGTCGCGGCCGATGTCGGTGAACAGCAGGCTGGCGACGCCGGCGTCCTCGAAGCGGCGCGCCATGTCGACGATCGAGACGTCGGATACCTCGGCCCAGCCTTCGGTCGCGACCATGCCGTCGCGCGCATCCACCGCGACGACCACGCCGCCGGGGAAGGCCTTGGCCATGTCCTTGACGAATTCGGGGTCCTTGAGCGCCGCCGTGCCCATGACCACGCGCGACACGCCGAGGTCGAACCAGCCTTCGACCGCCTCGCGCGTGCGGATGCCGCCGCCCAATTGGACGTGGCCGGGGAATGCCTCGAGGATCGCCTCGACCGCCTCGCGGTTCTCGGCCCGGCCCGCGAAGGAGCCATCGAGATCGACGACGTGGAGGTACTGCGATCCCTGCTCGGCGAAGAGCATCGCCTGCGCCGCAGGGTTGTCGCCATAGACCGTGGCGCGCGCCATATCGCCCTCGGCGAGGCGGACGACCTGGCCCTGCTTCAAGTCGATGGCGGGAAATACGATCAAGGCTTCCACTCCAGGAAACGCGAAAGAAGCGCCAGGCCGAATTCCTGGCTCTTCTCGGGATGGAACTGCACGCCGACGACATTGTCGCGCGCCACGGCCGCGACCAGCCCGCCGCCGTGATCGGTCATCGCGGCGATGTCGTGCCCGTCGTCGGGAACGAAGTGATACGAGTGCAGGAAATAGGCCTCGCCCGGCTCGATCAGCCCGTTCACCGAACTGTGCGGCCGGGTGGCGACGTCGTTCCAGCCCATGTGCGGGATCTTGATCGCGGGATCGGTGACTTCGATCAACCGCACCTCACCCTCGATCCAGTTGAGCCCGGCGGTCACGCCATGCTCGACCCCGCGGCTGGCGAGAAGCTGCATGCCGACGCAGATACCGAGGAACGGCGCGCCGCCGACGTGGACGCGCTCGGCCATCGATTCGACCAGATGCGGGATCGCGCGCAGCCCTTCGACGCAGGCGCGGAACGAACCGACGCCGGGGAGGACGATGCGGTCCGCGGCGCGCACGACGTCGGGATCGGACGTCACCGTCACACCCTCGGCCCCCGCCGCTTTCAGCGCGTTCGCGACCGAATGCAGGTTGCCCGCGCCGTAATCCACGAGCGCCAGCACGTCAGTCACCCAGGCTGCCCTTGCCGAGCAGTCCCTTGGTCGAGGGGATCGCCTCGCCCTTGCGCGGGTCGAGTTCAACCGCCTGGCGCATCGCGCGGGCGAAGCCCTTGAAGATGCCCTCGATGATGTGATGGTTGTTCTGGCCGTAGAGCAGCTCGATGTGCAGCGTGATGCCCACCGCCTGCGCGATCGAGTGGAACCAGTGTTGGAACAGCTCGGTGTCCATCTCGCCGAGGCGCGGCTGGGTGAACTCCGCTTTCCAGACAAGCCAGGGCCGGCCCGAAATATCGAGCGCGACGCGGCACAGCGCCTCGTCCATCGGCGAATAGGCCGTGCCGTAGCGGCCGATGCCCGCCTTGTTGCCCAGGGCCGCGACGATCGCCTCGCCGATGGCGATCGCGCTGTCCTCGGTGGTATGATGCTGGTCGACGTGCAGATCGCCGGATATCTGGCAGGTGATATCGATCAGCGAATGCCGCGAAAACTGCTCGATCATGTGGTCGAGGAAGCCGATTCCGGTGGACACCTGATAGGCGCCGGTGCCGTCGAGGTTCACCTCGACCGCGATGTCGGTCTCCTGAGTCTTGCGGGCGATACGGGCGGTGCGCATGGGGGGCCTATAGTCACGCATGCGTGCAAATCAATGCTCGAAGGCCTTGACCCGTGGCCCGGGGAAGGCCACTTGGACGGCGATGACCGACGACGTGCCCGATAGCATGATCCCTTACGACGAGATCGTCCAGGAGGCGCTGCGCGCCGTGGTCGGCCGCGTGCTGGGGCAGGTGATCGCCTCCGGCGGTACTCTTCCGGGCGCGCATCACTTCTACATCACCTTCAAGACCGGCGCGCCGGGGGTGTCGATCCCGGCCCATCTGCGCGAGCGGTTTCCCGACGAGATGACGATCGTCATCCAGAACAAGTTCTGGGAACTGTCGGTGGAAGAAACCCAGTTCTCGGTCGGCCTGAGCTTCAACCAGGTGCCCGCCAAGCTGGTGATTCCCTTCGCCGCGATCACCGCCTTCGTCGATCCCGCAGTCGATTTCGGCCTGCAATTCCAGGCGGTTGGCACCCAGATGGATCCCGAGCCGCACGACGATGCGGAGAACGATTCGGCGGAACGCGAGGGCACCCCGCGCGTTTCTCCTCCCGACGACGGCTCGAATGTCGTCTCGGTCGATTTCGGCCGCAAGAAGTAGGGGCGGACCAGCCTCCGAGCGAGGATTGTCATGGCGACAGGTAAGGTCAAGGCGGGCGCAGCTAAAGTCGGCGGCGCGGCCAAGCAGACCGTAGCCAAGGCCGGTGAGACCGCCGGCAAGGCCGGTAGCGCGGTGAAGACCACGGCGAAAAAGGCCGGCACCGCCGCCCGGAACACCGCCGACAAGGCCGGAACCGCGATCAAGCAGAGCCAGGGCTTCAGCCCCAATCCGATGACCAACCTGATCATCGCCGATGTCGCCCTGCGCGGCGGCGGCCGGCTCCTGCGCCATGTGGTCGAACGGACCTTGCTGGGGGTGAAGTATCCGCCCGACAAGGCACGCGACATCGTCAAGAGCCGCAGCATGGCGCAGACCCTGGTCGGCACGGCGGTCGCCCGCGTCGCCACGCGCTCGGTGCCCGGTGCGCTGCTGATCGGCGGCGGGCTGATCGCCAAGGCGCTCTACGATCGCAGCCAGAAGCGCAGCAAGGCCAAGGTCGAGGGCGACAGCGCGGTCGATGAACAGGCCAACAACGGCAAGTCGCGGACTTGATTTAGAGCCGGCCACCCGCCATCAGCGGGCATGGTCCAGACACCCGAAACGCATGACGACGCGCTGCACCGGCGCGGGCTGATGTTCATCCTCTCCTCGCCCTCGGGCGCGGGCAAGACGACGATCTCGCGCCGGCTGCTCCAGCATGACCAGCGGATCGGCATGTCGGTTTCGGTGACCACGCGCCCGCCACGTCCCGGCGAGGTCGACGGCAAGGACTATATCTTCAAGTCCCAGGCCCAGTTCGACCAGATGGTCGAGGACGACCACTTCATGGAATGGGCCCACGTCTTCGGCCACAGCTACGGCACGCCGAAAGCCCAGATCAAGGCGGGGCTCAGGGAAGGCAAGGACTTCCTCTTCGACATCGACTGGCAGGGCACTCAGCAGCTCTACCAGAAAGCCGAGACCGACGTGGTCCGCGTCTTCCTGCTCCCGCCCAGCCTCGACGAGTTGCGCCGCCGCCTGACCGCGCGCGGCACCGACAGCGCCGAAGTGATCGCCAGCCGCATGGCCCGCGCCCAGGCCGAGATCAGCCACTGGGACGGCTACGACTATGTCGTGGTCAACGACGATATCGACGTCTGCTTCGACAAGGTCGTCCAGATCCTCGCCGCCGAACGGCTCAGCCGCGCGCGGCAGACCGGCCTGATCGGCTTCGTCCGCGAGCTGACCAAGCCGGAAGCCTGAACGCCGCTACCAGCCGAGTGTTACCAACTGGGTGGGGCGATGCAGCAGAACTGCCCCTCGCGCTTGGCGCGCGCCTGGAGCTCGGGCGGCAATCGCTTGCAGCTGGCAACGATCCCTTCCGATTTCACGCTCTTCAGGTAGCCGATCGGCTCGACCGGCATATCGCCCAGGAACATGCCATTGGTATGTTCCGGCATACGGCTTTTCATGAAGGTGAAGTAGGTCACGTCGTCCAGGGTCAGTCCATATTTTGCGTCGGGATCGGCGATACCGCACTTGCGGGCAGCGGCCAGCATGTCGCGGCGCAGACCGGCATAACCGAAAGCACTGATCGAGAACGGCTGCTCCTTCAAATAGCCCCGCTCGCCGGTAGAGCGCAGGGTCACGGGACCATAGATCGCCGCCATGATCGCCACGCTTCCCATTCCAAGCAGCCCCACGACCACGGTAAAGGGTTGGATGGCGCCGCCGAACGGCACGCCTTCTTCGCGGGTCGCCAGCGCCAGGATCACGGCCAGCACGGCCATGGGCACAACGAAGATCGCCTCGTAGGGATTGCGGAAGCCCTGCGAGGCACTCCAGCCGAGGATGCCTGCGATCAGCAGCGCGGCAAAGACGACGCGAGCATCGAGCCTCCGCTGGCGCCAGGCACGCCGGGGAGCTCCGGCAAGACAGAAAGCCGAAAGCGAGAGCGCGATCCCCCAGAGAGCCACCAGCACCAGGAACCAGGAGAAGGAGGTATGAAGGCTGACCCGGTGAGCCGGCAGCCAACTGGATATCGGCTCCGTGCGCGGAGCGGGCATGCCGAGGTACTGGAACAGGCTCAGGTTTTCGAACGCCTTGGCGAGCAGCGGCGATATCTGCGACCAGCCCGTCGCGCCGACCAGCGCCGCGCCGGTATTATTGCCGACGAACATGGCGCGCACTTCAGGGGCATTCGGGCATTCGAGGCGATGAATCCAGTATTGCGCGGCCCAGGCGGTGATCGCGACCAGGATCAGGGCGGTAACGATGCGCGGAATATGCGCCGCCCGTCCGCGCGAGGCGAAATAGATGCAAGCGAGGAAGATCGGCACCGTGAAGAGAGCCTTCACATGATAGCTCAGCGCCACGCTGGCGAGCAGCAGGACCGCCAGCGAACGCAGCCAGGCGGTGCGAGAGGCGGTATCGAGGTTCGGCGCAGGAGGCTCGCCCTTGTTCCAGTCGCCAAAGGCGATCAGCAGGGCGCTGGCGAAGGCCAGCACGATCGGCTGCTCGGGTCGGCTCCAGACAAGCAGGATGGGCATCGTACCCAGGCTGAGCAGGCCCAGCGCCAGAATCGAAAGCGAAATCCGATCGCCGGCAGTCCGGGCGACGCGCCCGATCAGCATCAGGATCGTCGCCGTGAAAATCAGAGCGTAGAGAATGCCCGAAAGACGGACATAGATCGGCTCTGCGAACAGCCCGTTGAACAGCGCCGAATAATACCGAGCCGGCATCATCCAGAACGGCGGGCGGGCCAGGGTGTTCGGTCCGCAGACCTCGGTCAGCAGCTTGTCGACGCCATCGAAGCCAGCGCGTTCCTGCAGGCGCCAGCCGACCTCGTCGGTGTAGATGGGCTGGAAGATGCCGGACAGGATCGCCAGGACGAAGACGCCGAGCACCGCGGCGCCCAGCCGCGAGAGAGCTCTCGTCCCAGTCTCCATCATCGCGTGCCCCTCTGCGCGGCGGTCTATGCCATCGCGGGATAGTGAATGCCAGAATATGGTTAACGCGGCCTTGGCATGGCCGCCCTTCCTCACGCCTCTTGTCCTCGCCGCACGCAGGCGATAGGCGCCTGCCCAAAGCATTCGCCTGAAGGGAACCAAGCATGTCCGAACTCGAAACCGCGATCGAAGCCGCCTGGGAAGCGCGCGACACCGTCACGCCCGCCAGCAGCGACGTCCGCAAGGTTGTCGACGACGCGCTATCCCTGCTCGATTCGGGCGCGGCGCGCGTCGCCGAGCCGGACGGCCAAGGCGGCT
Organism: Novosphingobium sp. G106; assembly: GCF_019075875.1. NCBI lineage: Bacteria > Pseudomonadati > Pseudomonadota > Alphaproteobacteria > Sphingomonadales > Sphingomonadaceae > Novosphingobium > Novosphingobium sp. G106. Next base: position 5,057,469 of record NZ_JAHOOZ010000001.1, on the reverse strand, counting down.
GGAAGGTCAATCAGTGGCTCAAGAAGGCCGTGCTGCTCTCGTTCCGCCTCAACGACAACGGCCCGATCCCCTACGGCGCCGCGGGCGTCGACGCCTTCGACAAGGTGCCGCTGAAGTTCGAAGGCTGGGGCGAGGACCGCTTCAAGGAAGCCGGCTTCCGCGTGGTTCCCGGTGCCGTCGCCCGCCGCGGCGCGCATATCGCCAAGGGCGTGGTGCTGATGCCCAGCTTCGTCAACATCGGCGCCTATGTCGATGAGGGCACGATGGTCGATACCTGGGCCACGGTCGGCTCCTGCGCACAGATCGGCAAGGGCGTGCACATTTCGGGCGGCGCCGGCATCGGCGGCGTGCTCGAACCGCTCCAGGCGAACCCGGTGGTGATCGAGGACGGCGCTTTCATCGGCGCGCGTTCGGAAGTGGCCGAGGGCGTCATCGTCGGCGCGGGTGCGGTGATCTCGATGGGCGTGTTCCTCGGCTCCTCGACCAAGATCGTCGACCGCGCCACCGGCGAGATCCACATCGGCAAGGTGCCGCCCTATTCGGTCGTCGTCCCCGGCTCGCTCCCCGGCAAGCCGCTGCCCGACGGTACGCCTGGCCCCTCGCTTTATTGCGCGGTTATCGTTAAGACGGTGGATGCGCAGACGCGGTCCAAGACCGGGATCAACGAACTGCTGCGCGACTGAGGCAGATCCCTCGTCCCGGAACCTTGCTCTGCGCTTCTGCGTTCTAGAATCCCGGCTTTTCGGGAGAGGATGCGAGGAGACCAGACATGGAACGCATTGGCGACGAGGTGCACATCCACACCGACGAGGCCCGCGGCGCGAGCACGCCGCATATCGTGCGATATGTCCTGCTGATCAGCCTAGTTCTGGCGATCGTCGCAATGTCGGCGATCTGGATGACCGGTGCCTACAACGCCCCGCAGGACCGTGCCGGCGACGGCATCACCAACCAGGCGCCGCCGGTCACGAACCAGGGCTAGGCTGGCCAGGGCTGAGGAAAGTATCGGCGATGGACCCACTCGAACGGTTCGTCGCCGCACAGGAGCAAGTGTATCCCCGCGCTCTCGCCGAGTTGCGCGCCGGGGACAAGCGTAGCCACTGGATGTGGTTCATATTCCCCCAGATCGCCGGCCTCGGCCACAGCGCCATGGCGCAGCGCTACGCGATCGCCGATCGCGCCGAAGCCGAGGCCTACATCGCCCATAGCCTGCTCGGACCGCGGCTGGCCGACTGCACCGATGCTCTGCTCGGCTGGTCCGGGCGCAGGACCGCCGAGGCGATCCTCGGCCCGGTCGACGCACTCAAGCTGCGCAGTTCGATGACACTGTTCGAAGCAACCGGCGGCGCTCCCCATTTCGCGCAAACGCTCGACGCCTTCTGCGCCGGCGAGCGTGATCCGGAGACGATCGCCCGGCTCTAGAACGTCGTCGGCGCTTCGATCGGCGGGTCTGCCCGGTGCGCCGCCGCATAGGCTTCCGCCGCCTTCAGCACGCGCATTATGTTCCCGCTGGCGATCTTCTGGAGGTCCGCCTGCGAATAGCCGCGCCGTGCCAGTTCGGTGAACAGCGCCGGATAGGCCGAGACGTCCGGCATGCCCTGCAGCCCAACCGAGCCCCCGTCGAAGTCGCCGCCCACGCCGACATGGTCGATGCCGGCCCGCTTGACGATGTGATCGACGTGGTCTGCCACCTCGGCGAGCGTAGCCACCGGCTTCGGCCGCTCCGCGTCCCATTGCGCCATCGCCGCGGTGACTGCGTCCGGACGGTCGGGATGCAGCGCTTTCTGCCGCGCCTGTTCGCCCATCCGCGCCGCGCTCCAGTCGCGCAGCGCAGCGCTGACATAGGCCGGGTAGAAATTGACCATGACGATGCCGCCGTTTGCCTTTAGCTTGTCGAGCACCGCGTCGGGCACATTGCGCGGATGCCCGGACACCGCCAGCGCGCCCGAGTGGCTGAACATGACGGGCGCCTTCGCCACTTCGAGCGCATCGCGCATCGTCGCCTCGCTGACGTGGCTGAGATCGACCAGCATGCCGAGCCGCTGCATCTCGCGCACCACGTCACGGCCGAAGTCGGTCAGGCCATTGTGCGCGGGCGCATCGGTGCCGCTGTCGGCCCAGGCATTGTTCTTGAAGTGGGTCAGCGTCATGTAGCGCGCGCCGAGCGCGTACATCTGGCGCAGCACACCCAGCGAACCGCCGATCGAATGGCCGCCTTCCATGCCCAGCAGCGACGCGATCCTGCCCGACTTCATCGCCTTCTCGACCTCGGCCGCGGTGGTGCAGAACACCATGTCCTGCGGATAACGCGCGATCAGCCTTTTCATCACGTCGATCTGCTCGAGCGTCGCCTGGACCGCCTGCGGCTCGGGCAGACTCGCCGAGACGAAGACAGACCAGAACTGCGCGCCGACGCGGCCCTTGCGCAGCCGCGCGAGGTCGGTCTGCATCGCGCCGTCGCCCTTGGCCGGATCGGCGGTGTTGGTCGTGTCGCGGAAGTCGAAATCCGCGATCACGTCCTTGCGCCGGTCGCGCAGTTGTTCGGGGACGTCGTTGTGCCCGTCCCAGACCGGCGCGGCGCGCAGCGCGGCTTCCACTACCTGTTCAGGGCTTGGTGCTGCGAATACCGGCGAGGCCAGCAGCACCGTGCCGGCCAGGAACGCTGCTATGCGCATCAACCCTCGGCCTCGCGCTCGAAGGTTGCCTCGCCGCCGAGTTTCGCCGCCGCCTTGCCCAGCAGCGACAGCACGACCACCGCGATCACCGTCGCCAGGATGGCATAGGTATAGAGCCCGGCGAGATCGTCCCCGAGCCCGAGCCTGGCCAGCGTCGCCTTGATCGCCTCGTTCCAGGCCAGCGCGGCGACGAGGCCGAGCGAAGCCGAAGCCAGGGCGATCATGGTCTGGACGAATGCACGGGGGTCTCTCATCGTTCTGCTCCCTGTATGGTTCCCGAGCGCAGACTATCGCCGCCGCGCTCCCTGGCAATACGCGGCGTTACGCAGCGGTCGGCGCATCGAACATCGCCAGCGCCGCGGCGAGTTCGACCGGATAGCGGCTGCACGCGACCGACTGCAGCACGCGGCCCTGCGCCGAGTCCAACCCCGCCCGGGCGGCAACGCGCAGGACATAGGCAGTCCGCGACGCATAGATCGCCTCGACCAGAGCCCGGTCGTAACCGCGATCGGCGCGCTGCCCCGAGGCATCGGTGCTCGTCACCGCATCGGCCAGGATGCCCGCCGCGCCGCCGTGCTGGACTGCGACCGACCAACTCGCATCGCGAACCGCCGGATGCCGCCTATCGAGATCGAGCCCCGTGCGCTGGCGGACCGCGGCCACCGCCGGGCGATAGTGCGTACGCTCGATGAAGGCATGCTGGGCCTCGGCGAAGGCCTCCGGCTCACGCTCGGCGATGGCGCGCCAAGCGGTGGAGAAGGCTGGCGAGCCCGGCGCTGTGCCCGCAAACTCGGCCCGCCACCGCCCACCTTCGGCCGCGACGAAGGCCGCGGCGGTGCCGGCCCGGCTCGACAGCTGCCAGATGCCGTAGGACACGCCGCCGGGATCGCCTTTCCCGCTCGACACCACGCCCGGCCCGCGGCCGCCGCTCTCGAACCGCTCGGACAGAGCACCGAGGCGCGGTTGTGCCGTCTTGCCTGCCCGGTCGATGGCGGCATCGAGAAGATCGACTTCCGCCTGCGTGAAGCCGCGTCCGAGCAGATCGCGCACTGCATCGAATATCAGCTTTTTGTTCATTAAATGTTCCATATTTTTCCTTTCGCAACGAGGTCCGAATCCAGCGGCCACGCAGACGTTGGCAAAGCGTGGCCGAGTAGGAAAACCCTTTGTCCGCGCCGCTTTCGGGCATTGCCGGGGCTGCCCGCAAACGCTTCGTTAACCATGCTCGTTTACCCGGCACGGACAGGTCGCCGATCCTGGCGGCGGAGACGAAGTCATGAACGTGTCGCTTACCTCGATCATGTCGAGCTACGGCTACGGCACCACGTCCAGTACCAGCCAGACCGATGCCAGCGCCGCGGTCCAGGCGGCGCTCGAAAAACTCGCCAAGGATGCCGAGACCAAGGCGGCCGCCAGCTCGTCCTCGGGCACGCAGGTCAACATCTCGCAGGCCGCGCTCGCCGCAGCCGCCGCCAAGGCCGACAATGCAAAGGATGCCAGCGTCGTCCTGACCGAGACGCGCGCCACTCTCGACGCCCAGTACGCCGCGGGCACGGCCAAGGGCTCGGCCGATCTCAGCCAGCTTTCGGGCCGGGCGCTCGCGCTGATGGCGCTCAACAAGGACGGCAGCTTCAGCGCCGCCGAGAGCCGCGCCGCCAAGCAGGCGCTGAAAGAGGACACCCAGACCAGCTTCCTCAGCGCGATGAGCAAGGGCCTAGACGCCAGCTCGATCGCCAGTTTCAGTACCCAGCTCGCCGCGCAGTACGACGACATGAGCCCCGAAGAGCGCGAGGCGCGCGGCTGGAGCGAACAGTTCCGTAACAGCAGCGCCGACTTCTCTTCCAAGATCAATGACATGCCGTCGCTGTTCGATCAGATCTAGCCCGGCGACGCCATCGCGCCGCCACAATTGATCGCTTGCGCCGCTATAACTTCCCGCTACCGCTCCCCCGTCCTCCAACAGGGTCGCCGGGGCTAGAATGAGCGCATTGTTTCACCAGCTCGATTTGCTGCATGCGCTCGCGGGCGTGCTCGTCGGCGTCCTGGTCGGGCTGACCGGCGTCGGCGGCGGTTCGCTGATGACGCCGCTGCTGGTCCTGATGTTTGGCGTCAGCCCGCAGACCGCGGTGGGCACCGATCTGCTCTACGCCGGCACCACCAAGATCTTCGGCTCGGGCGTGCACGGCTGGCGCGACACGGTCGACTGGCAGATCCTGCGCCGGCTCGCCAGCGGCTCCATTCCCGCGGCCGGCCTGACGCTGCTGACGATCTGGCACATGGGCCAGATCGACAAATCGGCCCAGCACCTCATCATGACGGCGCTTGGCGGCATGCTGATCCTGACCTCGATCGCCGTGGCCTTCCAGAGGCGGCTGCGGCGCTTCGCCCGCGGGCTCGACCCGCTCGAACCGCCCAGACGGGCCGTGCTGCCCACGGTCCTGTTGGGCGCGGCGATCGGCGTCGCGGTTTCGGTATCCTCGGTCGGCGCCGGCGCGATCGGCGTCACCGCGCTGCTGATGCTCTATCCAAACATCCCGCTGTCGCGCATCGTCGGCACCGACATCGCCCACGCCGTGCCCCTCGCCTTCGTCGGCGGCTTCGGCCACTGGATCATCGGCGACGTCAACCTCGTCCTCCTGGTCAACCTGCTGATCGGATCGATCCCCGGAGTCATCGTCGGCAGCCTGTTCTCGAGCCGCGCCTCGGACCGCTGGATACGGCCCCTGCTGGCGATGGTCCTGGCGCTGTCGGGGGTGAAGCTGCTTACGTGAGCCGGGCGGGGTTCGCCGACATTGCCGCCATTGAGACGGCCATCCTCGTGGACTAAAAGCGGACGCTCGGAACGGGGAAGTGCGATCATGAACATGCAGGCGGACGACGATGCAGTGCGCTAGGATGAGAGGCTAGGCAAGCTGGTGAAGATCCAGCTGGAGCCGGAGAAGCCGGAGTGATGTGGGACTTCCTCGTCGACAACTTTTGGTACGCGCTACCTCATTGGCTTCAGTGGCTCATCCTCGCGCCGTGCATCTTGGCGCTTGGCGTCGGCGCCTACCTGCTTTGGCAGGAGGGATAGGGCCCGGCCCGTGCCAGTGTTTGCAATCTATACAATCGCTAATAATAAGTCCCCAGCTACCGATGAGGCTTGGAACTTGTGTGGACACAATTTGACAGCCGGTCGCCTTCGTCAATGAATGACTAACGCCGTGACGGAGAAAATATCCGTTTTGGATTATTTTCATCGCGACAATATAGTCCGTTCCGGATGAGTCTCTTACATCGGCAATAACGAATTATTTGAAATACCTCGCCAAACAACTCGGCCATGGACAGGCAACGTGATGAGAGGTATTCAATCTTAGGGCTACGCCTTTGGATTCCAGTGTGGCTTTTTGCTCTTTGCGGGGTCGCTCTCTTTCTAGCGACCGGTTTCCGCGTTACTTCGAATGATTGGTTAGAGCGTTTGGTAATTATAGTTATCGGCGGCTGCCTCGCAGCATTGCTAAAGAAGCAGCCGACCTACTGCGTCGCGATTGCCGGCACGGCATTTTTCCAGGGCATTGTTATCTCGACTGCCGCAATGATGGTAACCTACGCCGCCGCCACGTCCGGAAACGAGTTGGCCGATGAGGCGCTACTTCGGATGGACAGGGCACTGGGTTACGATTGGCAGGCTTACGCCTCCTTTATCTATTCGCACGAGACCCTAACCTCGCTCGTCCTGCCGAGCTACTGGTTGATCTTCCCGCAGCCGATCCTGATTATCTGCCTGCTGGCGGCGAAAGGGCGAGCCGACAAGCTCGAGAAGTTCATAATCGTATCGGCCCTCACCCTGTGCGTTACCGCGGCCATATTCTATTTCCTGCCCGCAACGCAGGCCTGGACGCATCTTGGCTATGGTGACGACCGGATCGCCATCTATCCGGATATGTCCCATTCGAGCCATGGCTGGGTTCAACAGTTTCTGAAGATTCACGGTGGGGGCGGAAGAGTAATGTCACACTTCACCGGCGGCGCGCTGATTGCCTTTCCCAGCTATCACTGCATCTCTGGCTTGATTTTCATTTGGGCGACTTGGCCGATTGCGGTCCTTCGGCCGACCTCCGTAATCTTCAACGGCCTCATGATCGCGGCGACACCGATCGTTGGCGGACATTACCTCGTGGATATCATCGGTGGGGCGCTCGTCGCTGCCGCCGTCATCGGCGTAACGGAGCGGTTCTACCCGCGTCTATGCAGGTTCGCGGGAGGTGATCAAAACCGTCCCGAAAGGCAGCGTCGTGGTGGGGAGAATGTCCCCAGCAATTAGCTGGTTTCACTCGGACACAGTGCGCAAGCGAAGGTCGGCTTGCACGGAACCGCGAGAAGCTGCCTGTCCGGACTCCCCAACAAAGCAGACCTTCACCCGCCCTCGACCTTCGCCTTCAGTGCCTCGTTCATCGCCTGCAGCCCCTTGTGCACTTTCTCGCCAACCACGCCCGCCAGCACATTGCCGAGCAGGCCGCTCATGATCTCGCCGTTCGAGACGGCGCAGCGTCCCTCGCCCAGCGGCGCGATGTCGATATAGCGGAAGGCCTTCACCAGCCCGCCGAGGTTTGAGATGGCATATTCGAGGCAGGCGCCGGGCTCGGCGGTCACCACCGTGGCGCGCGCGTTCTGCGGCTTCATGCCTTCGAGCTGGATCGTCATGTCGAGCGGCGTTCCGACCACGGCCTTGCCGCTCGCCTGGACATAGAGCGGGTTCCAGGCGCCCCAGTGGTCGAGATCGGCAATCACCGCCCAGACCGCCGCTGCCGGCGCCGCAATCTCGATCCTGTGCCCTACGCCGCTTTTCGCCGGTCGCTTCATGCTCGCCCTCCCCCAAATTCGCGCCGTTCCTAGCCTAACGCCACCCCGCGCCCAACAAAATGCTTGCCCCATCGCCGCGATGCGGGAATGCGCCAGCGCAGCCCTATGGACGAGTTCGACTACATCATCACCGGCGGCGGCAGCGCGGGCTGCGTGCTGGCCAACCGGCTGTCGGCCGATCCGCGTAATCGCGTGCTGCTGCTCGAGGCCGGCGGCAAGGACGACTACATCTGGATCCGCGTGCCGGTGGGCTATCTCTACTGCATCGGCAATCCGCGCACCGACTGGCTCTACCAGACCGAGGCCGAGGCAGGGCTTGGCGGCCGGAGCCTCAAGTATCCGCGCGGGCGCGTGCTCGGCGGTTCGTCGTCGATCAACGGCATGATCTACATGCGCGGCCAGAGCGCCGACTACGACGGCTGGCGCCAGGCGGGGAACCTCGGCTGGGGCTGGGACGATGTCCTGACCTATTTCACGCGCGCCGAGGACCATTATGCCGGAGCGAGCACCTTCCACGGCGCCGGCGGCGAGATCCGGGTCGAGAAGCAGCGGCTGCGCTGGGACATCCTCGAAGCCTTCCAGCGCGCGGCCGGCGAGTGGGGCCTGCCCGCGATCGACGATTTCAACCGCGGCGACAACGAAGGCTCGGCCTTCTTCGACGTGACCCAGCGCCGCGGCTGGCGCTGGAGCGCGTCCGACGCCTTCCTCAAGCCCGTCCGCAGCCGCGCCAACCTCAAGGTGGTGACCGGCGCGCTGGTCGACCGGGTGGTGATCGAGGATGGGCGCGCTGTTGGTGTCGCGTATCGGCTGGGCAACGCGAACCATGTCGCCGGCGCCCGCGGAGAAGTGCTGCTGGCAGCGGGCGCGATCGGCTCGCCGGCAGTGCTCGAACGCTCGGGGATCGGCGACGCGGCGAGGCTGGGCGCGCTCGGCATCGCACCGCTGGTCGATCGCCCCGAAGTCGGCGGCAACCTGCAGGATCACCTGCAACTGCGCTGCGCCTACAAGGTCAGCGGCGTCTCGACACTCAACCAGCGTGCCGCCAACCTGATCGGCAAGGGGCTGATCGGGCTGGAATACGTGCTGCGCCGCTCTGGCCCGATGGCGATGGCGCCGAGCCAGCTCGGCATGTTCGTAAAAAGCGACGGCCGCTACGCCACGGCCAATCTCGAATACCACGTCCAGCCGCTGAGCCTCGAGGCCTTCGGAGGCGGGCTCGACCCCTTCCCGGCTTTCACCGCCTCGGTCTGCAACCTGCGCCCCGAAAGCCGCGGCCGCACCGCGATCGCCTCGGCCGATCCCGCCGCCCCGCCCGCGATCCGGCCCAACTACCTCGCAGCCGAGGAAGACCGCCGCGTCGCCGCCCAGGCGATCCGCGTGACCCGCGCGATCGTCGGCCAGCCCGCCATGGCGCGCTACCATCCCGAGGAGGTCCGCCCGGGTCGGAGCTACGACAGCGAGGAAGACCTCCAGCGCGCCGCGGGCGAGATCGGCACGACGATCTTCCATCCCGTAGGCACGGCGGCGATGGGCAGCGTGGTCGACGCCGAGCTGCGCGTGCAAGGCGTCGACCGGCTCCGCGTGATCGACGCCTCGGTCATGCCGACGATCACCTCGGGCAACACCAATGCGCCGACGATGATGATTGCCGAAAAAGGCGCCGAGATGGTCTTGCAAGCGGCGCGCTGACGCCCAGATGGTGTCTCATTGGCTGCAGCCGGAAAAGGAGACGCTCATGGTCGAAGCCCGCTGGAACGGCGCGGTAATTGCGCGCAGCGACGATACGATAGTGGTTGAAGGCAATCACTATTTCCCGCCCGAAGCGGTCGACCAGGCCGTGTTGCGCCCCAGCGACACCCACACCACCTGCCCGTGGAAGGGCCTGGCGAGCTACTATTCGCTCGAAGTCGGCGGCCAGACCAACAAGGACGCCGCCTGGTATTACCCGGAAACCAAGCCGAAGGCCGACAACATCCGCGGCCGCATCGCCTTCTGGAAAGGCGTCGAAGTCGGCTAGGCGCCGAGCGCCCGCGCCGCCTCGACGACGCGCGCGGCATGGGCGCGGCCGCCCATCGCCTTGAGATCGCTCAGCCGCGGTACTTCCAGGCTGATTGGCATGTCGGCGGGCAGCACGGCGATAAGTTCGCGCAAGGGTAGCTCGCCCTCACCCGGTACTTGCCTCGCGAACATCGCATCCATGAAATAGCTGTCGCCCGGCGGCGTGTTCGGCGCATCGGCCAGCTGGACATAGCCCACCACGTCGGTCCCCGCTGCCTCCAGTTTCGCCAGCGTCCCCCCGGTGCGGAAGAAATGCATCGAATCGAGCAGCACCTTGGCCTTGTCGCGCCCGATGCCGCCCGTCACCTCCAGCGCCCGCTCGAACGAGTTGATCCCCTCGCTCGGGAAGAATTCGATCGTGAAGACCATGCCGCGCTCCGCCGCCATGCCGGCCAGCTTGCCGAGCTGGTCGGTGGCCATGGCCATGTCGTCTTCCATGCAGATCGCGTTGAGCCGTTCGGCGCCGAGCTCGGCGAAGATGTCCAGATCGGTGGCGAAATGGGACACGTCAGCGTCCGACTTGGCGCTGAAGCCCTCGGCCAGGCCGATCTTCACCCCGGTATCGCGCATCGCCGCCACCATCTCGCGCCGGAGCGACGGATCGTCGCGCAGCGACCACATCGGATAGGGCGCGAAGTCGGTGATCCCGAACATGGTCAGCGGCAGGCCCGACAGCCCGGTCGAGACCGAAACGCAGCCGAGTTCGCTCGCCAGTTTCACGTACTCCACCGGCGGCATGCCCAGCAGCGTGAGCATCTCGACACCCAGACGGTTCACTTCGCACCTCCGATCAGCGCCTTGACCGCGTCGGGGATCACCGGATTGCCGCGGTCGCCGCCGGCGAATTCGGCGATCTTGGCGCGGATGAAGGCATCGGGATTTTCCGCCCAGCGCTTGACGATATCGAAGGCGACCGGGTCCGACGGGATCAGGATCCTGCCGTCGCGCATCCCGTCGGAAAGCACCACGGCCACCTCTTCGGGCAGCATCAGGCTGGTCTCCTTGCCGGGACCGCGCATCGGGCAGTCCTCGGTCCACGAGGTCATCGAATCCATCACCCCGGTCATCACCGGCCCCGGCATCAGGCACGAGACGCGCACGCCCTGCGGCTCGCAATAGACCGCCAGGTTCTGGCTCATCGAGATCACCGCGGCCTTCGACGCCGCATAGGGCACGCGGCTCGCGGCATAAGGATAGAGCCCCGCGAAGGAGGCCGTGTTGACGATATGACCGCTGCCGCGTGCGAGGAACTTGGGCAGCAGCACCAGGCTCGCCCGCGCCGAGCCCAGATAGTTGAGCTCGACGATCCGCTGCCATTCCTTCATCGGAATGTCCTCGGGGTGGCCGTTGAGCATGCCGCCGACATTGTTCATCAGAATGTCGATCTCGCCCAGCGCAGCTTCGGCCGAGGCGACCGCCGCGGCGATCGAAGCTTCGTTCATGATGTTGGCGGCGATGCCCACCGCCTTGCCGCCCGCCGCGACGATCTCCTCGGCCGTGGCTTTGGCGGCGGCCTCATCGATGTCGGCAACCGCCAGCCGCGCCCCGCGCTTCGCCCATTCGAGCGAGACGCAGCGGCCGATGCCCTTGGCACCGCCGAAGATCAGCGCATTGGCGCCGGCGAAAGGGGCCTGGTGGGTCGATGTCATGATCTGCTCTCCCGGTTTTGGCGCAGTCTACTCTGCGGGAGGGCTCAGGCAATTAGGCGATGTGGACGAACCGTCGTGATCGGGCCAATCGATCAGCGCCCGAGCCGGGCCAGCGCGCGATGGCCGTAGGATTTCATCCGGTTATTCGCCGGATAGAGCCGCGGCGCCGCGGGACTCAACCCCACCCGCCGCAGCCGCCGGTTGAAACGGCAGGCATCTGCGTGGTGGAAGGACCATTCGCTGCGCCAGGTCAGCGACAGCGAGATCGACACCTCGTCGTGCGTCTGCACCCAGTGCGGCGCCAGGATCGGCACGTAGATCGCCTCGCCCGGCCCGATCGAGATCGCGCGGGCGCGCGCCTGCCATTCGTCGCACCAGGGCAGGTTGCGCGGGCCGCCGGCGAAATAGGCTTCGAAAAATTCGGGCGTGACGATGTCGGGATCGGCGGTCGGGAACAGCGTCATCGTCTTCGATCCGCGCGCCTGGAACAGGATGTTGTATTCGGGATCGAAATGCAGCGGCGTCACGGCGCGCGGGGACGAGATGAAGATGAAGCCCTCGAACCGCATCATGGCTCCGGTGCGCCGGGCGACGATCGGGGCGATCTCACCCAGCACGCCGTGCATCAGGTCACGGTAGGCCGGATCCTGCTCGATGTATTTGAGCAGCACCCAGGAACCGCATTCCTCGATCCGGTCGATCGTCTCGTGCACCGACAGCCCGTTCTGCGGTGTCTCGGCATTGCTGATGCCCAGCGGCAGGTCGACCGCAGCGTTGTGCTCGAGCGTGTCGGGTCGCATCCGCGCGGCCAGCTTCTTGAGCGCTTCGAGCCCCAGCAGCGGGTGTTCGGCGATCCGGTGCGTCAGGAAGCTCGCGACGAGCGGATAGACGCCCTCCAGGGTCGCCAGCGATTCCTGCAGGAAGGCCGCCTCGAACATGCTCCCGGCCTTAGCGCGGGAGCGGTAAAAGAACCCTTAGGCCTCGGTGAAGCGGCGCGCAAAACCGGCCTCGCGCGCCGCAATCTGGTCGCGCCGGCCCGCCGCATCGATACGCTTGACCCCGTCAGGCAATTCCTTGTCGAGCGCATCGAACTTTACCTGACGCACCTCCATCCACGGGTCCTCGTTCGCCTCCCCGCGCTCGAACGCCTGCCAGCGCTGGCCGAAGATCACACGCCGCAGCCCGCCGGTGTCGAGCCAGTTGTGCACGCCCGGATCGCGGTGGGCGACCACGAAAGTGAACTTGCCGTCCTCGTCCGCCGCCATCTGCCGCGCATTGAAGCTCGACGTGCGTTTCCAGTATTCGATCGACATATGAAAGGCATCGGTCAGGGTCAGGTTGCGGAACTGCGCGCCCGCCGCATTCGAGCGGACGATCAGCGCGTCGCCCTCGCCCAGGTCGAGATTGCCCTTGGTCCCGGCCTGCGTCGCCATGCCGCCGAAGGCCGCCGAGGACATCGGCGGGCGGATTGCGTTGGGCGGCTGACCCGCGCCCGACTGCGTGCAGTAGTAGGTGTAGTAGACGTTATCGAGTGCGATCCGGGCGCAGTGCCGCGCCATATCGTCCTCGCGCATCGGCCCGCCGGAAGGGTCGAGCCGGGTGACGGTGAGGTCATTGGCCGACTGCGCCAGCCAGTCGCTCAGCGCATCGCGGACCATGATGAAATCGGCGCCGGGCTTGGTCTGGATATGGTTGCGCCGCCCCTCGGCGGGCGTGCCGTCGATGGTGATCGTGAAGCTGCCATCGCCCTCGAATTCCATGTCGAGGCTGTCGAGCAGGGTCTGCGTCACCGGCGAGGCGGTGTTGTCGGCCATCAGCGAATAGTTGACCGTCGGCGCCTCGGCGCAGGTAGGCCTGCCCTTGATCTCATAGCGGCCGCCGTGGGCGACCGGGATCGTGCGGTAGACGAAGTCCGGGCTGTCGCCGCCCCAGCGCGATCCGGGCACGTCGCGGCCGAACCAGCGATGCGGCGGCACCATGAAGCGCACGGCCTCCGGGTTGTTCGGATCGCCGTTCGCCGCGCGGAAGGCGTGGTGGAACATGTACTCGTCGATCATGTTGTCGAACCGGTCGGCCTGGTCGCGCGCAGGCCAGCCGGCGACGTTCTTCCAGAGCAGGGTGACCACGCCGCGCACGCGCTTCAGATCGTCGCGCTGGAGCAGCGCCATCGCGCGATCCTCGATCCGGCGCTGGGCTTCGGTGAATAGGGGATTCGTGGACATCACCTGATCTTTCAATCGAGGCCGAAATAGCGGCTGTAATCGGCGAACAGCTCTTCCGCCCAGTCGCGGTCGAGCCCGAAAGCCTCGTAACTGTAGGGATAGCGGCCATAGCGGTCGACGGCATTTTCGGGATTGGCGAGCCAGTCCTTCATCGCTGCCTCAAAAGCCGGGCTGACCTCCTCGCCGAGCCGCGCATAGACCTTGCGCACCACGCCGAGCGGATCGGCGGCCAATTCACGGAACGGCAGGTGGAGAATGCGCGGATCGCGGATCATGTCGCTGGCGATCAGCCGGTCGAACGCCCCCTTTCATGCCCTCGGCGATCTGCTGCGACCGGCTGCGCAAATCGTTGGGCTGCCCGCGGATCGTGTCGTAGACCGCCGCGCGCAGCGCGACGTTGGAGGCATAGATCTCTGCGATGGGTCGGTGCGCCCAGACGCAGAGTGCATCGGGATAGGCTTCGAACAGCTCGGGCAAGCGCATCTGAGCGCCGGGCTCCTTGCATATCCAGCGCGTCTTGCCGGTGTTCCACTGCAGGTGCTGGAGAAGCTGGCGGTGGAAGCGATAGGAATCCTGCGGATCGCCCGACAGCACATCGGCCGGTTCCAGCGTCGGCACGCGGAAGTAGTAGAACGGATAGGCGTTCTGGAAATCGAGCGAATAGGCTTCCTCGTTCTCGCAGAGCTGGAACGCACCCTTATCGATATAGGGATGCATCGGCCGCTGCGCCGGGCAGAAGTCCATCCATTCCTCGATCCGCCGCTGCGCCTCGGCAATGCGCTGCCCTGCGACCGGTCCTGCCCCGGGCGGCGGCGAGGGTGACAGGAGGTGCCAGGACTGGATCTTGAGCGCTTCGGGATCCTCAGCCAGCAGCGAATGCAGCAGCGTCGTGCCCGATCGCGGGAAGCCGACGATGAACACCGGCCTTTCGATCCTCTCTTCGGCGATCGCGGGATAGCGCTGCAGGTCGGCCAGCATCTTGAGCCGGCCCGACAGCATCCGCACGACCTGCGGGCGCATCGCGTCGACCTGATACCCTTCGTAGGGACCGCGCGCGTTGAACCGCTCGACCATTTCCTTCACACGCGCGACCAGGCCGGCATCCGCAAGGCCATAGGCCCCGCTCTCACGCTCCGCGAGTTGCAGGATGTCATCGAACGCCAGCAGGCGCTGCGGTTGTCCGCTCATGCCTCTCCCCTTTTTTCGTTGCGCGAAGAGGACAACAGGGCGGCCGCACCGGCAAGTGGATTTTTCATGACCGCCGCGGCAAGCTGGCGACCAAGGAGCACGGCATGGCGACTGCGGAAGCGATCATAGAGAAGCTCGGCCTCGCGCCGCACCCCGAAGGCGGCTGGTACCGCGAGACATGGCGGGCCGATGCGCCGCCGGGCGAACGGCCGAGCGGGACGGCGATCCACTTCCTGCTCGAAGCGCACCAGCGTTCGCACTGGCACAGGGTCGATGCCGCCGAGATCTGGCTGTGGCACGCCGGCGAACCGCTGAAGCTGTCGATCGCGGCGGACAAGAGCGGACCGATCCGCCGGATCACCCTGGGCCCGGATGTGCTGGGCGGCCAAGTACCGCAGGCGCTGGTTCCGCCGGCCATTGGCAAGCGGCCGAGCCGCAGAGCGGGTGGACGCTGGTAAGCTGCATCGTCTCGCCGGGCTTCGACTTCGCCGGCTTCGAACTGGCCCCGGAAAACTGGGAACCGCTAGGCTAGACAACCGCCCGCTCTGCCGTCAGTTTCGCACCTGCAGCATTGGGGGCACGCACAATAGCCGATCGCTGGACCAGGGCCGAACAAGTGGCGGACGGCGTCTTCGGATCGCCGCTGCTCAACCTCGCGCGGACGTTGGCCTTCGTCGGCGCGGTCTTTGTCCTGGCCTCGGCCGGCTATGTCGCGTCGGGATGGACCCTGGCCGACGCGACCTACATGGTCACGCTGACGATCTTCTCGGTCGGCTATGGCGAGGTCCATCCGATCGACACGGCCTGGCTTCGCACCTTGACGATGAGCACGATGGTGCTCGGCTGCACCGGCATGATCGTGCTCACCGGTGCGCTGATCCAGGTCTTCGCGCACTACCAGCTCCGCAGTCTCTTGGGGATCGACCGCATGCAATCGCAGATCGAACGGCTTTCGGGCCACGCCATCATCTGCGGCTATGGCCGCATCGGCGAACAGCTCGGCAAGGAGCTCTCGGCCGCACGCCAGGGCTTCGTCATCCTCGAACGCAACCCCGCCAAGCTCGCCGAGGCGCAGGCGCTGGGCTATCTCTGCCTCGCCGGCGACGCGACCGACGAGGCTTCGCTCAAGGCGGCCGGGATCGAGCGAGCGCGGGTGCTGGCAACGGTGCTGCCCGATGACGCGCTCAACGTCTTCATCACGCTGTCGGCCCGCAGCCTCAATCCGCGGCTCGAAATCATCGCCCGCGGCGAGATACCTACGACCGAAAGCAAGCTGATCCACGCCGGCGCCGACAAGGTCGTCCTGCCCACCCACATCGGTGCAGAGCGCATCGCCGAGATGATCCTCTATCCCACCACCGCGCGTTTTATGGGCGAGAGCCAGCCCATGCGTGACCTCAAGCGGGGCCTCCATGAGTTCGGGCTGGAGATCGAGGCGGTAACCGTGCCCGCGGACAGCGCGCTCGCCGGCGAGACGGTGGGCGAGGCCGAGCGCCGCGGCGGCGGCGCCTTCTTCATCGTCCAGATCGACCGCCCCGACGGGCCGAGCTTCCTCCATCCCGGCGAAGGCGTGTGGATCGAGGCCGGCGATACCGTGGTCCTCGTCGTGCGCAGCACCAAGGTCGCCGCGGGCGCGATCTTCGCCGCGCCGAAGAAGCCGATAAAAGTCGGCCGGACCTGGACCTGATCAGGCGTCGGCGAGCAGCCGGTCTACCGCCGCGCCGAAGTCCTGCCGCAGCCAGAACTTCAGGAACACGGTGTAGATGTGCACCGAGTTGCGCGCCGGGTCGATCGCCATGATCCGCTCATCATCGGGCTGCATGTCGACGATCTCGGGCAGGCGAAACAGGATCACTTCGGGGAACAGCAGCACGCGCGAGACCGCCATCGTCGCCATGTGCAAGGTCAAGTGCAGCTCCAGCGCTTCCTTGGTCACCCGCGGCCCGCCGTGGGCGTGATATTCGTCGACGAAGAGCTGGAGCAGGTCGTCGATGTGCTTGTCCCAGATGTCGTAGTGCGCCGCGCTCAGCCCGCCCCAGAGGATCGAGCCGAACGTGATCTGGCCGACGCGCCCCCAGTCGATCAGGCCGCTGTGGAGATCCCCGCTCGCGTCCCGCCAGAAGAAGCAGTTGTCGATGTGCGCGTTCCAGTGACACAGCGCGATCAGATCGCGATTGCCGGTTAGATAGCGCTGAAGCGTCGCCTCGTTCTCGAGCACGACGTTGGCGGTGCGCTCCATCTCGGCAAGGAATTCGGGCGTGCTCGCCTCGGCCGGCACGAGCTGCGGCGCTCGCCTGGCGAAATCGATCGCTATGTCCAGCGCCTTGCGCAGCCCGTCCGCATCATAGCGGATCGGATCGGCCGAACCGGTCTTGGCATCGAACGGAAACACCTCGTCGATATGCGATGACAGGCTGCCGGACTTGTGCGCGGCGCAGAGCCGCGCCAGCGAGGAGACGACCTGGCGGTAATAGGGCAGCGGATCGTCCATCGTCAGATGGTCGAGGCACTTGACCCGGTGCGGTTCGATCCCGTTCTCGCCATAGGCGACGCGCTCGGTGACGACGAGGCCAGTGCCGGTCTTCGCGTCGAAGTCGGCGAAATAGGCCTCGGGCACCGCGATCGGGAAACCCGGCTGGCGGGTGAGCGCGAGAAACGGCACTTCGGACTGCATTTCCCAGCGCTGCCAGTCGCGCCGCTTGTCGGTGAAGTCGCGCGAGAACTTGACGAAGAGCTCGGTATGCAGCTTCGGATCGGGCCGCTCGTACGCGACCGTCATGAACAGCTTGGCCCCGGTGCTGCCGCCCGGGCAGTGTTCGAGATTGGTGACGCGCGAGACGGCATTGTCCGCGCCGAGTGATCCGAAGGCGCGGAAAGCGCGGGTCAGGAATTCAGGTCCGGCCTCGCGAAAGGCCTCGACATGGGCGGGTATGTCGAGCCCGGTGTGGTCGCCGCGGAACTGATCGATTAGGGTAGGAAGCTGCTGAGTCATCGCCCGGGGCAATGACATCTCGATCAGGGATACGCCAGCCCCGGCGGCATCGACGCCGATCACCTATCGTCGATAGGCAAGTATCCTGGCCGGAAGGTCAGGGCGCAGCGGCGGACGTCCCGGGGGGGAACGGCGGCCAGAACCAGGTCGAGTTCATAGGCCGCTTCACCGAGGAGTCCGCGGAGCGCCATACGGCTGAAATGGACCTGCGCGCCCGGCGTAGCCGGCAGGCAGCCGCCGAGAACATCGTTCAACGGCGCCCATGCCTCCTTCTCCGCCGGGCTCATCGGCTCGAGCGCGAGCAGGTTGCGGACCTCCCCGGACGATGCCGGAACACGCATTCCGCAAAGCTCAGCAAGATGGCACGATCTCGCTGGTCCGACGTGCTCGCAGTGGTAATGGCGATATTTCCGAAGCGCTGCGGCGCCGAGGCATAGTCGGGCAAGGGCTGCTTGTCGTGGCGCGCGACAAACGCCGCGGAAGCCAGCGCGCTGCGAAACAGCGTCGGCTGCATCTTCAGTTCGTCACCGTCCAGCAGCGTGCAGGAATCGTTGCGAACCGCAAGCTGGGTAGCGGCCTTCACCTCCTTTTCGGTCCAATAGACCGACCGGAGCAGTTGGGCCGATGCCTGGGGCTCGCGGCGCAGCACGCATTGGGTGAAGCGCCAGAACACCTGATCGGCGGTCTTCCGGCTCGCGAGTGGTGCCTCCTCGATCTTTGCCATCGCCGGCGACGTTCCGATCAGCGCCAGGCCGCCCATGATCCCATACAATGCCGATCGCCCGGCACGCCGGGTCTTTTGTCCGTGCATCGTTACCCCCCGTTTTTCTCCGGTTCTCAGCCTATCACCGGGAATCGCGCATCGTCGAGTTCCTGGCGCAGCTCCATGCCCTCGGTCGAATAGGCTTCGGGCGGGGCGCCGCTCCAGCGCGCGTCCGATGGATTGGCAGTGACGATATAGGCCCAGCGCGGGCCATCGGTGCGGTTCTCGCCCGCACCGTGGACCGTCATCACCGAATGCACGGTGGCATCGCCCGCGGCATAGGACATCGGTTCCGATAGCCGCGCTGGATCGCGCAATTCGGGGAAATCGTCGAAGATGTCCTCGCCCTCGGCATAGGTGCGATAGTGGCCGAGCACGCCCTCGCGGTGCGAGCCGCTGAGGAACGACATCGTGCCGCTTTCGGGCGCGAGATCGGCCAATGCGATCCAGAAGGTCATTCCGCCCGACCGGTCGAGCGCCCAGTTGGTGAAGTCCTGGTGGAAATAGGTCGCGCCGGCGCCCGGATGCTCGGTCTCGCGCGATACCGGCAGCTTCACCGCGAAGAAGTCCCCGAAATAGCGCGCCTCGATCCGCGGGCTGCGCTGCATCAGCGCCTTGGCGTTGCGCCCCATGCCGTTCAGCAGCGGGCGTAGCTGCGAATTGGCAGGGCCGCCGGTGACTTCGGGGTTGAAGAACGGCTGTTTCATCGGGCTGACAGCATTGCCTTTGCCGTCGCTGCCCATACGTTCCTGCGCCATGGCGAGCAGCTCTGCCACGGTGGTCCGCGGCACGAAGCCCGGCAGCTTGGCCCAGCCGCGCTCGGTATAATGTGCAATCTCGTCCGCGGTAACGGCGCGGCAGGTCAGTTCGTCCGGTGCGGCCATGTTTGCTCTCCCGAACCGAAATTCCGCCGCGAGCACGGTGCGGTCAAGCGCGGAAACTGGAACGCTCGGGCTTCTTGTGGCGTTGCCTCGGCATGATCCGCAAGCTCAAGTCCGGCGAGTACCGGCTCTACTCGCGCAAGAAAGAGTCCGACACCGGCAAGCGCCGCAACCTCGGCACCTTCGACAGCCGCGAAGCCGCCGAGAAGCACGAACGTGAGGTGCAATACTTCAAACGGCACTGAGGGATTTTTACCGCGCGTAGGACGCATCGCTGCGGTCGCGCTTGCCCGGCTGGACCTCGGGCCGCGGCTCGATGACAGTCACAGGATCGCTGCGCATCCAGTCGAGGATCAGCACGCGCTTGGCGATCCGCCAATCACCGTCGCGGCATTCGACGCGGTCGATATAGCGCACCGCCGTGATGAAATCGCGCTCGGGGCCGATCTCATCGGCCGCCACCCGGTGCGTCGCGACCGTATAGTGTTCGGCCCAAGCGACATCGCCATCGACATCGACGATCTGGTTGCCGGTGTTGTGCGTGGTGCCGAGATAGAGCGGCAGCCCGGCCTTCGCGCCCTCGATGAACTCGTCCACCGTGCCGCCAAAGAAGCCGTAGTCGGTGGTCGCATCGGGATGGAAGCAGTCCCGCATCAGCTCGAAGTCCATGCGGTCGCAGGCCCGGCAATAGCGGATCTGGATGTCCTTGATCGTGGCCTCGGCCAGCATCTCCTCAACCGTCTTCCTCACGCCTTTCTCCTCCTGAACGTGTCGGACCATGACAGGTCGTCACGGTCGCGCCTGCCCGGTTTCATCGTCGGACCGGGCCCAAGATCCGGCAACGGCACGCGCCTCCAGCTATCGACCAGCAACACGCGCGCGGCGATGCGCCATTCGCCTTCCTCCGCGTCCCCGCTGCCACTCCTGCATGGCCGCCATTCCATGCGATCGACGTAACGGAAATTGCAGACGAAATCGTGATCGGGGACTGCGCCTGCGGCCGGGCAGCGGTGATAGGCCACGACATAATGCTCCGCCCAAGCCGTATCGCCATCGAGTTCGACCAGTTGGTTTCCTATGAAATGAGTCGTTGCGCCGTAGATGGCGAGCCCGGCCTCTGCCATCCTGACGAAACCGTCCACATCGCCCTTGTAATCGCCGTAGTCGAGCTCTGCGTCGGCATGGAAGCAATCGCGAACCATGGCGAAGTCCCGGCGATCGACGCCGCGGCAATAGCGCTTCTGGACCTCCATGATCGTCGCCTCGGCCCACAGGTCGCTGGCGTTCGTCGGCATAGGCCTTCTCCCTTTGCGGCAAGCATCACCCTCTCGCCGCCTCGGCGCAAGTCTGGACACGCGCCGCGCTATCGTGTGAACTGCAGACAAACGAGAATTTGAGAGGATTGGGGTAAATGGACGAAACCTACGATTTCGTCGTCGTCGGCAGCGGCGGCGGTTCTATGTGTGCGGGGCTGGTGCTGCGCCAGGCGGGCAAGTCGGTGCTGATCCTCGAGAAGACCGACCTGATCGGCGGCTCGACCGCCAAGGCCGGCGGCGTCATGTGGATTCCGGCCAACCGCTTCATGAAGGAAGCGGGGGGTCACCGACAGCGTCGAGCAGGGCGAGCAGTATCTCAACGCCGTTGTCGAGGCGCGCGAGGGCGACGCTCCGGGCACCAGCCGCGAGCGACGCCGGACCTACATCACCGAAGCCAATGCCATGCTCGAATTCCTGATCCGCCAGGGCGTTCCCTTCGAACGCGCGCCGCACTGGCCCGACTATTACGACGACCGCGCCGGCGGCACGCTGGGCCGCACGGTCCATGCCAAGCTGTTCAACGTCAACGAGCTTGGTGAATGGAAGGCCAAGCTGCGGCCGAACGCCTTCCAAATGCCCGTGCCGATCTTCAACGCGATGATCCTGCCGCTGATCAGCCGCTCGTGGAAGGCCAAGTGGATCGCGGCGAAGATGGTGCTCAAGGGCATGACCGCGAAGCTCACCGGCAAGCACTGGGTCACTGCCGGGGCCGCGCTCCAAGGCCGCATGCTCCACGCCGCGATCAAGGCCGGGGTCGAGCTGCGCACCAATGCCTCGGTCAAGGAAGTCATCATGGAGGACGGCGCCTGCACCGGCGTGGCGGTCGAGATCGACGGCAAGCCGGCTCGGATCGGCGCCAGGCTCGGCGTCCTGCTCAATGCCGGCGGCTTCGCCCACAACCAGGAGATGCGCGACAAATACATTCCGGGCACCCGCACCGAATGGTCGATCGCCGCCGAGGGCGACACCGGCGACATGCACCGCGAGATGATGCGCATCGGCGCGAAGATGGGCCAGATGGAGGAGATGGTCGGCAACCAGAACATGTTCACGCCCGCGGGCAATCCCGCCGGCGCGCAGATGCAGTTGTGCAAGCCGCACGCCTTCCTCGTCGACCAGTCGGGCCAGCGCTACATGAATGAGGGCGGCTCCTACATGCTGTTCTGCCAGAACATGCTCGAACGCCACCAAACCGTGCCCGCGCTGCCGAGCTGGATGATCATGGATAGCCAGTTCATCAAGACCTACATGCTGGCCGACACCCTGCCCGGCACCAAGAAGCCGGACGACTGGTTCTCGACCGGCTTCCTGCGCAAGGGCGACACGATCGAGGAACTCGCCATGGCCTGCGGCGTGCCGCCGGCGACGCTCAAGGCGACGACCGACCGCTTCAACCAATTCGCGCGCAAAGGCAAGGACGAGGACTTCGGCCGCGGGGACCGCGCCTACGATCGCTTCCTGGGCGACTACACCCACAGCCCCAACGCCACGCTTGGCACGGTCGAGGAAGGGCCGTTCTATGCCGTGGCGATCAACCCCGGCGATGTCGGCACTTTCGGCGGCGTCGTCACCGACAGTGCGGCGCGCGTGCTGCGCGAGGACGGCGAAGCGATTCCGGGGCTCTATGCCACCGGTACGACCACCGCCGCGGTCATGGGCCGGACCTATCCGGGCGCAGGCTGCTCGATCGGTCCGAGCTTCACCTGGGGCTTCGTCGCGGCCAAGCACGCCGCGGGGCTGGGCAACCAGACGCTTTAATTCCGGGGAGGATCGGCAGATGGACGAGACATATGACTTCGTCGTGGTCGGCAGCGGCGGCGGTTCGATGTGCGCCGGGCTGGTGCTGCGCAAGGCCGGCAAATCGGTGCTGATCCTCGAGAAGACCGACCTCCTCGGCGGCTCGACCGCCAAGGCCGGCGGGGTCATGTGGATCCCCAACAACCGCTTCATGAAGCAGCAGGGGATCGACGACAGCTTCGACAAGGCCGCGACATACCTGCAGACGCTGACCGACCGCAGCGACCCCGCCCCCGGAGCCAGCCGCGAGCGGCAGCACGCCTACCTGCGCGAAGCCCCGGAGATGCTCGAATTCCTCATCGGCCAGGGGATCAAGTTCAAGCGCAACCCCTACTGGCCCGACTACAACGACGAGTTGCCCGGCAGCAGCGAGCCGGGCCGCACCGTCTCGGCCGACCTGTTCGACATCAACGAGCTGGGCGAATGGAAGGACAAGCTGCGGCCAAACAAGTTCACCCTGCCCGCGCCGATCGCCGACGCGCTCGAGCTGCCGCTGATCAAGGTCTCGTGGAAGTCGAAGCTGACCGCGGCCAAGGTGGTCTGGCGCGGCCTGGTCGCCAAGCTGACCGGCAAGCACTGGGTCACCGCCGGCGCCGCGCTGCAGGGCCGCATGCTCCAGCAGGCGATCAACAAGGGCATCGAGCTGCGCACCCATGCGCCGGTGAAGGAGCTGATCCTGGAAGAGGGCCGCGTCATCGGCGTGCTCAGCGAGAGGGACGGCAAGCCCTGGCGCGTCGGCGCCAGGCTGGGCGTCCTGCTCAACGCCGGCGGCTTCGCCCACAACCAGGCGATGCGCGACCAGTACATCCCGCATACCCGTGTCGAATGGACCCACGCCGCGCCCGGCGACACCGGCGACATGCACCAGGAACTGATGCGGATCGGCGCCTGGATGGCGCAGATGGACGAATTCGTCGGCAACCAGATGACCCTGCCGCCGGGCTGCATCGAGGCCGCGGGAGTCCAGCCGCAGATCACCAAGCCGCACTCGATCCTCGTCGACCAGACCGGCGTCCGCTACATGAACGAGGGCGGCTCCTACATGTCGTTCTGCCAGGGCCAGCTCAAGCGCCACGAGACGGTGCCCGCGGTGCCGAGCTGGTGGATCATGGACGACACGTTCATGCGCACATACATGATCGCCGAGACCATGCCCGGCTCGAAGAAGCCGCAGGAATGGTTCGACAGCGGCTACATGAAACGCGCCGACACGATCGAAGGTCTCGCCGAGCTTTGCGGCATTCCACCGGCGGCGCTGAAGGCCACCGTCGAAAGGTTCAACGGCTTCGCGCGCAAGGGCCGCGACGATGACTTCGCCCGCGGCGCCCGCGCCTACGACAATTTCCTCGGCGACTACACGCACAAGCCCAACGCCACGCTCGGCGTGATCGAGAAGGGGCCGTTCTATGCGGTCCAGGTCGTCCCGGGCGACGTCGGCACCTATGGCGGCGCGGTCTGCGACGCCTGGGCGCGCGTGCTCCGCGAGGACGGTTCGGTGATCGACGGGCTCTACGCCACCGGCACCACCAGCGCAGCGGTGATGGGGCGCAACTATCCGGGCGCGGGCTGCTCGATCGGCCCGAGCTTCACCTGGGGCTTCGTCGCCGCCAAGCACGCCGCCGGGCTGGGCAACCAGGCGGTCTGAAGGTCAGCCAAGCCGCATCGCGTAGGACGGATCGTTGCGGTCGCGCGATCCGCCGCCGCTACCTCCGGGCACGGCCGGATCGCCGGGCGTGACATTATCGAGCCGCGTATAGTCGACCACCATCTTGCGCCGCGCGATCTTCCACTCGCCGCCGCGCTTCTCGAACCGGTCGATATAGCGCCCGTGCGCGATCCAGTCGCGCTCCGGCCCCTTGTCGTCGGCGGCGATGCGGTGCGAGGAGATCGTGTAGTGCTCGGCCCAGGCGGCGTCGCCCTTGACCTCGACCAGCTGATTACCCGTGTTGTGCCAGGTCACCGTGTATTGCCCGAGGATCTGCCGGCCGAGCTCGCAGAATTCGTCGACGCCCAGCTCCTTGTGCAGCTCGATCACCGCGCCGGGGTGGAAGCAGGAGCGCATCAGCTCCTCGTCGCGGCGGTCGTTGGCGCGGCAATAGCGCAGGTGGACGTCCTTGATCTCGGACTCGGCCACCACGTCGTCGATAATCTTGGGCATCGGTCTCTCCGGTATTCTGGTTTGTCGAACGGCAAACGAAAAGGGCCACGCGTCCTAGCGTGACCCTTCCCGCAAAGGCCAGCAGGTTCAGGTGTTGAAGTCGAGCTGGATCACTTTCGCCGGAGTCGCGCGGCAATAGATCGGCAGCGCCTGGTCGCCGTCCGGATAGGTCGCCGTCAGATCGGCGCCGAAGCGCCAGCCGCCATTGCCCGCCTCGATCGTCTTCACCCGGTCGAAGCGCAGCCTGCTCGCCCCGGTCACACCGACCTCGCGCGCGGCCTCGGAAAGACAGGTCTGCATCGACGGCCTGGCATCGGCCGGGATCGAGGCGAGATCGGCCGAGATCTGCGCGGGCGGTCCTGGCGGATAGGTCGCGGCGGGCGTCGGCGTCGGTGTAGCCGTGCTGGATGCGGGGGCGCTCGACTTCTTGCGCGTAGCGAGCAACGCGATCAGGCCGGCGGCAACCGCAACGCCGCCGATGATCACCCCAGCGCTCGGCCCCTTGTCTTTGTCGGGCGGGCGATTGTTGCCCCAATCGTTGCCATAGCCATAGGCGAAGTTGCCGCGGCAATTGTGCGACACCCAGATCGAACGCCGGTCGTAGCCCCAGGTCCGCCCCTGCGAGCAGGCGCTGCCGCTGAGCAGCGTCACCCGGTTCTCAGTCGGCGCGTTGCACCGCACCTGGCGGCTGCCGCGCGCCGTGCAGCTTATCCGCCCGGCATAGCCGCGGTTGTCGCCATAGCCGGGACCGGGTCGCGGCGGCTGGATCTGCGGTCGGCCGGGATAGGGGCTCGGCAGCGGTGTCGGGCGGTCCGGAACGGGGCCGGGCAACGGGACTCGCCTGTCCCGCCAGGCCGGTTTGGTCTGGGCCAACACCGGCGTGATGCCTTGCGCGATCAATGCGGTCGACAAAACGATCGCGGCGAGCCTGCGAGTCATACGCTACCCTCCTCTGCGGGCCGCTTCTGCGACCATCTATCGACCGCGATTGTGCCCCATGCCTTGCCCTTTGCAAGCCGAACATTTTCGGTGACCCAGGCGCATTGCCACCGCGCAATCCGTTCCCCATATATTCCGCCATGGTCGAACTCGTCATCCGCCGGGGACTCGCAGAACCCGACACTTCCGAAAACTTCGTTCCCCACAAACCGCAGCGCCCGGAGAAGAGCGATGGCGGCAAGCCCTTCGTGCTGTCCTCCGAATATCAACCGGCCGGCGACCAGCCGACAGCCATCGCCGATCTGACCGAGGCAGCGCTGGCGGGGGACAAGACCCAGGTCCTGCTCGGCGTCACCGGCTCGGGCAAGACCTTCACCATGGCCAAGGTGATCGAACAGCTGCAGCGCCCGGCGCTGATCCTTGCCCCCAACAAGATCCTCGCCGCGCAGCTCTACGGCGAGTTCAAGAGCTTCTTCCCCGACAACGCGGTCGAGTATTTCGTCTCCTACTACGACTACTACCAGCCCGAGGCCTACGTGCCGCGGTCGGACACCTACATCGAGAAGGAAAGCTCGGTGAACGAGGCGATCGACCGGATGCGCCATTCGGCCACGCGTTCGCTGCTCGAACGCGACGACGTGATCATCGTCGCCTCGGTCTCGTGCATCTATGGCATCGGCTCGGTCGAGACCTATTCGGCGATGATCTTCGATCTCAAGAAGGGCACCAGCGTCGACCAGCGCGAGATCGTCCGCAAGCTCGTCGCGCTGCAATACAAGCGCAACGATGCCGCCTTCAGCCGCGGCAATTTCCGCGTGCGCGGCGACAGCCTGGAAATCTATCCGAGCCACTACGAGGACATGGCCTGGCGCGTGACCTTCTTCGGCGACGAGATCGAGGAGATCGCCGAATTCGATCCGCTGACCGGCAAGAGCGGCGCCAAGCTCAATCAGGTCCGCGTCTATGCCAATTCGCACTACGTGACGCCCGGCCCGACACTCAAGCAGGCGAGCGAGGCGATCAAGTTCGAGCTCGTCGAACGGCTCAAGGAACTCGAGACCGAGGGCAAGCTGCTTGAGGCCCAGCGGCTGGAACAGCGCACCAATTTCGACCTCGAGATGATCGCCGCCACCGGTTCCTGCGCGGGGATCGAGAACTACAGCCGCTTCCTCACCGGCCGCCTGCCCGGCGAGCCGCCGCCGACGCTGTTCGAATACCTGCCCGATGACGCGCTGCTGTTCATCGACGAAAGCCACCAGACCGTGCCGCAGATCGGCGCGATGTCGAAGGGCGACCACCGCCGCAAGATCACGCTGGCCGAATACGGCTTCCGCCTGCCGAGTTGCATCGACAACCGCCCGCTGCGTTTCAACGAATGGGACGCGATGCGCCCGCAGACGGTCGCCGTCTCGGCAACGCCCGGCGGCTGGGAAATGGAGGAAAGCGGCGGCGTCTTCGCCGAGCAGGTAATCCGCCCCACAGGCCTGATTGACCCGCCCGTGCTGATACGCCCGGTCGAAGACCAGGTGCAGGACTGCATAAACGAATGCCGCGAGACCGCGCAGAACGGCTACCGCACGCTCGTCACCACCCTGACCAAGCGCATGGCCGAGGACCTGACCGAGTTTATGCACGAGGCGGGGCTGCGCGTGCGCTACATGCACAGCGACGTCGAGACGCTCGAACGCATCGAACTGATCCGCGACCTGCGGCTCGGCGTCTATGACGTGCTCGTCGGCATCAACCTGCTGCGCGAAGGCCTCGACATCCCCGAATGCGGCCTCGTCTGCATCCTCGATGCCGACAAGGAAGGCTTCCTGCGCAGCGAAACCTCGCTGATCCAGACGATCGGCCGCGCCGCTCGCAACGTCGACGGCCGCGTCATCCTCTATGCGGACCGCATGACCGGCTCGATGGAACGCGCCATCGCCGAAACCGACCGGAGGCGCGACAAGCAACACGCCTACAACCTCGAACACGGCATCACCCCGGAATCGATCAAGCGCGACATCCACAACATCGTCGCAGACACCGCGAGCCGCGACGGCGTGCTCGTGGACATCGAAGCCGAGGGCGAGAACAACCTCGTCGGCCACAACCTGCGCAGCTACATCGAAGACCTCGAAAAGAAGATGCGCGCCGCGGCCGCGGACCTCGAGTTCGAGGAAGCTGGCAGGCTCCGCGACGAGATCAGGCGGCTGGAAGCGGACGAACTCGGGATACCCGACGGCGAGAAGAAAGCGCCGATCGTGGGGCGCAGCAACGAAGGCAAGCCGGGGACGCGCAAGGGGCGGTTTGGGAAGGAGAGCCGGCGAAAGTGGGGGCGGTAGGAGTCGCCTCGAGCGGTTGTTATAGGCCACTGTGTATCATATTATCTTCCATATTTCATAAAGCAATTCGGGAGAGAGCCATGGACAAGGACGCGATGATCGATATCGCCGAGCGGTCGATGCACTACCAGGACATCGGCGAGGTCGAGCAGCAGATCGCGCTCTATGCCGAGGACTGCACGTTCAAGATGCCGACCACCGCGGTGCCGATGTCGGGCCTCGACGAGTTGCGCAAGTCGGTCGCGGCTTGGCCCAAGGCGGAGACCAAGGCCGAGTGGTTCAATGCCGAGGGCAACCGCCTCGTCATGTGCTGGAACTGGCGCGGGGTCGGCGAGAACTGGCCCAAGGATATGCCGCTGCTGCGCGGCATCTCGATCTTTGAGTTCAACGAGGCCGGACTGATCCAGCGCTACGAAGATTTCTTCGATCCGGACTGGATGAGCAGGCACGCCGGCAAGGCGGCCGCCTGACCTAGAGCTTCCCGAACTTGCCCTCGAACCCCGCGGTATCCCCCGCTGCGAGGAACTTCGCCTGCTCGACCCAGTTGTCGCGGCGAATACGGCCGGCGAAAGTGCCGAGCTGGGCGTCGATGCGGTCAATGTCCGCGTCGGTCCAGGCGGCGACTTGGGCGAAGGTCGTGACGCCGAGCGATTGCAGCAGCGCGACGAGCTTGGGGCCGACGCCCTTGATCTTGCGCAGGTCGTCGGCGTCGCCAGTCGCGGTAAATGTGGCGGGCGGTGGCGGTGGTGCGGGCACCTCCGCCGGCTGGGCGTCGGCAACCTCGCGCGCCGCCGCGGCCGCGAAAACCTCGCCGATGCCGCCCATGATGTCGGGTCCGGTATCCGCGAAGCCGGCGGCTCTCACCGCCGATGGCTGGTCGATCAGCGCCTGGTTACGCTGTGCAGGCGCGGCGCCTTCGTCGAGCACGTCGGGGCGATAGCTGCGCTCCCGCTCGCGCGAGCCGCGGCCAAACAGCCACCAGGCCACCAGCAGGCCGATGACCAGCGCCAGCGCAAAGGCTATCCAATTGGCTTCGATCGTCTGTAGCACGGCCTATCCTCCCCGGTTCCAGACCAGCCTGCCGAGACCAAGTCCCAGCCCATAGACCACCAGCAACATCGCCCCGAACACGGGTGCCGGGACGACGGCGTGGTGGGCCATGACGGTCGCCGCAGCGATCACCACGACGGCGACGGCTCCAGCAAGGATGAGGGTAAGGCGGTGGCTGTTCACCGCCCCGGCATAGCATCGCGCGGAAAAGTGGGAACCGGTTTTCCGCTCCTTGGCGATGCGACCGACAAAAATCAGCCGCCCCGGTGCTCGGGCAGGGCCGTGCTTTCGTTGCGGACAAGCGATCCCGCCAGGTCCACCAGTCGGAGGAACTCCTGCCGCCAGGCATCGCGCTGCGGCCCGGCGAGCGAGGCGATCTGCCGATTGGAGAAGCCGTTGAGCATGGCGTCGCCGCGCAGCCGCTGACCGAATGCGGCCACGGCCGTCGCGAAAGCGAAGTCGCCCGCCGGCCGCGCGCGCGTCGCCAGGAGGCTGGCGGGCACCGGACGCGTGAGCAGGCGCGAAGCCGCGCCGTCGGGCAGCTTGTAGCGCAGCTTGACGAAAGCGAGCTCACCGGGCTTGCCGGTGCCCTGCGGCGTCGCGGCATAGCGCCGCGCCCCGATCCAGCCCTTGGCGCCCGCGGGCACGATCTCGTAGATCGCGGTCACCTGATGGCCCGCGCCGATGTCGCCCGCATCGACGAGGTCGTTGTCGAAATCCTCTTCCCGCAGCGCGCGGTTCTCGTAGCCGAGCAGGCGATACTGGGCGACTTCGGCCGGGTTGAACTCGATCTGGATCTTCACGTCCTTAGCGATCGTGAACAGGGTCGAATTCATCTGCTCGCCCAGCACCTTGCGCCCTTCCTGGGCGCTGTCGATGTAGGCGTAGTTGCCGTTCCCGTGGTCGGCGATCTGCTCCATCATCGCGTCGTTGAAATTGCCCTGACCGAAGCCCAGCGTCGTCAAGGTGACCCCGCTGTCGCGCTCTCGCTCGATCATGCCGATCAGCTGCTTGGTGTCCGAAATGCCGACGTTGAAATCGCCGTCGGTGGCCAGCAGCACACGGTTGACGCCGCCCGGAATGAAGCTGCGGCGCGCCGTGGCATAGGCCAGCTTCAGCCCCTCGCCGCCCGCGGTCGAGCCGCCCGCCTGCAGCCTGTCGAGCGCGGAGCGAACCTGTGCCGCGCTGTTCGTCGGCTCGAGCACCACGCCGGCCGCGCCCGCATAGACAACGATCGAAACCCGGTCGCGTGGGCTCAGCTGGCCGGCCAGGCCCGAAAGCGCCGCCTTGACCAGCGGCAGCTTGTCGGGCTCGTCCATCGAGCCCGAGACGTCGACCAGGAAGACGAGATTGGCCGCCGGCCGCGCGCCGTTCACCGGCAGGTCATAGCCGCGCAGGCCGATGCGCATGAGCCGCGTCGCCGGGTTCCACGGCGTTGCCGCCACGTCGGTCGTGACGGTGAACGGCACGCTGCGGTCGGTCGGCCTGGGATAGTCGTAGCGGAAGTAGTTGACGAGTTCCTCGGTGCGCACCGCGGCCTGCGGCGGCAACTGTCCCTGGTTAAGGAAGCGGCGGCTGTTGGCATAGGCGCCGGTATCGACGTCGACCGAGAACGTCGAGACGGGCTCGCTCGCCGCGAGGTGAACCGGGCTGACCTCCTTCCCGTCATAGCGCTCGCGATTTTCCGCACGCGGGCCGTAGACGACCATCGGGGCCGGCGGCGGAGCGCGGTAGGCTTCCTCGCGGATGTCGATCGAGGTCACCCTGGCCGGCGGAGCAGCAGGCACGCTGAACAGGTCCGACAGGCGCGGCCCGGTGTCCAGAGCCTCGGCAAAACCAAACTTGTTCTGCGGCGCGCTTGCGCTGCGATCGGCCGTTCGGCCGAGCCTGCCGTCTACCGACGTCATGAACACGGCGGAAACACCCAGAACGCAAGCTACCGACGCCAAAAGCGCGCCGCAGCGAATACCGGTCGACGTTGCCATATCCCCTCCTCTTTCCGATTTCGATGCCTAGCTCGAATCAGTGAGAAGAGAACAAATAGTCAGGTATTCTTCGAATTCTATAGAAACATCATTACTTAAACGACTACTGTCAGCGCAATATTAGCCGCAGCAATATTCACCTAAGCAAGCATTCAGCCTCCTTTATACTCCATTTCGGAGGTATTTTCAGCTTGAGCGAGCGATCCCGCCACGCCGACCAGCCGCAGGAACTCCTGCCGCCAGAAATCCTGCTGCCGTCCGGCCAAAGCAGCGATCTGGGCGTGGGTGAAGCCGTTCATCATGGCATCGCCGCGCAGAGACTGGCCGAAGGCGGCGACCGCCGTGGCGAAGGCGAAATCGCCCGTAGGCCGCGCGCTGGTCTGCATCAGCCGCGCCGAAACCGGCCGCTCGATCAGCCGCGAGGTCTTGCCGTCGGGCATCTTGTAGCGGAGCTTGACGAAAGCCAGCTCGCCCGCCTTCCCCGCCGTGCTTGGCGCGGCATCCTCGTAGCGCCGTGGGCCGATCCAGCCCTGCGCGCCCGCGGGCACGATCTCGTAGATCGCGGTCACCTGATGCCCGGCGCCGATGTCACCGGCATCGACCTTGTCGTTGTCGAAGTCCTCCTCGCGCAGCGCCCGGTTCTCGTAGCCGATCAGGCGGTACTGGCTGACTTGGGCCGGGTTGAACTCGACCTGGATCTTCACGTCCTTGGCGATGGTGAACAGGGTCGCGCTCATCTGGTCGCCAAGCACCTTGCGGGCTTCCAACGCGCTGTCGATGTAGGCGTAGTTGCCGTTCCCGTGATCGGCGATCTGCTCCATCATCGCTTCGTTGTAGTTGCCCTGGCCGAAGCCGAGCGTGGTCAAGGTGATGCCGCTGTCGCGCTGCTTCTCGACCATTTCGATCAGCGCCTTGTTGTCGCTGACGCCGACGTTGAAATCGCCGTCGGTGGCGAGGAGGATGCGGTTGACCCCGCCCTGGATGAAGTTGTCGCGCGCGATATTGTACGCGAGCTGGAGCCCGGCGCCGCCCGCGGTCGAGCCGCCGGCGGACAGCCGGTCGAGCGCTGCGCGGATCTTGGCCGGATCGCTGGTCGGCTCGAGCACGAGGCCCGCGGCGCCGGCGTAGACGACGATCGAGACCTTGTCCTTGGGGCTGAGTTCACTCGCAAGACCCGCGAGTGCGCTCTTGACCAGCGGCAGCTTGTCCTCGTCCGACATCGAGCCGGAGACGTCGACGAGGAACACCAGGTTCGCCGGCGGCCGCGAGCCTGCCGTGGGCAGGTCGTAGCCGCGCAGGCCGATGCGCATCAGCCGCGTCGCCGGGTTCCACGGCGTCACCGCGACATCAGTGGTCACCGTGAACGGCACGTCGCGCGTTGCCGGCGCGGCGTAGTCATAGCGGAAATAGTTGATCAGTTCCTCGCTGCGCACCGCATCCCGCGGCGGCAACTGGCCGAGGCCGAGGAAGCGGCGGGCATTGGCATAGGCGCCGGTGTCGACGTCGACCGAGAAGGTCGAGACGGGCTCGTTCCGCGCGATGTGGACGGGACTGACTTCCTTGCCGGCATAGCGCTCGGTGCCGGGATCGGTCGCGGTCATCACCGGCGGCACGAAGGCGCGGGAGAACTGTTCCTGCCGCGGCATCGGCGCCATCGCCTTGCCTGCGATCGAGGGGGCCACGGCCGATGGCGGCGGCGGGGGTGACGGCACCGAGGTCGCATCGGCCTGCCGACGGTGTTCGCGGATCAGCGGGCTTGAGAACGGTTCGTCCTGCGCGCGCTGCGAGGTGACGACGATGTCCTCGCCCTCGGCCGAGCCGACCTGGTTCTGCTTCGAGGTCGCGCAGCCGGCGACGAGTGCGACGATACAGGTGGCGGTAAGCGTTCTGGCAGTTCGCATTGGCAATCCTCCTCCTTCATGCCCCGAGGGCGAGGAGGCTCGATTCGCCGTGAACCGCGACTGAATGGTGCTGGGACGCGACGAAGTGTGACTGCGGCATGTCTGTGCCACAGCTAGACAGCCAGTTTAGGATCGATTCAGGCCGGGGCGCTCTTGCGGAACAGCACGCGGTCCTCGGGCCCGAAACCCTTGTTCCAGATCACCCAGCAGTAGACGGCAAGGATGGCGGGTATGCCGAAGATCAGCTCCGCCCATTCCGGCAGGAACTGCGTCGCGGCCCAGCCGACCACCGAGGCAGCCGCGATCGCCCAGACCAGCGACCAGCGCCAGTTGTTGATCCGCTCGTGCAGCAGCCGCGACAGCAGCAGCGACTTGCCGACCGACGCCACGGCCAGCGAAAGCATCAGCGCCGCGGCTGCAGCGGCGGCGCGGTAAAGGCCCTTCTCGGTGTCGGTCAGGTCGAGCTCGCCGACCAGCAGGATACCCCCCACGGTCAGCCCGGCCTGCAGCAGGATCGTCGCGAGCGAGATGAACAGGTTCTTCATCCGCGCCATGTAGATCAGCGCGGAATCGGCCACGACCGCGGTCGCGGCGACGACTTCCGCGGCCAGCAGGAACGCAAGCGCGCCGGTGCCGCCGACGAAGTGCGGGCCGACCAGGCCCATCACGCCTTCGCCCGGGATTCCGAGCGCCAGTGCGATGCCGCACTGCGCCGCGGTTATCCAGAAGCCGACCTGGCAGACCTGGCGCGCGATGGCCGCATAGTCGCGCTCCTTGAGGCTGCGCGTGATGACCGGGCCCAGGATGGGCTCGAAGCTGGTCTTGAGCTTCTGCGGCAGGCTCGCGACCTGCTGCGCGATGTAATAGACGCCCACGGCGGCGGGGCTGACGAACATGCCGAGGATGAACACGTCGAGCCGGCGCGAACCCCATTCGACGCCCTCGGCCAGAGCGAGCGGCAGGTTGGCGCGGGCGAGGCCCAGCAGGTGCAGCGGATGCGGCTTCCAGTTCTGCGGCAGGCCATAGGCGCGCAGCAAGGGCACGACCGCAGCGGCGCAAGTGCAGACGTTGGCGAAGATGAAGGAGAGCGCGAGGCCGCCTTCGGGACCGCCCGGAACGAGGTAGTAGAACGCCAGGGCGCTGCCCGAGATCGTCCAGGGCTCGACGATCGAACGCGCCTTGACCGTCGCGCCGACGTTGAAGCGATAGGCCAGTGCGGCCAGCGCGATGTCGGTCACGGTGATCGGGATGATCGCCAGCGGCAGCATCAGATCGTAGATCGAATAGCGCCCGCTCGGGAACATCGGCGCGGGGAACAGGAACAGCGCCAGGGCCGCAACGGCGCCGACGACGATCGAGATCAGCATGGCATCGCCGACCGCATTGGCCGGGTGCGCATCCTCTTCGGTCAGGCGGCGGGCAAGACCGCGCTTGAGGCCGACCGAGCTGAGCAGGGCCACGAACTCGATGATGACCAGCGCCGAGGCGAGACGCCCCAGCGCGTCGGCTCCATAGAGCCGGCCGGCGATCAGCAGGAAGGGGATGCGCCCCGACAGCCGGAGCGGAAAGCCCAGCAGATTGGTGCGGCCGCCCTTGGCGATCGCGGCGATGTCTTCGCGCTCGGCAGAACTGGCGGCGCTGGGGGCTTCCGCGCTCAAGCGCTGCCCTCCTGCTCGGCCTTGAGCGGGCGCGCGAGAAGATCAGAAACAACCTCGCGCGCCGGCGCTTCGCCCGCGAGCAAGCGGCAGACCGCTTCGACGATCGGCATGTCGATGCCGCCCGCGCGGGCCAGTTCGGCGAGGACCGGTGCGGTTGCAGCGCCTTCGGCGACGCTGCTCTTGCCCGAAAGCGCTTGGGCGGCGCTCTGCCCCTCGCC
The DNA here is from genome assembly GCF_019075875.1 of Novosphingobium sp. G106. NCBI lineage: Bacteria > Pseudomonadati > Pseudomonadota > Alphaproteobacteria > Sphingomonadales > Sphingomonadaceae > Novosphingobium > Novosphingobium sp. G106. Next base: position 5,022,844 of record NZ_JAHOOZ010000001.1, on the reverse strand, counting down.
CAGCGCCTTGCCGAGCGAGAAATTGCGGCTGGAAGTCGAAGAGCAGGTCAGCACGAGATCACCGAGGCCGCAAAGTCCCGACAGCGTCTCGCCGCGGGCGCCGCGCGCGAGGCCGAAACGCAGCATCTCGGCATAGCCGCGCGCGATCAGCGCTGCGCGGGCATTCTGGCCGAGTTGCAGGCCGTCGACCACGCCGCAGGCGATCGCCAGCACGTTCTTCACCGCGCCGCCGATCTCGGCGCCGATCACGTCGTCCGAATAGTAGGGCCTGAGTGCCTTCCGCGCGATCAGCGGCGAAAGCCGCTGCCACTGCGCCTCGCCGCCCGCGCAGGCGAGCGTCACCGCCGTCGGCAGCCCGGCCGCGACTTCGTGCGCAAATGTCGGTCCCGAAAGCACGGCCAGCCGGGCCGCCGGCGCGGCATCGCGCGCGACGTCGGCCATCAAGCGGCCGGTGCCGGCCTCGATCCCCTTGGCGCAGAGCACGAGATCGCGGTCGCCATCGGGCAGGCCCGCAAGCACCGAAGCGAGGAACTGCGCGGGGACGACCGCGAGCAGCGCGGGAAGGCCGCCAAGCTCGGCGATGTCGCCAGTAGCGCGCACGGTATCAGTCAGTTTCGCGCTCGGCAGGAACAGGCTGTTGGTGCGGCTCGTATTGATCTCGGCGACCAGCTCGGGCTCGCGCGCCCAGAGGACGACCTCGCTTCCGTCGCTGGCCAAGGCCTGAGCCAGTGCCGTGCCCCAGGCGCCGCCGCCGATGACTCCGATCCGTCCGCCCTGAGCTTGTCGAAGGGTCATGCCTTGACTCCCGCGCCGCGCACCGGCTCGGCCGCGGCGTCGAGCGGCCAGCGCGGCCGGGCGGCGAAGTCGAGCGGGTCGCTCTGCCCCAGCCGTTCGACGCCGGCCCAGGCGATCATCGCGGCATTGTCCGTGCAGAGCGCCAGCGGCGGCGCGGCAAAGCGCAAACCATGCTCGGCCGCCAAGGCCTCGAGCGCCGCGCGGATCGACTTGTTGGCCGCGACGCCGCCCGCGACGACCAGCGCCGTGACCGGTCCGGCGGCCGCGACTGCGCGCCCGGTACGGTCGATCACGCAGTCCACCGCGGCCTGCTGGAAGGAGGCAGCAATATCGGCATCGGCATGGATACCCGCCTGCTTGGCGCGCAGCACGGCGCTCTTGAGTCCGGCAAAGGAGAAATGCGGCTCCGAACTGCCGAGCAGCGGGCGCGGTAGTGGGACTTTACGCGCATCGCCTTCGCCCGCCAGCCGCTCGACCGCCGGGCCACCGGGGTATCCGAGGCCGAGGATTTTGGCGGTCTTGTCGAAAGCCTCCCCCAGCGCATCGTCGATCGTCGTGGCGAGACGGCGGTATTGCCCGACGCCCTCGACCAGCAGCAGCTGGCAATGCCCGCCCGAGGCGAGCAGCAACAGATAGGGAAACCCGAGGCTCTCATCGGCCAGCCGCGGCGACAGCGCGTGGCCCTCGAGGTGGTTGATCGCGATCAGCGGCTTGTCGCTTGCCATGGCCAGGGCCTTGGCAGTCACCAGCCCGACCATCACGCCGCCGATCAGCCCCGGCCCTGCGGTCGCGGCAATGGCATCGACATCGCCGAGTTCCATGCCCGCATCGGCCAGAGTCGCCGCGATCAGCGGGGTCAGAATCTCGGCATGGGCGCGAGCGGCGATCTCGGGAACGACGCCGCCATAGGGCCGGTGTGCTTCGTCCTGTGAGGCGATCCGCTGGGCCACGATGACGCGGTCTTCCTGCACCAGCGCCGCGGCAGTCTCGTCGCACGAGCTCTCGATACCAAGGACTACCCTCATCCCCGCTTCCACTTAATGAGATTGGCGACTAGCACAATCCCCGCATGATCGACCGTCCACTACGTTTGGGAACCCGCAAGTCCCCCCCTCGCCCTCGTTCAGGCCCAAGAAGCGCGGGCGCGGCTGATTGCCGCGCACGGCTTAACCGAAGCTGACGTCGAACTGGTGACCGTCACCGCCAGCGGCGACCGCATCCAGGACCGGCCGCTGGCAGATATCGGCGGCAAGGCGCTCTGGACCAAGGAGCTAGACGCCGCGCTCCTGTCGGGCGAGATCGATTTCGCGGTCCATTCAGCCAAGGACGTCGAGACGATCCGCCCCGCCGGCATCACGATCGCCGCGATTCTGCCGCGCGAGGATGTACGCGACGTGCTGGTCGGCGCGGCGAGCATCACCGCCTTGCCGCAGGGCGCGCGCGTCGGCACCAGCGCGCCGCGCCGCGCCGCGATGCTGCTCCACGCCCGCCCCGACTGCACGGTCGTGCCGATCCGCGGCAATGTCGCGACGCGGCTCGCCAAGCTGGCGGCGGGCGAGGCCGACGCTACCTTCCTCGCCGCCGCCGGGCTCAACCGGCTGGGCGAGAACGGCACCGGCCATGCCCTGCCCGCCGACGAATGGCTGCCCGCGCCGGGCCAGGCTGCCATCGCCATCGAATGCCGCGCCGACGACGCCGAGACACAGCGCCTGCTCGCCGCGATCGACCACGCCCCCAGCCGCCACGCCGTGCTCGCCGAACGCGCGCTGCTCGCCGCGCTCGGCGGCAATTGCCACAGCCCGGTCGCGGTGCTGACCCATGCCGAGGGCGAAACGCTGACCCTGCGCACCGCGGTGTTCAGCCCGGACGGCGCCGAGCGCGCCGATGCCGAAGCAACCTTTGCCGCCACCGATTCCACCGGCCCCGCGCGGCTCGCCGCCGATCTGCTCGCGCGCGCCACGCCGGCGATCACTGCCTACTTCACCGGGCCGCACCTGGCAGAGTCATGATCCCCGTCGTCGTCATCCGCCCGCAGCCCGGCTGCGACGCCACGGTCGAGGCCGCCCGCGCGCTCGGGATCGATGCGCAGGGCTTCCCGCTGTTCGACGTGTGCGCCGTGGAATGGGAGCCACCGGCGCCGGACAGCTTCGACGCGATCGTCCTGGGTAGCGCCAACGCGCCGCGGCATGCCGGCCCCGCGCTTGCTGCCTATGCCGGCAAACCCACCTATGCGGTTGGCGCAGTCACGGCGGAAGTCGCGCGTCAGGCCGGGCTCGACGTCGTGGTGACTGGGACCGGCGGGCTCAAGGCGGTGATGGGCGATCTCGCGCCCGAGCACCGCCGGCTGCTGCGCCTCGCCGGGCGCGAGCGGACGATGCTGATACCGCCGCCACCCGTGTCGATGCAGGAGCGTGTGGTCTATGCCAGCGAGCCGCTGCCGCTGCCGGAAGCGTTCCGCGCGCTGCTGCGCACGCCCGCGTTGGTCATGTTGCATTCGGCGGAGGCCGCGCACCGTTTCGCGGCGCTCTGCGACAAGCATCACGTCGACCGGTCGAACGTTGCCCTCGCCGCACTGGGGCCGCGGGTCGCGCGCGCGGCGGGCAGCGGTTGGGCTGCACTCCAGGCGGCAGAGGCCCCCAGCGACGCTGCCATGCTGGCCTTGGCGCGGCAGATGTGCCAAACCCCGCGCGCCGACAACTGCGGTGCAGGAGCTTGATGCAGGACGAAACGCTGACCGAACCCTTGCCGCTCCCCCGGCCTCGCCGGGCCCTGACGACGGTGCTCGTCGCATTGCTGGCTTTCGCCCTCGGCGGCGTGGCGGTCGGCTGGCTGGTGAACAGCGGCAACCTGCCCTATGCCCTGCCCGGCAACACGGCAAGCAAAGCCCCCCCTGCGCAGTGACATTCCACCCGCCCCTGCAGCGAGCGCGCTTCCTTCGACGCCTGCTGCGAATGCCGCCGCCGAGGCCGCTTCGCTCGGCTCGGTGGAAACCCGCCTTGCCCTGCTCGAGGATCGACTGACGCGGATCGACGGCGAGGCCAATGCCGCCTCGGGCAATGCCGCTCGCGCCGAAGCGTTGCTGATCGCCTTTGCCGCCCGTCGGCGGATCGCCAAGGGCGAGCAGCTCGACGTCATCGCCGATCAGCTCAAGCTCCGTTTCGGCGGCGCCCAGCCGCAGGCAGTCCAGACCATCATCGCCTTCGCCAAGGATCCGGTCACGCTCGACGAGCTCAACGCCCAGCTCGAAGCCGCAGCGCCGGCGCTCGCCGGCCAGGTACGGGAGGAGAGCACCTGGACGCGCGCTAGACGCGAACTTGCCAGCCTTTTCGTCGTGCGCCGCGCTCCAGCCCCCGCAGCCACACCTGCAAGCCGCGTCGCTCACGCGCGGCTGATGCTGGTCCGAGGCCAGATCGATGAAGCCATCGCGGAAGTCGAGCGCATGCCCGGCGCCGACGGCGCACAAGGGTGGATCGACGCCGCGCACCGATACGAGGCCGCACAGCAGGCACTCGACGTGATCGAGACGGCCGCCATGCTCGAACCGCACGCCCTGCGCGACGGCTCCGGCAAGGCGGTCGAGCAACCGAGCCCCCTGGCAGCAACGGCAACCGATGGCACAGCGACGGGTACGTTCTAGCCTGGCGGCGCGTTGGGGCGACGATATTCCGCGAAGTTCCGGCGACCTCGCCAGCGCTAGCCCTACCGGACTATCCGGCCGGCAAGCGGTAACCTGCATCGAATGTCCAGAATCGGGACAATGCTGGCGCCATCCGACTACCATCCGTCGCTGAAAAACACTTGTACGAGGTGGGTCCTGAGCTTGATATTCAACAGTGCCGGTGACGACGACCGGAGATGATAGCCTGCCCCCGCAAACCTTGATGGTCCAGTAGTGTACCGTTGGATTGGGATGGGAATAATCGGTGCTGCAAGATCAGCCGGCCCTGATGGAGAGACTGCCTGATCGGACGCAGATCCTGCTGGCGGTGGCTATCGGCCTTGTTCTGCTAGCCGGTGCTTTCTGGGTCCACGCGCTGGGCGAAATTCGGCTGCAGCCGGTCCTCATATTCATACCGGTGGTCGATGCGATTCTGCTCGTCTGCGATCTCGTCACCACCACCCTGCTTTTCACCCAGGCCCGCGTGTTTCGATCCCGCGCCTACCAGGCTCTCGCTGCGGGATATCTGTTCTCAGCAGTCATCTGCATCGCCCACTGCCTCTCTTTCCCCGGAGCATTGGCGCCGGCCGGGCTGCTCGGCGGGGGGATCAGCAGCAGCACGTGGATTTCGATATTCTGGCGTGGCGGCTTCCCGATCGCAATTGGCGCCTATGCCTTGCTCAAAACGGGAAAGCCGATCAGCGCGAGGCGGTCGGCGATCGGCATAACGATCAGCGTGTTCGGCGCTTTTCTGGTCGCGATCGTTCTCACGCTTCTGGCAACGCGCGGCGCGAACCAGCTCCCGCCGCTCATGGCCGCTGACGGCGCGTGGCACTATCCCAACCTCGGCAACGCCATCGCCGTCCTGATCGGGCTTTGTCTGATCGCGAGCACGCTGCTCATAACGCGGCGGCATTCGCGGCTCGACGTCTGGCTCATGCTTTCGCTCTCGGCCTGGCTCATCCATGTCATCCTGATCGCCACGACTTCCGGACGATTCACGCTGGCCTGGTATTTTGCCTATGGCTTGGGGATGGTGTCTCACGTCGTCGTCATGCTGACGTTGATTGCCGAAAAAACCGAAGCCTATGCCCTTTTGGCCCTGTCGGCCTCGGCGCTCAACCGCGAGCAATACAACCGCCTCATGACGCTCGATGCAGTGACGGCAGCAATCTCTCACGAAGCCGGCCAGCCGCTCACCGCCGTCTCCATGAATGCGATGGCCGGCTTGAACTGGCTTACCCGCGATCGGCCGGACATCGACATGGCGATCAAATCGCTGCGCGCCACAATCGAGGCCGGGGATCGAACCGCCGAGGTGATCAAGAGCATCCGGGCTGCGTTCCGCAAAAGCCCCAACGAAACGGTCGAATTCGACCTGAACCAACTCGTGCGTGAGACCACACTGTTGCTGCACCGCGAACTGGCCAGCAAGCGGATCGTGGTTCAGCTCACGCTCGATCAGGACCTGCCCTCCATCTCGGCCGATCGGGTCCAGATGCAGCGTGTGCTCGTCAATCTTTTCACCAATGCGATCGAATCCCTCGGCGAGACGCGCGACCGCCCCCGCCACATCGCCATTCGCTCAGCGCCGATCGACGATTGGCAGGTGCAGCTCGAATTCAGCGATACCGGCATCGGCATCATGCCCGACAAGCTGGCCTACGTCTTCGAACCATTCGTCACGACCAAGGACAAAGGCACGGGCCTTGGCCTGACGCTCTGTCGGACCATCGTGGAAGAGCATGGCGGAAGCGTCTGGGCCTCGCTCGAAAACGAGCATGGCGTCACCTTTTCCCTGCGAATGCCGCGCAGCGGCTGGTCAGGCTTTGGCGATATCCAGCCGCACGGATGAGCCACGGCCGGTGATGGACCTAGCCCCGCAGCAGTTCGGGCAGACGGCCCGAGACGCCCCGCGCCTCGTCCATGAAGAAGCGCTTGAGCGCCGGCACGCGCTGGATCGCGCCCATGCCGAGGCGGCGGACGGCGCTGGGCAGGCGACCCGGCACGCCGAACAGGCGGTTGATTCCCGTCGGTCGCCGCCATGACCGAGAAGGCATCGAGGCTGCGCCATTTCTCATAGCGGGCGAGGACCTGCGCGTCGCCGGGCTCGAGCCCGATCCGCATGCCTTCGGTCAGCACCTCGACCAGTGCGCCGACATCGCGCAGGCCTAGGTTGAGCCCCTGCCCGGCGATCGGATGCATGCCGTGCGCGGCATCGCCGATCACGGCGAGGCGTTCCTCGACGATCCGGCCCGCGTGATGGAAAGACAGCGGATAGGACATGCGCGGCGCCGCGAGTTCGATCGCGCCGAAGATACCGTGCATGTGCTTGGCCACTTCGCCGAGGAACGCGCGGTCGGAAAGGCCGATCACACCTTTCGCGTCCTTTTCCGCCACGGTCCAGACCAGCGCACTGCGGTGGCGGCCATCGGCGGTATCAAGCAGCGGCAGCAGCGCGAAGGGGCCGGCGGGATAGAAGATCTCCCAGGCGACGTTGTCGTGCGGCTTCTCGTGATAGAGACCGGTCACCATCGCCCGGTGGCTGTAATCCCACTTCGCCAGCGAAAACCCCGCCTCGTCGCGCGTCGGCGACTGGCGCCCTTCCGCCGCGACGAGCAGGTTGCCTGCCAGCACACGGCCGTCCTTGAGCGTCACCGAAACTCCGTGTGGCCCGCGTTCGCGATCGGCCGGTTCGGCGCTGGTATGCCAGACGATCGCCGGCTCGGCCCGCGCCGCTTCGAACAACGCGAGCCGCAGGTCGCGGTTGGCGAACATCCGCCCAAGGGTGCCTTCCTCGGGCTCGGGCCGGAAATTGAGCCGGCCGGGTTTCATTCCGTCCGTCACCGCGATCGCCTCGATCGGGCAGCCGAGCGGCTCCAGCCTGCCCGCCAGGCCGATGTTGGTGAACAGGTTCCAGCTCGCGGTCGAGATCGCCGAGGCGCGGCCGTCGGCGCCTTCTGCGGTCAGTTCCTCGGGTGCGGCCTTGTCGACGACGTGACTGGTGATGCCGGCCCTGGCCGCGGCCAGAGCCAGCGTCATGCCGACGAGGCCGCCGCCGAGGATTACCAGATCGCGCGTTTCGCTCATCCTCGCGGCCTAGGCCTCACCGCTTAGGCGCGCAAGTATCCCCCGCACCGCCGTCGATATCCAGGCAGCGTCCGTCGAACTCGCCCTGCGGCACGACCAGCCCGAGCATCGCCGCAAGCGTCGGGGCGATGTCGACGGTCTCGACCGGGGCCGGCTGTTCCTCGCCGGCCAGGCCCTTGCGCCAGAACAGCATCGGCACGCGGCGATCGTAGTCCCACGGGCTGCCGTGTGTCGCGACGGCGCCCCGGCTCGGATCGGGAATCGGCACGACGCCGCGGTTCAGCAGGATGACGACGTCGCCCGAGCGCTGCGGGTCGAACGAGGCGCGGGCGCGCTGGATCAGCGTGAAGTCCTGCGGCGAGCCGCCGGGCATCGGCACCGCGGCGAGGTCCGCCTTGGTATAGGCCGCGGCGACCTGCGGATGGGCCCTGGCGATTTCGACCAGCGCGGCCTGGGCTTTCGCCTTGTCCTCGGCACTCAGCGCGGCCGAGAAATAGAAATCGCCGAACGGGCCGTCGCTGTAGAGCAGCCTGCCGGGCGCGGTCACGCCCGACTTGGCGGTGACCGCCGCCGCCAGTTCGTCGGGGCCTAGGCCGGAGCCGACGCGCACCGCGCCGGGCAGAGCCTGCTGCGTCAGCCGCTCTGGCAGGTCGAAGCCGCCGTGGTCGGCCGAGAGGACCACGACATAGTCGATCCCCTTGGCGTCGAGGTGGTCGAGCAGCGAGCCGATCGTCTTGTCGAGCTCGGCCATCTGGATGCACATCTCGGCGCCCTCGGTACCGAAGGTGTGGCCGACATAGTCGGTGGCCGAGAAGCTGACCGAGAGCACGTCGGGCGCCTTGCCCTGGCCGAGCTTCATCTCGTCGACCAACCGCGCGGCCAGCGCGCCGGTCGCGGCATCGATCCGCGGCGAAGTGCGGAAACCGGCTTCCTTGCCGGCTTCGAGCGGGAAGCGGCCGGTGCCTACGGTCTTGCTGCCGGCGGCGACCGCGCGGTCGCGCGGGGCGCACCATTCGGGCAGCGCCATCGGCGCGTCGCCGGCCTTGATCATATCGGCCGCGAGTCCGTTCACCGCCTCCACCGCGGGGCTGATCTTGCGGCCGTTCAAAGTGACGAAAGCGCCGCGACGCCACCAGTAGGCGGCGTCGATGTCATGCCCGCCCATCATCATCACGGCGCGGTCCTTGGCCGAGACCGCGACGTTGCGGCTGGCCGGGCTGACCGCCTTCAGGCGCTCGCCCAGCGTCGGCACCTTGAGATGCCAGGCCGATACTACGGGATCGTCGGGCGTGCTCGCCGGATCGCGCTCGTCCTCGGCGCAGTAGATCCGCTTCTCGGCGCGGGGATTGGCCGGGTCGAACCACATGTTGGCGATGATACCGGTGCGCGCCGGACGGTCCCCCGTCATCAGCGTCGAGTGGCCGGGGCAGGTCTCGGTCGCGGCATGCGACTGGAAGCCCGATGGGAACACTGCGCCCTGCTGCAGCCGTGCCAGGCCGGCGGTGTAGAGGCGCCGGTACTGCGCGAAGAGATCGGCCGAGAACTGATCGACCGAAATCGCCACGATGAGCTTGGGCGCGGTCGGCGAAAGGGCTACGGGCGCGGGAGCCGGCTTGCGCGCGGGCTTTGCACCGGCGGTGCCCGAAACGGCGATTGCGGCGGCAAGGGCAAGCGAGGCGAAAGAGCGGCGCATAGGCATTCCTTGAAATGTTTCCCTGAAACCGGCAGAGGCGTGATGGCTGGCCGGCGCGGTGCGCGCAAGGCCCCCTCGCCCAGGAGCCATGCGAACAATGCGCTGCTATCGCCTGCTTGTTGCGGTGCTGTGTCAGCTTTGTGTCATTCTGGCCTTTGCTCACGCGGCCCACGCGGCGCCCACCCATATCGCCGCCGAGCTGGTCGCCGAAAGCGCGGGGAATCCGGGCGAGACGGTCTGGTTGGCCATCCATATGCGGCCCGAGGCGGGCTGGCACGGCTATTGGTCGAACCCCGGCGATGCCGGGCTCGGCATGACGCTCAAGTGGTCGGTGCCCGACGGCGCCAAGCCTGGTGAGCCGCTCTATCCGGTGCCGCAGACGCTGCTGATCGCGGGCCTGATGAACCACGTCTATGACCGCGAATACGCGCTGCTGGTGCCGCTGACTCTGTCGGCCAAGGCGACACCTGGTAGCCGTCAACCTGTCACCCTCGACGCCCAATGGCTCGCCTGCACGCACGAAATCTGCGTTCCCGAGCAGGCTAGGCTCGAAACCACGGTGACGATCGGCCCGCGCGGCGCCCCCGACCCGCGTTTCGACCACTGGCGCACAGCCCTGCCCGCCCCGCTGGGCGCGCAGGCGCATTTCGTCCGTGAGGGGGAATGTGATCCGGCTGGGCATCCCGCTGCCGGCGAGTCTGAAACTGGACAGCCCGCATTTCTTCGCGAGCGAGGACAAGCTGGTCGACTATCCGGCGGTCCAGAGCTTCCGCCGCAACGGCAACCTGCTGGTGGTCGAGCTGCAGCGTCCCAAGATACTGGCCAAGGATCCGAAGCAATTACCCGGCGTGCTGCGGCTCAATGCCGCGGGCGACGGGCTGAACATCGATGCGGTTCCGGGCGCAGTCCCTACCGGCGGCGAGCCAATCGGCAGCGACAAACCCGCGCCCACCACCAGCCTGCCCCTGCTGCTGCTCGCGGCACTGGCGGGCGGGCTGCTGCTCAACGTCATGCCCTGCGTCTTCCCGATCCTCAGCCTCAAGGCGCTGAGCCTCGCCCGCGCCGGCGAGAGCGAGACGCAGGCGCGGCACGAGGGGCTGGCCTATACCGCGGGCGTGATCCTGGCCTGCATGGCGCTGGGCGCTCTGCTGCTGGCCTTGCGCGCGGGTGGTCAGGAGATCGGCTGGGCCTTCCAGCTCCAGGAGCCGGGCGTGGTCGCGGCATTGCTGCTGCTGGCCGTGGCGATCACCGCCAACCTGCTCGGGCTGTTCGAATTCGCCGTACCGGGCTTTGCCAGTTCGGGCAGCCCGCAAGGGGCCTTCGCCACCGGTCTGCTGGCCGCTTTCGTCGCGACACCTTGCACCGGACCGTTCATGGCGGCGGCGATGGGCGCGGCGCTGCTGCTGCCGATGCCGGCGGCAATGGCGCTGTTCGCGACACTTGGGCTAGGCATCGCCCTGCCGTTCTTGGCCATTGCCTTCATCCCGGCACTGCGCCGACGGATGCCCAAGCCCGGCAAGTGGATGGTGACGTTCCGCCGCTGGATGGCGCTGCCGATGGCGCTGACCGCGGCGGCGCTGCTCTGGCTGGCGAGCCGGCTCGGCGGCAACGCCTTCGCGCTCGCTTGCGCCGCGCTCGCGGTCGGGCTGGTCGTGGTTCTGGGTTTTGCCGGACGCGGACAGCGCGCCGGGCGCTCGGTCATGCTGGTGAGCGTCGCAGGGCTGGCAGCGGTCACCATCGCCGGCTTCGTCGCCCTGCCCCGCCTCGAAGCGCAGCCCGGTGCGGAGGCTCAAGGCATCCTTCCGTCCAAACCCTTCAGCGAATCCGCGCTGGCCGAGGCCCGAGCATCGGGCAAACCGATCTTCGCCTATTTCACCGCCGACTGGTGCCTGACCTGCAAGGTCAACGAAGAAGTCGCGATCGAGCGCACCGATGTCCGCGACGCTTTCGCCAAGGCCGGCGTCGTCGTGCTGCGCGGCGACTGGACGCGCCGCGATCCGGCGATCACGCGCTACCTGACCGCGCAGGGCGCTGCCGGCGTGCCGCTCTACATGTGGTATCCGCCAAAGAGCGTCACGCCGCAGCAGCTACCGCAGGTCCTGACGCCCGGCGGGCTGATCGCACTGACGGCGAAATAGCGCTCCTGTTTCGCGCAGAGAACGCAGAAGCCCCGGAGAATCGGTGCCTAGGCACCGCCCTTACATCTCCGTGACCTCTGCGCTCTCTGCGCGAAACAGCGCCTCAGATCACCTCCGCGACGCTTTCCAGCTCCTTGCGCAGATGCGCGAGCGCCTGCGCCTTGAGCTGGTGGACGCGCGGGATCGAGACCGAGAGCACGGCCGCAATCTCGGACAGGTTCAGTTCCTCGACGAAATAGAGCTGGATGATCATCTGCAACCGCTCGGGCAGCGCGGTGATCGCGGCGATCACACTGCCGCGCAGTTCCTCGTCCTGGAGCAGGGTGAGACTGTCGGGCCGGTCGTCAGCGAAAGCCATGTCGCTGTCAGAATAGACCTCGTCCATCGATTCGAAGCGCAGCGGCTCGCTGGCGTGACGCAGGCTCGCCAATTCGTTCTCGTCGATGCCCATGGCCAGGGCGAGCTCGGCAGGGGCTGGCTGGCGCCCCAACTGCACGCGCAGCTTCTCTTCGTGTTCGCGCAGTTGCTTGCGGCGGTCGGACGCACCGCGCGACAGCGGGATCGTGCGGCGGATCAGGTCGACCATGGCGCCGCGCACGCGCATCTTGGCATAGGCGGCGAAGCCGTCCTCGCCCGGACCGGCATGACGCTGCGCGCATTCAGTCAGCGCGACCAGCCCCGACTGAATCAGATCCTCGATCTCGATGCCCGGCCGGCCGGTACCGTGAACGTGCCAGGCGATCCGGCGGACCATCGGCAAGAACCGCCGGATGCGGTCGCCGATGTCGCCGCCATAGGCTCCGGCAACGGCTGCGCCGCTTACCATCGTTCCGGTGGCGAAGGACCTGTGATCGTGTTTCATGCAGCCAGGCTTTCAGAGTCTTGGTAGTCGGGATGAGGCAGGCCCGCGGCCTGCGGCGATGGACCGCCGACCACGTCGATCACTTCGATCGGCTGGGCAGCGGGAAGTTCGGCAATCGAGAGCACCAGGCACGACGGCGCGCGGAGCTTGAGCAGCGAGGCCAGAGCGCGGCGCGCACGCGGCTGGACGATCAGCGCCAGCGGGATCGCGCCGGGACCGCGCCGCGCGATCAGCCCGGCGATATGCTCGCCGATCGAGCGCGCGAGGTCGGGCTCGATGACCGGCTGGCCGGTCGTCGGGTCCTGCATGCCCTGGACGATCATGTTCTCGAGCTGGGCGTCGAGCGTGATCACCGGCAGGCGCTCGCTGGGGCCGCAGATGCGGCCGACGATCAGCGTGCCGAGATCGGCGCGGAGCAGCTCGACCAGGCGGTCGTGATCGGTGGTCGACTGGACCGACTGGCTGAGGCTGGCGAGGATCGGCAGCGGGTGCGTGATCGGGATGCCGTCCTCGAGCAGCGCGCGCAGCAGCCGGGTCACGGCGGCCAGCGTCAGCGGCGTCGGATAGACGGTCTCGACCAGGCCCCCGGCATTCTCCTTGACGCTGTCGAGCAGCGAGCGGACCTCGTCGGGGCCGAGCAGGGTCTGCGGCCGCTCGGACAGCAACTGGTTGAGGTGCGTGGCGATGACGGTGCTGGCATCGACGGTCAGGAAGCCTTCGGCGATGGCATGGTCGCGCGCCGTGGGATCGACCCAGATCGCCGGGCAGCCGAAGCTCGGGTCCCAGGTCTCCTGGCCCTTGAGCTGGTGGCCTTCGCGCGCCTCGCCCGCGTTGATCGCCAGGATCTTGTTGGGCATGATGCTCGCTCCGCCCAGCGGCACGCCGCCCAGCATGATGCGGTAATCGTTCGGCCCGATCTCGAGCGCATCACGCACGCGGAACTGCGGCACGACGAAGCCGAAGGCCTGGCTTAGCTGCTTGCGTACGCCAGTGACGCGCGCAACCAGCGGCGAGCCGTGGCGGTCGTCGACCAGGTGGACCAGGCCATAGCCGAGCTCGATCGTGACCAGCGTGTGGTCGGACACGTCCTGCAGGGTGATCTTGGCCGGGTCGGCGGGCGGCGCGGGTGCCTCTTCGACGGGGCGCGACAGGCGTTCCTGGCGCTTGCGCAGCATGTGCCAGATCCACAGGGCCATGCCCGCGGCCGGCAGGAAGATCATCTGCGGCATGGCCGGGATCGCACCGATGCCGCCCAGGATGAAAGCGACCGGAAGCCAGGTGCCGGGCGCGGCGAACTGGCTGCCGATCTGGCCGGCAAGGTCGCTCTTGTCGGCAACCCGGGTGACGATGACGGCGGCGGCGATCGAGAGCAGCAGAGAGGGGACCTGCGCGACCAGCGCGTCGCCGATGGCCAGGGTGATATAAGCGGAAGCGGCCTGATGCGCGGTAAGCCCGTGGCTGAGCATGCCCAGGCAGAAGCCGGCGATGATGTTGACGCCCAGGATCAGCAGCGCGGCGACCGCGTCGCCCTTCACGAACTTGCTGGCACCGTCCATAGCGCCGTAGAATTCGGCCTCGGTCGCCACTTCGACGCGGCGGGCCTTGGCCTCGTCCGCGGTTAGCAGGCCGGCGGAGAGATCGGCGTCGATCGCCATCTGCTTGCCCGGCAAGGCGTCGAGGGTGAAGCGCGCGGACACTTCCGAGACGCGGCCCGCGCCCTTGGTGACGACGACCAGGTTGATGATCATCAGGATCATGAAGACGAAGATGCCGACGACGAAATTGCCGCCGATGAGGAAGGCGCCGAAGGCTTCGATGACGTGGCCCGCGGCGGATTCGCCTTCGTGCCCGTGAACCAGCACGACGCGGGTCGAGGCGACGTTGAGCGCCAGGCGCAGCAGGGTCGCGAACAGCAGAACGGTGGGGAACGACGAAAAGTCGAGCACTTTGCCCGCATTCATCGCCGCCATCAGGATGGCGACCGACAGCGCGATGTTGAGCACGAACGAAACGTCGAGCAGCACGGCCGGGACCGGCACGATCATCAGGCCGATAAGTGCCAGGATACCGGCGGGAAGCGCCAGCGCAGAACCTTTGAATGAGCGGGTGAACGCTTTCATACCACTCACAATCCGAATTTCTGGAACTGGCCGTAGGCGGCGCGAACGAAGTCGGGCACGGCGCCCTGGCCTTCACCGCCGGTGCCGGCGAATGCCGTGCGCAGCGTCTCGGCCATCGAGGGACGGGCCGCTGGGGCTGCCATGTCTCCGGCTGAAGATGAAATCTGCCCGCCTGCCGGCCCGGACATCTCTTGCCGCGCGGCAGCGAATTGCCGGGCGATAGGACCGCCGACGAACTGCGGCACGGCGGGCGCGGCGAGGGGATAGTCCTCGACCGAGGGGATCGGCCCGTTTTCCATCGCCGAAGTGACCTTGCCGCGCAGCACTTCCATGACGCCGGCGACCGAGCGCGGCGCGCCGGAGGGATCGTAGAAGATCGTGCGGTTGGCCGCGGCCGCCTTGGGCAGGACCGCGGCGGCGCTCTGCAGCGGGTTGCTGTTCAGCGCCGAGAAGAAGTCTGTGGCGCCGCCCGAACCCAGGAAATGCGCGACATAGAGTTCGGCGGAGTCGGGCTCGCGACCCAGCACAGCGCGCAGATCGCTGCGGTTGTCGTTGGCCAGCTCGGCCGCCATCATCGCCGAGGTGCCGGGATCGTAGCGCATCGCCATGATCTGCGAGCGCGCCAGCGGATCGGTGACGCGGCCGCCGTCGATCGCATCGTCGGCCCAGTCCATGCCGTGGTTGCCGCCGTGCTTCTCGAGCGTCTGCAGCCAGGTCCCGCGGGTGAACTGATAGAGCCCGGCCGCGCTGGAGGTCGGCGCCTTTGCCGTGGGATTGAGGCTGGATTCGAGCTTGGCCTGGGCTAGCAGATAGTTGAAGTCCACGCCCGTCGCCTGCGCGGCGCGAGCGATGGCAGCCCGCACGCTACCGTTATCGGTAGGGGTGCGGCCTGCCTGGACTCCCGTAACTGACTGCGGCTCGCTCAAGCCAAACTCCCGGAACAAAATGAACCGGAAGCTTACTCAGCAAGCATCGTGCCAATTTCCGCCCCTAGAAATTTTAAGGGGCAATTTTCGAGCTAGGTATTTTTTTCGCCAAGCTGGAAGCCGGCGGAAGAAGGCGTGCTATGCGCCTTTCAGAAGGCATAGCACGCCCGCCCCCCGATCCCCTGCGCCATGTTGCGAGGGGACAGGCGGCCGAGCGGGATCAGACCCGGGCGGCCGCGTAACTGTAGGCGCTGCGCGGCGTATTGCCGGCGCGGTAGATCGGCGGAGCGCCGGTCAGATGGTCGAGGCGCGCCGAAACATTGGCCGCGATCAGGTTCCGCACCTGGCGATTGACCTCGTTCAGCCGCTTGGCCGCTTCGAGCATGCCGCGGCATTCCTCGTCGATCCGGGTCACGCCCGATTTGTCGAGCGTGCCGCAGAGCTTGTCCTTGTCGGCCGCGGTGCCCAGGATCGCCTCGATGTCGAGCCCGGCAAGCGCCTGCCGTTCGGCCTCGAGCACGGCAAGCATCTGCCGCAGGGTCTCACGCAAGGGGTTCGAATCCATTACTGGCCTTTCCTCAGCAGCAGACCCGCCGCGATCATGGCGTCGGCGATCTTCGTGGGGAGCACGGGGTATTGCCCGGTCTCCACCGCTCTTTTTATCACTTCGACGCGATCGGCGTCGACCGGCGCTTCGCCAGGGTCCAGCGCATCGCTCAGCGCGACAGCCGAACTCTCCGAACCGGTGCTCTTCGCGGTTTCGCGAAAGCCGCCGGCCTGACGGGCAATCCGGACATCGACCGCGCCAATCGGGCGCGTAGGTCCCATTTCGATTGGTGGCATGATGCCGCTCCTTACACTCTCTCGGGAGTTCAGAACGGCAGCTGCAAGACTTCTTTAAGGGGCGAAAGCAGTTCGTCGGCTTTCAACCCCAGGAAATCCGCGGGTCACTGCCCAGAAGTCATTGTACGGGGATGACCACCAGGCCCGGACGCTGGATCTGCGCGCGCAGCGTATCGCCCTTGGGGCCGGCCGCGACGCTGCTGACCGGGCGGACCCGGATCCAGGCGCCGACCGCACCCTGCTCGAGCGCCTCGCCGGGCTGCGACACGCTGAAACCGTCACCTTGGACGGCGATCGTCACGGCATCGCCGCGGTTGACCGCGGGCGGGAGCGGTGCGGCGGCAGCGCCGAGCGAGGCATTGGCGAGCTGCACGAAGATCCGCCAGCCGCCCGCCTCAGGGCAGGAAACCTGCAGCGAATCGCGGCGCAGACCGTTCCACGTGACCGCCAGTGCGCCGCCGCAAGCGCGCAAGCGCAGGCGGCGGTCGACGGGCGTCAGAGCACCGCCGGGCGCGCCGATCGGCGAACCGGTGAAAGCTTCGACCTGGCGGTCGATGGCATTGAGGTCGGCGAAGCCGGCGGCAGCCGCGAAGGCCAGGCCAAGGGCGAAACTCATGGTCGTTCCTCTGCAATCGTCTATTGCTGGGAACTATCTAGCAAGCTTCGTGCCATTGGCAGCCAGAGAAGGAAGCGGGCGCGGCGCGGTCGGGCTGTCGAAAGCCAGCGCCGCGCTGGTGCCGCCCTGCCCCGGCTCGACGACGATGCGCGCGCGCACTCCCGCCTCGCCCGCATCCTGGACCAACGCCTGGGCGGCCCCGAGCGCCTGGGCCTGCTCGCCCGGGCGGTACTGCGCGACGATGGTCAGCTGCTGGCGGCTGTCCGCCGACTGATCGCGCAGCCACTGCGCGAGCGGCGGCGCGCCCGGCGCCGCGCGGTAGAGCGCCAGCGGCTGGCCCTGCGGCGAGACGGGCTGATCGGCGTCGTCGGGCGCCAGAAAGGTCGGCGCCTTGGGCGAATCGTCGGTCGAGGCCAGCGCCGCGGCGGTGACCATGAACAGGATCAGCGAAAGGTCGGCCAGCACGTACTGCCAGCCGCTTCCCGCGCGCGCGATCATGCCGAAAGCGCCTCTTGCGTTGCCCCGGGGGCCTGCACCAGCGTCGGCCGGCGCGCGGGCATCGCGGCCGTGACCTGGCTCGCCAGCCAGGTCACGATCTTCTGGCGCTCGCTTTCCTCCTTGGCCGCCGCACGCTCGACCGCACGGGCCAGCGGGGCGAAGAAAAGGTTGGCGAGCAGGATGCCGTAGAGCGTCGCGGTGACCGCCATCGAGATCGCGCCCATGTAGGCGTGGCGGTTGATCCCGTCGGCGGGAAGCTGGCTCAGCGAGATCAGCGTCGCGGCGAGGCCGAACACCGGGGCGAGTTCGGATGCTTGCGCCAGAGTGCGCACGGCGCGGTTGTCGTCGTGCATCCGCCGCGTCTTGTGCGCCTCGTGCGTTTCGAGCAGCGCCGCGACCGAGCGCGAACCGATCATCCGGTCGGTCGCCTCGTCGAAAGGACGGTCGCCGAACTGGGTCGGGTTCACGCGCAGCACGCCCTCGCGCTGGATCTGCTGAACCTTGACCGCGAGCTCGGATCGGGCCGCGTCGGCATCGAAACGCGGACTGCCGAGCTTGGCGACCCCGGCCATCGCCCGGCCGCAGTCGCCCAACCCGCAGCGCAGCACGGTGGCCAGCAGCGTTCCGCCCACGACAATGGTCGCGGATACCGGATCGTAAAGGCTGGCGAAATTCATGCGGCGACGCACCCCTGGCTTGGCACTTAGAACGGCAGTGCCGGCAAGAATTCAGGCCGAATCGGACAAATCTTGCCGCCGGCACCCGGCAATGCTTTGCCGCATGGTGATTAACAAATCGCGGAAATCGGGCGTTTTTCGATTTGGCACGGTGTTTGCTGAAACACGTGGGCTATGCACACGGAGCATCACCATGAGTGAAGGCCTGTTCGGAATTCACGCTGCGGCGCTGGAGCTTCGCTCCCAGCGGATGGGGCTTATCACCTCGAACATCGCCAACGCCGCCACGCCTGGCTACAAGGCCAAGGACATCGACTTCGCCGCTGCGCTGAAGGCGAAGACCTCGGGCATGGACGTCGACCAGGCCGCCAGCGCCGCCACGCTCTATCGCGTGCCGGTGATGCCCTCGCTTGACGGCAACACGGTGGAGCTGCCGACCGAGCAGGTCGCCTTCTCCGAGAACGCGGTCGGCTATTCGGCCACGCTTTCCTTCATCGCCGGCCGCGTCAACACGATCACACGCGCGCTCAAGGGAGACTGACCATGGGCGCCCCGATGAACATCTTCGACGTAGCGCAGCGCGGCATGTCCGCGCAGCTCGTGCGTATGAACGCCGCCTCTTCGAACCTGGCCAACGCCGGTTCGGTCTCCAGCACCGAGGACGGCGCCTACCGCCCGATCCGTGCGGTCTTCGCAGAACAGCTCGACAAGCAGACCGGCCTTTCGACGGTCAACGTCCAGTCGGTCATGCGCGAGAACCAGGCCGCGATCAAAGAACACAATCCCGACCATCCGCTCGCCGACGAGAACGGCGACGTGTGGACCGCTCCGGTCGATGAGAACACCGAGATGGTCGAGATGCTCGATTCCGCCCGCCAATACCAGAACCTGGTCGAGGCGCTTTCTACCGCCAAGCAGCTCATGCTCGATACGATGAGGCTCAAATGACTTCTATCTATAGCGGCGTCAACGCGACGTCCTCGACCAACACCACCTCCACCGACTCCAAGGTCGGCAAGGGCATGGGCGCGATGGACGCGACCGACTTCATGAAGCTGCTGACCACGCAGCTCACCAACCAGGACCCGACCGCCCCGATGGATAACAGCCAGATGCTGGCCCAGATGGCCCAGTTCACCTCGCTGTCGAACTCCACCGAGATGAACTCGACGCTCAAGGCGATCGCCACGAAGCTCGGCGTGACCGGCCTCGACGACACGACCAGCGGCTGACGCCGCAGAACGATCAACCAAACACCTGAAATCAGAAGCTAACAACAAAGGGACATCGCCATGTCTTTCTATACCTCGCTCAGCGGCCTCAAGAACGCCCAGACCGGCCTCAGCGTCACCGCGAACAACATCGCGAACGCCGAAACGCTCGGCTTCAAGAAGAGCCGCACGCTGTTCAGCGACCTCGTCGTCGGCGACAGCCCGAAGATGCAGCAGGGCATCGGTTCTACCGTGCAGTCGATCACGCAGAACTTCGGCATGGGCCCGATCGAGCAGACCGGCGGCGCGCTCGACATGGCGATCACCGGCGACGGCTTCTTCGCGGTGAAGAACCCGGCCACCAGCGACGTCTCCTACACCCGCAACGGCGCCTTCACGGTGGACGACAGCGGCTTCGTGAAGGACGGCAGCGGCAACCGCCTGCAGATCTTCACGCCGACCCAGAACCCGGCGACCGACCTTCCGGTCGACTGCCAGCTGCCCTCGCAGAGCACGCCGCCCGTCACCACACCGCCGACGCCCGCCTCGCCCTTCGCCGGCGTGAGCGTCGGTCTCGACGGCTCGGTCAAGGTCTCCTACGCCGACGGCACCAACGAGACGATCGGCAGTGTCGCGCTCGCAACGTTCCCCGCGGTCGATGGCCTCAAGCAGACGGGCTCGTCGAACTGGGTCGCCAGCGGTGTTTCGGGTGCAGCGGAATATGGCCTGCCCGGCAGCACCAGCCTGGGCAGCGTCAAGTCGGGCTCGATCGAACGCTCGAACGTCGACATCACCGAGGAACTCGTCGGCCTGATCACCATGCAGCGCTACTTCCAGGCGAATGCGAAGGCGATCGATACGGCCACGCAGATCTCGCAGACCGTTCTCAACCTGCGAACCTGATCCTTCGACTGACCGGAGACTCTGAATGGACCGTCTGATCTTCACGGCAGCATCGGGAATGACCGCGGCGATGAATCGCCAGCGCGTCATCGCGAGCAACATGTCGAACTCACAGACCACCGGCTTTCGGGCCGAGACGCTGCAGTCGACGCCGATGACGCTCGACGGTCCCCAGCTCGAAGTCCGCGCGATGAACCAGACCCAGGTCAAAGGCGCGGACATGAAGGCGGGCACGATCATCCAGACCGGCAACGGTCTGGACGTCGCGCTGCAGGGCGACACCATGCTGGCGGTCCAGACGGCTGACGGCAACGAAGGCTACACCCGCCGCGGCGACCTGGCCATCTCGGCCACCGGGCTGCTCCAGAACGGAGACGGTCTGCCGGTCCTCGGCCAGGGCGGCCCGATCACCGTGCCGGTCGGCGCGAAGATCACGCTCTCCGAAGACGGCTCGGTGATGGCAAGCGACCCTTCCAAACCTTCGGAGCCACCGACCGAGGTCGATCGGCTGAAGCTTGTAAACTATGCCGGTACACGGATCGAAAAGGACCTGACCGGCATCTTCCGGGTGCCGAACGGCGGAATTTTGCCGGTCGACGATACGGCCAAGGTTGCCGTCGGCGCGCTGGAAGGTTCGAACGTCAAGCCCACCGAGGTCATGGTCGAGATGGTCGAAGCCCAGCGCAGCTTCGATATGCGCACCAAACTCATCGCCACCGCCCGCGAACTCGACGAGGGCGGCGCCAGGCTCATGCAGATCTCGCCAAGCTAACTGGCACGATATTTGCTAGAACTGATCCGATACCGCCCGACGGAGACCCGATAATGCCCACTTCCGCCCTTCACGTCGCCCGCACCGGCCTGGACGCCCAGGACCAGCGGATGCGCGTCATCGCCAACAACCTGGCGAACGTCAGCACCACGGGCTTCAAGCGGGATCGCGCAAACTTCGCGACGCTCGCCTATCAGGATACGCGGATCGCCGGCCAGCAGTCGTCGGGCGAGACGACCTATGCCAACGGGCTCAACCTGGGCACGGGCGTCAGCGTCCAGTCGACCACCCGGATCGACACCGCGGGCACGATGGAGACCACGGGCAACGCGCTCGACGTCGGGCTCGACGGCGGCGGCTTCTTCCAGATCCAGATGCCGGGCGGGCAGCTCGGCTATACGCGCGCCGGCAACTTCAGCCGCTCGCCCGAAGGCAACCTGGTGACCTCGCAGGGCTATCAGGTGATGCCCGCGATCCAACTGCCGGCGAACACGACGCAGATCACGATCGGCGATGACGGCACCGTCTCGGCTTCGGTCGCAGGCGGCGAATCGCAGCAGGTCGGCCAGATCCAGGTCGCCAGCTTCGCCAATCCCGGCGGGTTGCAGGCCGGCAGCGACAACTTCCTCTATGAGACCGCCGCCAGTGGCCCGGCGCAGCTGGGCATCGCCGGCGAAGACGGCCGCGGCCACATCAAGCAGGGCATGCTCGAAGGCTCGAACGTCTCCATCGTCGAGGAGCTGGTCGACATGATCGAATGCCAGCGCGCCTACGAAATCAACTCGAAGATGATCTCGTCGGTCGACGAGATGCTCAAGAACGCCAACCAGACGCTGTGATCATCATGACCGCATCAGCCCCCCTTCCCCTCGGCATTCCGGCGCGCAGCCGGCTGAAGCCCCGCCCCGCCTTCGAGCGGCGCCCGGGCCGCCTGCCGCTGCTCGCCGCCACGGTCATCGCCGCGGCCGCACTGGCCTCGCCGGCCTCCGCCAAGAAGCATCAGCCCGACGCCGGTTTCGAAGCGACCATGCCCGCTCCCGAAGCAGTCTCGCGCCCGGCAGACGGCAGCATCTTCAGCGCCTCGTCCTATGCCCCGCTCTATGGCGGCACCCGCGCCCGCTCGGTGGGCGACGCGCTGACCATCCTGCTGGTGGAATCGACCACGGCCGCCAAGACCGTCGGCTCGAAGAGCCAGAAGAGCGGCGGCATCTCGCTGACCCCGCCCAAGTCCGGACCGTTCTCGTTCAATCCCGACACGTTCACGGCGTCGAACAATTCCAACTTCAACGGTGCGGGCAATGCCTCGCAAACCAACAGCCTGTCCTCGACACTGTCGGTCACGATCGCCGAAGTGCGCCCGAACGGCACGGCGCTGGTCAAAGGCCAGAAGCGCCTGCTGATCAGCCAGGGCAACGAGTGGGTGCAGGTCTCCGGCATCGTCCGCCTGATCGACATCGATCAGAACAACACGATCCTCTCAAGCCAGGTCGCCGACGCCCGCATTGAATATACGGGCAAGGGCGCGCTGCAGCAGGCCACCAAGCAGGGCTGGCTCGGCCGGATCTTCAACATCATCAGCCCCTTCTGAGAATGGCCATGACGCACACCCTCAAGACGATCGCTGCTGACATCCGCACGATGCTGCGCGACCCGACGCTGTGGCTCTGCCTGCTCTGCGCGCTGGTGCTGAACCCGAGCACGGCCCACGCCGAGCGCGTGCGCGATCTCGGCGCCTATCAGGGCGTGCGTTCGAACCAGCTCACCGGCTACGGCATCGTCGTCGGCCTCGCGGGCACGGGCGACGACAACCTCGAATACCTGACCCAGGCTATGAAAGGCGTTTCGGGCCGCATGGGGTTGCAACTTCCGCCGGGCGTCGCGCCGGGCCTGAAGAACGCTGCCGCGGTGATGATCACGGCCGACCTGCCCGCCTTCGCCAAGCCCGGCCAGCGCCTGGACGTCACCGTCTCGACGATCGGCAAGGCCAAGTCGCTGCGCGGCGGCACGCTGATCCTGACCCCGCTCCAGGGCGCCGACGGCCAGATCTATGCCATGGCGCAGGGCAACCTCGCGATCTCGGGCCTCGGCGTTTCGGCCAAGGACGGCTCGCAGCTGACGGTCAACGTGCCCACCGTGGGCCGCATCGCCGATGGCGCCAGCGTCGAGCGCGCGGTCGCGACCGGCTTCGAGAGCGCCGACGTCATCCGCTACAACCTGTTCAACGCCGACTTCCTGACGGCCACGCGCGTGCGCGATGCGGTCAACCGCTTCATGCCCGGCATCGCGACGATCGAGGACGGCGTCACCCTGGCGCTCACGCTGCCCAAGGACACCAACACCCGCGCCAGCATGATGGCCGCGATCGAGATGATCGAGGTCACCCCGGCGGAGACAGCCGCGCGCGTCATCGTCAACAGCCGCACGGGCACGGTCGTGATCAACAGCGCCGTGCGCCTGTCGCCCGCGGCGATCAGCCAGGGCAAGCTCACCGTGCGGGTCGACGAGAACCCGACGATCAGCCAGCCGGCGCCGTTCAGCAAGGGCCAGACCGCGGTCCAGCAGAACAGCGACATCTCCACCAAGGAGGAAGGCGGCCACATCGTCATGCTCAAGCCCGGCGCCTCGCTGTCGAAGATCGTAGACGCGCTGAACCTGCTGGGCGTCACCGCGTCCGACCTCGTCGCAATCCTCGAGGCGCTGAAGCAGGCGGGTGCGCTGAAGGCGGAGATGGTGGTCATATGACGACGATCACACCCTCCGTCGGCGCCTCCACGCCGCTTCCGACGACGACGGCCGCCCCGTCCGACAGCGAGAAGCTGTCAGGCGTGGCGAAGCAGTTCGAGGCGATCTTCCTGCGCCAGATGCTCGCGGCCGCACGCAAGACCAATCTGGGCGGCGAGGACAACGTCTTCTCGAGCCAGGGCATGGATACTTTCCGCCAGATGCAGGACGACCGCTTCGCCGACGTCGCATCGGAAACGGGCGCGTTCGGGCTCGGCAAGATGATCCAGACGCACCTGGCGAAGTTCGCCAAGGCTGCCGGCCAGGCCGAAGCCGCCGCGGCCGCGACCCCGGAGGTAACCGGCAATGGCATCTGACCTTCTCGGGATCGGCAAGAGCGGCGCTATCGCGGCGCGCATCGCGCTCGACGTTACCGCCCAGAACATCACCAACGCCTCGACCGACGGCTATGTCCGCCGCTCGGTGCAGCTCGCCGAAGCCTCGGCCTCAGGCGGCTACGGCCGCGTCGGCGACGTCTCGCTCTCGGGCGTGCGGCTCGACAAGGTCGTGCGCAACGCCGACATGTTCCGCCAGTCCGAAGTCCGCCGCACCGGCGCCGACGCGGCGCGAGCGGATGCCGAAGTCACTGGCCTGCAGAACATCGAAGATGCGCTCGAGCAGTCGGGCGCCTATGACGCCGTCGTCAAGTTCGAAGGGTCGCTCCAGCAGCTTGCCTCGGACCCGACCGACACCGCACTGCGCGCCTCGGTGGTCGAGTCGGCGCGGACCATGACGCGCACGATGAACATCGCCGCGCAGAGCCTCGATCAGGCGGGCCAGGGCCTTCAGTTCGAAGCGACCGACGGGGTCAACCAGGTCAACACGCTCGCCGCCGAGCTCGGCCGGGTCAACCTGCGCCTGGCGCGCGCCGCCGATGCGAGCAGCGACCAGACGACGCTCCTCGACCAGCGCGACAGCCTGCTCGAGAAGCTCAGCCAGTATACCGACGTCACCACGACCTTCGCCGCCGACGATACCGTTACCGTGACGATGGGCGGCTCGCCGGGCCAGACGCTCGTCGCCGGCGGCACCGCCAGCCCGCTCGCGATGACGATCTCTCCGACCGACGGCACGCTGTCCTTCACGGTGGGCGGCAACGCCGTCACTCCCGTAGGCGGATCGCTCGCCGGCAAGTCACAGGCGCTGGTCAAGCTCGACGAGATCCGGACCGGGCTCGACGCCATCGCCAAGAGCGTGGCCGACACGGTCAACGGCGCCCAGGCCAACGGCGTCGACCTCGCCGGCGTCGACGGTACGCCCATGTTCAACGGCACCACCGCCGCAACGATCGGGCTGGCTTTCAGCGATGGCTCCAAGATCGCCACCGCGCCCAAGGCCACACCGCCTGCGGTCACCCCGCCGAACAGCCGCGACCAGACCAACCTGGCCGCGCTGCAGACGGCGCTGCAGAGCGCGGATCCAGCCGGCAAGACGGATTCGCTGATCTTCAACATCTCCAGCGCCGTGCAGGGTCGCACCGTGACCCGCGACGCGCTGGAATCCATTGCCAACACGGCAAAGATCACCCTGTCGGCCCAGGCCGGCGTCAGCCTCGACAACGAGGCGGCGAACCTCGTGCGCTATCAGCAGGCGTTCCAGGCGTCGGGCCGCATCATGCAGGTGGCCCAGGACACCTTCAACTCGATCCTGAGCCTGAAGTGAGGCGATCATGACTTCGATCAGCACAAGCACCGCGGCCTTCTACGATCGTTCGACGACCGACATCGCGACGCTGCGCAAGCGCGCCGAGACGCTGCAACAGCAGATCGGCGGCGGCAACCGGCTGTCGCGCTCGTCCGACGATCCGGTCGCCGCGTCGCGCCTGCGCATGCTGCAGCGCTCCGACAGCCTGTCGCAGATCGACAGCACCAATGCGGGCCGCGCCAACGCAGACCTCACGCTCGCCGATTCCGCACTCTCGACCTTTTCGGACTACATCTCGCGCGCCAAGGACCTCGCGACGCAGGCCGCGAACGGCACGCTCACGACCGAGCAGCGCGCCGGCATCGGCTACGAACTCCAGCAGATCTACGGCAACCTGATCAGCCTCGCCAATTCACGCGATTCCAACGGTCACGCGCTGTTCGGAGGCGAAGCGCCGGGCGATGCCTATTCGGTCGATGCCTCGGGCAACGCGACATACATCGGTACGGCCACTTCGGGAGACCTTGCACTCGGCGACGGCCAGAAGATCACCCGCGGGATGACCGGGCCCGAAATCCTCAATTTCAACCTCAACGGCAGCCCGACCAACCTCCTGGCCGTGGTCAAGGGCCTCGCCGACGATCTCCAGACGGGCACGGGCGACCGCCAGCAAGCGGCCAGCGATGGCATCACCTCGCTCGCCAAGGGGCTCGACACGATCACCACGGCACAGACGGTGGTTGGCTCGCGGCTCAACTGGATCGACCTGACCGGCGATCGGCGCACCAATCTGGGCGAGCTGCGCGCTACCGAGGAAGACAAAGTCGGCGGCATCGATCTCGCCACTTCGATCTCCGAGCTGCAGCAGACAATGACCGTACTCGAAGCCAGCCAGGCGAGCTTTTCCAAGCTCTCTTCGCTGAGCCTGTTCAACATGATCAACTGATACCGAAAACTATTTCCAAGGGGCTTATTCGATGTTTGTAGCAATCGGTATCGTGATCCTGCTGGTCATGGTGTTCGGCGGTTTCGCTCTCACCGGCGGCTCGCTGGGACCCGTGCTCGAGGCCATTCCGCACGAAATGCTGATCATCGGCGGCGCCGCGGTCGGCGCCATCGTGACCGGCAACTCGATGCATGAGGTGAAGGCCTTCGGCGCCGGCTTCGTGCGCGCGGCCAAGGGCCCCAAGCACAACAAGCAGGACCACATCGACGTCATCATCCTGACGACGCGGCTGATGAAGCTGCTGCGCAGCGAAGGCCCCGTCGCGCTCGAAAGCCACGTGCAGGACCCGAACAGCTCGGCGATCTTCGCCGAGTTCCCGCGCCTGCTGGCCAACAAGCCGCTGGTCCACCTGATCGCCGACACGCTGACGCTGATCGTCGTGTCCTCGGGCACGCTGGAAGTCCACGCGGTCGAGGAGGTCATGGACAATGCGATGAAGACGCATTTCCACGAGCTGCACGAACCGCAGCACGCGATCCAGGGCCTGGCCGACGCGCTTCCCGCGCTCGGGATCGTCGCGGCCGTTCTCGGCGTCGTCAAGACCATGGGCTCGATCGACAAGCCGCCGAGCATCCTGGGCGGCATGATCGGTTCGGCGCTCGTCGGTACCTTCCTCGGGATTCTGCTCGCCTACGGTATCGTCGCGCCGATCGCCGGCCGCCTCAAGCAGGTCAACGAGCAGGACGAGATGATCTTCCACGCGGTGAAGCAGGTGGTCATCGCCTCGCTCCACGGCTGGCCGCAGCCGCTGGTCGTCGAAAGCGCCCGCTCGGGCCTGGGCCACGCCTTCCGTCCGGGTCTCTCGGAACTCCTCGACGCGATGAGAGGCCGTTAAGCCATGGCTGCAGCCAAGAAGGGCGGCAAGCAGGAGCTTCCGCCGCCCGTCATCGTCAAGAAGATCACCATCGTCGCCGGCGGCCATCACGGTGGCGCCTGGAAAGTGGCCTATGCGGACTTCGTGACCGCGATGATGGCCTTCTTCCTGCTGCTGTGGATTCTCGGCGCCACTACCGAGAAGCAGCGCAAGGGTATCGCCGACTATTTCACGCCGACACTCGTCAAGACGCGCGACGCCAGCGCGGGCTCCGCGGCCGGCCTGCTTGGCGGCTCGTCGCTGACCGACGTCGACAACTATCCGCACCGCGCCGGCCAGACCGGTACCCGGGCGATGACCATTCCGCGCGACTCTACCGGCGGCCCGAAGGAAGGCGCCTCGCCGACTCACAGTTCCAGGGTGGCGCACATGAAGGAGGAGCTCGAGAAGAAGCTCCAGGCCAACGAGGCTCTGAAGAAGATCGCCAGCCAGGTGCGCATGGTCGACACCACCGACGGCGTGCGCATCGACCTTGTCGACAATGCCGACTTCTCGATGTTCATGCTCGGCACTACGGTGCTGACCTCGGATGCGCAGCAGCTGCTCAAAGTCATCGGCGATACCGTCGGCCCGCAGGGCGGCGGCATCTCGATCCGCGGCCACACCGACTCGCTGCCGTGGCGCCCGGGCCAGAGCGCGAACAACTGGTCGCTGTCGGCCGGCCGTGCGGAAGCAACCCGCCAGTCACTGATGCGCGCGGGCATCGGCGAGAGCCGCTTCCGCCGCATCGAAGGCGTCGCCGACCGCGAGCTGTTGATCAAGGACAACCCCCAGGATCCGCGCAACCGCCGTATCTCCATCGTCGTGATGGATTGATTGCCCCAGTCCTCCTCGCGGCGAAGCCGCGGGGAGGACACCCCCTTTCGGGCACATCCCGGACCACCCCTCACCCGATCTTAAGGTCCAGCACCTAAGGCTGGCGGCGGCGCGCAATCGGCGCCGGAGATCGCCGCAATGTTCGTATCGAAGCTCGGCCGGATTCTATTGACCAGCACCTTCGTGCTCGTCGCTGCGCCGACTCTGGCCGCGGAAGCCTCTCCCCTCGACGACACGGCGCTGGGCCAGGTCACCGCGCAGGGCATCGGCGATCTCGCCATGCTTGCGTGGCTACCCGAGCGGGGCGATCGGTTCGCTTTGCTGCCAGCCGCGGGGATCGGTGCGGATTCCGCGCCGGCAGACGATCTCTTCTCAGGCGTCCTGCGATCGAACCAAAGCGCCGTGTCGCTCCCGCGCCCTAACGAAGGCAGCGCCGCGTCGCGCATCCTGCAAACCGCCACCATCGATCTGCCCGCCTCGCAGGGCGCGGTGGGCGTGATCATGCAATCGACCAGCTACCAATTCGGCGGCCAGAGCGCGACCAACCTCGCTGTCGCCGCCACGCTCAACGGTGCGGGGAATTTCGGCTCCATCCGGCCTTAGGTCCGTTCTCGACAGGAACGCCTTGCTGCATCTGCGAAGACTCCCATTGCGCCCCAGAACGGTGTAGTATCCGCCTGGGAGGAGCACGGAGGATGTATGACCTACACCATCCTGTTCCTGGAGCACGAGCGAGTCATGGCCAGCACATCCTGGGATACCGGGTTGGAGGCGGCCAAGAAATATGCCTGCGAGAATCTCGAGAAGCGGGCGGTCGAGCTGGTCGAGGTCTGGGACGAGAGCGACGCGCTCGTCTTTCGCCACCCCAGCCAGCCGCTGAGCTGATCGGTCCGGCTAAAGCCGCGCTTGCCTCCGAGGCCCTTTGCCTTAGCATCGCGTCCGCAAGCTGAGGGAGAAGATCGCCATGGCCAATTCGGGGCCGCTCGAAGACCGTCTGCTCATCCGCGAGCTCTACGGCTTGTACGGCGATGCGAGCTGCCGCGGCGATCGCGAGCAATGGGTCGCCTGCTTCACCGAGGACGGCCAGTGGAACTCGCACATCTTCCAATGTACGGGCGCGGCCGAGCTGCGCACCGAATGGGACAAGCTCTGGGCCGACTGGGACGAGGTCGCCTTCTGGGGTGAGATCGGCTGGATCCGGGTCTCGGGCGACCGCGCTATCGCCCGGTCCTATGCACGCGAGATCGTCAAGCTGTCCGCCGGCGGGCTGTTCAAGCTGTTCGGCCGCTATGACGATGAACTGGTGCGGCAAGACGGGCAGTGGCTGTTCAGCCAGCGCAATTATGCGCCGATGATCCTGGAAGCGCCCGAGTAGAGAGAGTCTTTTCCAGCTGGCGCTGGAAGCGGCACCGGCCCGCTCCGCACCCGGCCACGCAGAGCATACAATCTCGTTGGGCGACCAGGTGGGGAGCGGGCCGGTGCCGCTGCGTTCATCTCTGCTGAACAAAGAAAAGAGCCCGGTGGTCATGGCTTGCCACCGAGCTCGAGTGCCGGGAAGGGACCGGCATATGTCCATCTGATCGCCTGCCTCCAACGTGAGCGCGGGAACTAATCGCGCTTGGGTGAAGGAGAAGAAGAGCCCGGCGTCATGGCTTCGTCGCCGGGCTCTCTTTGCGCCTGGAAGGGACAGGCGGCAGTCGATCAATCGGTTATGTTAATCGCTATCAAGGATTGGATATTCGGTATTCAGTCGGTCACGCTTAGCGCAGCAGCGACAGGACGTTCTGCTGGCTCTGGTTGGCCTGCGAGAGCATCGCGGTCGAAGCCTGGCTGACGATCTGAGCCTTGGCGAGCGCGGTGGTTTCGGCCGAATAGTCGGCGTCCTCGATCCGCGAACGGGCGTCCGACAGGTTGGTGACGTTGTTGGTCAGGTTGTTGACCGCCGATTCCAGGCGGCTCTGGCTGGCACCGAGCGAAGCGCGGGTCGTGTTGATCGCGGTCAGCGCGGCGTCGACGTTGTCGATCGTCGAGCCCGAAGCCGAAGTGCTGCTGACGTCGAGACCGGTGCCCAGCTTAGTGCTGTCCACGGCCTTGATCTTGAGGTCAATCGTCGTGCCCGAGTCCGAACCGGCCTGGATCGTGACGGTCACGTCGCTGGCCGAGGTGCCCTGGGCAGTGATGTTGACGCCGTTGAACTTGGTGTTGTTCAGGATGTCGTCGATCTGCGAGCTCAGCTCGGTGACTTCCGCCTGCAGGTTGTCGCGGTCGGTCTGCTGATAGGTGCCCGACTTGGACTGCACGGCCAGTTCGCGGACGCGCTGCAGCATGTTGGTGACTTCGTTAAGAGCGCCGTCGGCCGTCTGAGCCAGAGCGATGCCGTCGTTGGCGTTACGAACCGCCTGGTTCATGCCGCGGATCTGCGAGGTCATCGTGGTCGCGATGGCGAGGCCGGCGGCGTCGTCCTTCGCGCTGTTGATGCGCTTGCCGGTCGAAAGGCGTTCCATCGCCGTGCCAAGCAGCTTGCTCGCGGCGGTCGAGGCATTCGCAGCCTTCATCGCGCCGATATTCGTGTTGATAACCGCCATGTTACACTCCCGTATGTAGCCCGAAAGGGGGGTGCCGATCGAGTGAGTTCGACGCGGCTGCCAGGAGCTAGAGCGGCAAACGAAAGCGGAAATTAAGTGCCGGTTCGTTTGCCGGTGCGGCAAAAAGTTGCAGGCCGGTCTTCTCTTACGTGAGTGAGAGGCCGTTGCCGCCCCCGGCAAGCGATTGCCGAAAAAACGGCAATCTAGGGGTTTATACGTAGCCTTAAATTACCGATGTTTTTGCCGTCCCCGCGCAAAACACGGTTTGCAAGCATGGTTAATGCGGGGGCAAGCATGAACGGAATGGAATTCAACGACGTGGTGGCGCGGCAGCACGCGCCCCTGGTTCAGCGGGCAGCGGCAATTGCCGCCGCGCAAGCGCTGGGCACCGCGACGCAGCTGCGCGATGCAGGCGACCGTTCGCCGCACGCCGGCGGCGCGCACGTCGTGACGCTCGAACAGAGCGCCGCTCCCGAGATCATCCGTGAAGGCGCCCAGCGTTTCCGCCTGCGTTATGACGAAGCCGGCAGCGAGACCGCTCTCGCCGCTCTGCTCGCCTGCAGCGCCAAGCCGGGCATGCCGATCGCCGCCGACACCGAAAGCCTTTCGGTGCTCGCCCTGGCCGATCGCCTGGCCGCCAGCGACATCCCCGTGCTGATCAACGGTCCCACCGGCACCGGCAAGGAAGTGCTCAGCCGCTTCATCCACAACCGCAGCCCCCGCGCGGACAAGCCTTTCGTCGCGGTCAACTGCGCGGCCATGCCCGAAGCCATGCTCGAAGCCCTGCTGTTCGGTCACCAGAAGGGCGCCTTCACCGGCGCGACCAGCTCGAGCGAGGGTTTCTTCCGCGCTGCCGACGGCGGCACTTTGCTGCTCGACGAAATTGCCGAGATGCCGCTGGCGCTCCAGGCCAAGCTGCTGCGCGCGTTGCAGGAGAGCGAAGTCGTGCCGATCGGCTCGACCCTGCCGATCAAGATCGACGTCCGCGTCATCGCCTGCGCCAACCGCGATCTTCCGACCGAAGTGGCCGAGGGCCGGTTCCGCGCCGACCTGTTCTACCGCCTCAACGTCTTCCCCATTTCGCTGAAGCCGCTGCGCGACCGTCCCGACGACATCGCCCCGCTCGCTTTCGCGCTGGCGCTGCGTCACACGATGCCGGGCAAGCAGATGCCCTTTATCTCGGAAGGGGCGCTGTCGCTGCTCAAGGTCCACTCCTGGCCCGGCAACGTCCGCGAGCTGGAGAACGTGGTCCGCCGCGCACTGCTGCTGGCCGACGGCAAGCCCTGCGTCAGCCCCGAGCACATCGTGTTCGACGGCACCGCCCGCCTCGTGCCCGCCGAGATGGCGCCGAGCATCGCGGCCCTGGCTCCGGCCGAGCCCGTCGTTCCCGGCAAGCGCCTGTCGAACATTGTCCAGCTTTCCGAAGCGCGCGCCATCATGGCGACGCTCGAGGCTTGCGGCGGCAGCCGCGTCCAGGCCGCCCGTCAGCTCGGCATTTCCGAGCGCACGCTTCGCTACCGTCTCGCTTCCTTCCGGGAAGCCGGTCTCGCCGTTGCAGGAGGTCGTAGATGAACCCCGTAAGCGGAGCCGGCAATGCCGCCGGCGTTCAACAGATCATCGCCATGCGCCAGCAGATCATCGACAAGTCGTCGCTGCTGCAGTCGCTGCACGGTCCGCAGGGCGCCACGGCCCCGGCCGAAAGCAACGGTCCAGCCGGCGGCTTCCAGAACGCGCTGAAGTCGGCGCTGGATAGCGTGTCCGACAAGCAGAACAAGGCCGAAGCCCTGTCCGACGGCTACGAGCGCGGCGAAGTCACCGATGTCGCCAAGGTCATGCTCGCCCGCCAGGAAGCCGGCGTCGCCTTCGAGGCTACCTTGCAGACGCGCAACCGACTGCTCTCGGCCTACCAGGAAATCATGAGGATGGGGGTCTAATAGATGAGTGATCTCGTCCCAGCCACGCCGGGCATGAACGCCAACCTCTCCGGAGGCTCGGTCCTGTCGCCGCTTACCGATCCGACGGGCGGCAACGCCATGTCGCGGCTTCGTGCGTTCGGCGGCCAGTCCGCCGTCAAGCGCATGCTCCCCTGGTTCCTCGGCGTCGCGGCGATCGGCGCCGTTGCGCTGACCTATTCGACCCTGGCCCCGGCGCCGCAGCGCACTCTATATACAGAGCTCAACGACAGCGAGCGCGCCGGCGTGGTCGACGCGCTCGACAAGGCGAACATCGGCTACAAGATCAACAACGACACCGGCGCGCTGACCGTCAACGAGGACGACCTCTACAAAGCGCGCATGCTCGTCGCGCAGAACGGCTCGCTGGCGACGCCGCAGAGCGGCGACGACATGCTCGACAAGCTGCCGATGGGCGCCAGCCGCGAACTCGAAGGCGAGCGCCTGCGCTCTGCGCGACAGCGCGACCTCGAACTGACGATCAAGGAGATCAACGGCGTCGAAGCCGTCCGCGTCCATCTCGCCGAAGCCGAACGCTCGGTCTTCGTGCGCGACAACCTGCCGCCGACCGCATCGGTCATGCTGCGCCTCGCGCGCGGCAGGCAGTTGTCGGACAGCCAGGTGACCGCGATCGTCAACCTCGTCGCTGGCTCGATCCCCGGCCTGACGCCCGACGCGGTGCGCGTGGTCGACCAGCAGGGCCACCTGCTTTCCGACAAATCCAGCCGCGGCGGCGACAACGACCGGCTCGACCTGCAGGCGCGCATGGAAGAAAAGCTGCGCGGCCAGGTCGCGCAGTTGCTCGGGCCGATGCTCGGCCAGGGCAATTTCAGCACCGAGATCCAGGTCGAGCTCGACATGGACCAGGTGACCTCGGCCCGCGAAAGCTACGACAAGCAGGGTGCGGTACGCAGCGAGACGCAACAGCAGTCGCAGACCCCGGCCGGCCAGGGTGCCGCCGCCGGCGTCCCCGGTGTGCTGTCGAACACCCCGCCGCCGCCGACCACGGCCCAGCCCGGGCCGCCGACCGGCACGCCCACGCCTGCGGCTTCTGGCGCACCCCCGGTCACCGGCGAGTCCAGCTCGACGCGCAATTTCGAGCTCGGCCGCGAAGTCGCGGTCGCCAATACGATGCCCGGCAAGCTCAAGCGCATCTCGGTCGCCGTCGCGCTCAGCGCCAAGGCGATGAAGAACGGCAAAGCCGCCGACGTCGACCAGATCAAGCAGCTGGTCAGCGCCGCGGTCGGCGCCGATACGGCGCGCGGCGACCAGGTCGCGGTGATCACCCGTAGCTTCGAGCCGATTACCGATGCCGCTGCGCCGCCGTTCTACGAAGCCCCGTGGTTCGCCACGGTGGTGCGCAACGCCGTCGCCCTGATCGCGGTGCTGCTGGTGCTGCTGCTCGGCGTCCGGCCGCTGATCAAGGCGCTGAAGCGCGAACCGACCCCTGCCCTGCCCGCACCCGACGGCGCCGCCGCCGGCGAGGGCGAGCTGATCGCGGCCTCGCCGCTTGCCGTAGAAGAAATGATGGATCCCGAGACCGGGGTGGTCGATGCCGAACTGCTGAGCCAGCAGGTCGGGCTCGCCCAGCGCATCGTCGCCGAGAAGCCTGAGAGCGCGGTCGTCGCGCTGCGCCAGATGCTCAACCAGCCCCCTGCGGAGGCAGCACAGTGAACGCCGAACCGATCCCCTATGACGACGCCGACCGCGCCGCCGTGATGGTGATGCTGCTCGAGGACGACCAGGCCGCGAACATCCTGTCGCAGCTCGAGCCGCACGAACTGCGCCTGCTCGGCGAGAAGATGTGCGCGCTGGGCGAGATCCAGCCGGAGGTCATCGCGCATGCGATCGCCAACTTCGTCGAGCGCACCGAGAAGATGGGCATGATCGTCCATGACCGGATCGGCCACGTCCGCTCGCTGATGACGCGCGCCGTGGGCGACATCAAGGCCGAGAACCTGATGCAGCGCATCCAGCCAGATCCGCCCAAGGCGGCGACGCTGGAACTCGCGCGCTGGCTCAACCCGCAGGCGATCGTGCCGCTGGTCAAGGGCGAGCATCCGCAGGCGATCGCCGTGCTGCTGGTCCAGCTCGATCCCGAAGTGGCGGCCGAAGTGCTGCACTCGCTGCCGAACGAGGTCCAGCCCGAGGTGGTGCACCGCATCGCCACGCTGGGCCCGGTCTCGCCCGAGGCGATCCAGATGCTCGAAGAGCTGATGCACCGCAAGATCGGCGAACGCCACGGCCAGGCTGCGCTGTCGATCGGCGGCGCCAAGGAAGCCGCGGACATCATCAACAACGCCGGCAAGGCGATGGAAAAGCGGGTGATGACCGAGATCACCAAGCTCGACAAGCAGCTCGCCAAGGACATCGAGAACGAGATGTTCAAGTTCGAGCACCTGTTCGTCCTGCCGCCGCAGGCGATGGGCTCGCTGCTGCGCGAGGTCGACAACGACTCCCTGATCGATGCGCTCAAGGGCATCGCCGAAAACGAGCGCGACGTGTTCTTCGCCGCCATGTCGAGCCGTGCGGCCGACGGCGTCAAGGACGAGATCGCGGCGCGCGGCCGGACCAAGCTGGCCGACGTGGTCGCCGCGCAGAAGGCGATCGTCGCCGTGGCGCGCCGTCTCTCGAACGAGGGCGTGATCGTGTTCGGCGTCGGCGGTGGCGGCGACGACGAGTATGTCTGAGCAAGAGTTCACCGGTCCGGGCGGCCGTCTCCCCTTCGAAGCGCTTTCGGCGGCGGGTGGCACTTTCCGCAGCGACGCCCGCTTCTCGTCGGCCGGTGCCGCTGCGCCGATGGATGCCCCGCGCATGCCCGAACCCGAACCCGAGGACCCCCTCGCGATGGCCTTCGCCGAAGGCTACGCCACCGGCGCCGCCGAGGCCCAGGCCCAGGCCGACGAACGCACGCTGGCCGATGCCGCCGCGCGCGAAGGGCTGACACTTTCTTTCGCCAAGCTCGACCGGGATCTCGAGGAAGAATTGCGCCAGCGGCTGCGCGACACCGTCGCCGCGCTGTGCGAAGCTGCGATCGCGCCTCTGGCGCTCGATCAGGACGCGCTACTGCGGCGGGTCGAACGCGCCGTATCTCTGCTCGCCCGTGCCGACGACGAGCGGGTCGTCCGGCTCCACCCCGACGACATCGTGCTGCTTTCGGAACGGTTCGCCGCCGACTGGCAAGTCGTGCCCGACCCCCTGCTCGAACGAGGAGCGCTTCGC
Source organism: Novosphingobium sp. G106 (assembly GCF_019075875.1). Lineage (NCBI taxonomy): Bacteria > Pseudomonadati > Pseudomonadota > Alphaproteobacteria > Sphingomonadales > Sphingomonadaceae > Novosphingobium > Novosphingobium sp. G106. The sequence continues at coordinate 4,987,162 of NZ_JAHOOZ010000001.1, read as the reverse complement.
GTCGAGTCTGCGAATGGCGGGATCGAGGACGGCCCCGACCTCTGGCGGCGTGAAATCGCGGAAGCGCTGCGCCAGTGCTGAACCTGATCGAGCCGGTCCTGCGTGACCTTGCGGCGACGCCGATCAGCCTGGCGCCGCGGCGCTATGGTCTGGTCGCGGCCTGCGACGGCGGCCTGCTCGAAGTCAGCGGCCTCTCGGTGCCGGTGGGCGCGCTCTGCCGCGTGCTCCAGGGCTCGACCGAAACGCTGTCGGCGGAAGTCATCGGCTTCCGCAACGGCCGCACCCTGATGATGCTGCTCGGGGATTCCGTGCTGCTGCGCCCCGGCGCGCGCGTCCGGCCCGAGGGCCGGCCCGGCATGCTCTCGGTCGGCGACGAATTCCTCGGCCGCGCGGTCGATGGCGAAGGCCATCCGATCGACGGTGGTCCGCCGATCCACGCGCGCACCGAGTGGCCTTCGGGCGGGATCCGCACCGGCGCGCTCGATCGCAGCCCGGTCCGTGAAAGCTTCGACACCGGCATCCGCGCGCTGAATGCGATGACGACTTTCGGCGTTGGCCAGCGCATCGGCATCATGGCCGGTTCGGGCGTCGGCAAGTCGGTCCTGCTCGACATGATCGCGACCGGTGCCGAAGCCGAGATCGTCATCGTCGGCCTGATCGGCGAGCGCGCGCGCGAGGTCTCGGACTTCGTCGAAAAGCACATGAACCAGCACAAGCGCGACCGCACGGTGGTGGTCGCGGTGCCGGCCGATCACGCGCCCAACCTGCGCTTGCGCGGCGCGATGCTCGCCACCTCGATGGCCGAGCATTTCCGCGCGCAGGGCAAGCGCGTGCTTCTTATCCTGGACAGCCTCACCCGCGTAGCCCACGCGGCGCGCGAGATCGGCCTCGTTCTGGGCGAACCCGGCGCGGCGCGCGGCTATCCGCCTTCGGCGCTCGCGACGATCACCAAGCTGGTCGAGCGCGCCGGCAATTCGGCGGCGAGCGGCGGCTCGATCACCGGGCTCTACACGGTGCTCGCCGACGGCGACAACCAGGACGACCCCGTCGTCGATACCGCGCGCTCAATCCTCGACGGTCATATCGTGCTGTCGCGCGATCTCGCGCAGCGCGGCCAGTATCCGGCGATCGACATCGCCGCTTCGCTCAGCCGCGTGATGAACGACATCGTCGCTCCGGAGCACGAGCACTTGGCCCGCCAGTTCCGCGCGCTCGTCGCCAACTATGAGGCCAACCGCGATCTCGTGCTGATGGGCGCCTACCGCGCCGGGGCCGATCCGCAACTCGACCGCGCCATCGCCATGCACGAACAACTGGTCGCCTTCCTCTGCCAGGCGCGCGGCGACGTGATCCGGCTCGATGACTGCGTGATCCAGCTCGCCGAGCTACTGCAGCAATGAAAGCCGAGCGCGATCGCCTGAAGCGGCTCAACCGGCTCGAACGCGTCCGCGACATCGCCAAGCAGACCGCAGCCGCCGAAGCCGCGCAGGCCGAAGGCACGCTCGCGCAGCTCGAGGCCCTGGCCGAGCGCACGCGCCGGATGGCCGAGGAATATGCTGCGCGCATCGGCGCGCAGGACGGCGCGTCGCTGCGCCAGGTCAACAGCTTCGCGCGCGGGCTCGAAGGCATCTCGGCCAACACCTCGAACGATGCCGCCAACGCGCGCCGCATCGCCGACTTCAAGATGCAGGCGCTGAGCCAGGCCGAGCGCCGCCGCGCCGTGGTCGAGGAGCGTGCCGAGCGGCAGGCCCGAGTCATCGCCAAGGGCAGCGAAACGCCCGTTCTCGGCGCCCGACGGAAGTCTGGCACGGATCTTGATTAATATGCTCGGCAACGAGTGCGAGGGATTGCCGGTAATGATCAAGTCAGCAGCAGCATCGGTTACCGGCAGCGCCGTCCTCGGTATGGGGGCGCAGAGCGCTCCGGCCGACGATGCCCCGGTTTCCACCGATTTTGCCGCGCTGCTCGACAACCGGGTGGCCGCCCGCCCGGAACGTGCCTCGGACCCGGCACCGAAGTCCGATAGCGCCAAGACCAGTCAGACCCGGCAAGCCGTCGGCAATGCTGCCGGCAAGAAGCTGCCGCCGGCCCGGCCCGACACTGCCGCCAAGCCCGCCGAGGCTGCGGCCGACAAGACAAAGACCACCGAGACTTCGAGCGACGACACCGAGACAACCGACGAAGCAACCAACGCGCTGCCCGCGATCGCCACACCGATCGTGCTTCCCGGCCTCGTCGTGCCGGTTTCCGTGACGCTGCCTCAGGCGCCCGAGCCTGCGGCCACCGCCGCTGCTTCCACGCCGGCCAGCGCACCTGCGCCGGCCGCGATCAAGCAGTCCACCACCGAGAGCCTCGCCCAGGCCGCCGCCGCTCAAGCGATCCGCCCGACCCTGCCCGGTGCTAAGGCCGACAAGGCCGATGCTTCGGCCCAGCAGGCGCCCGCCGCCACGACGAAGGCCGTAGTCGATCCCGCCCTCGTCAAGACAGCGGCAGCCGACCTTCCTGCCATGCCAACCAAGGCAGACGCCGTCGTCGCCGTTCCGACGACAAACGCCCAGCCTGCTCCGACTGTGGTCGTTCCTGCCAGCTTGCCGACGCGCGCCGAAGCGATCGGCCTGACCATCACGCCTGCCGAGAAACCCGCCAACGACCAGACACTCGCAGCGCCGACAACGACGCCGGCCGCCACGCCCGCCATGACGCTGGTCCCCGGCACGCCCGCACAGGCCGACCAGGTCCGCGTGACCGTCGCGCCGGCCGAGCAGCCCGCACCCGCTGCGACTTCGACCGCCGCGCAACTCGCCTCGGCCCAGGTTGCCAGCGCTGCGATCGGCCAGAGCGCCCCTCGCGCAGCGCCGGCATCCGCCGCGAAGGCTCCGCAGCCGGCCACCGAACAGGCCGCAACCACTCAGCCCGCAACGGTCACCCCCGCTCAGGCCAACGCCGCCGCGCCGCGCCGCGAGGCCGCAACCGATGCGCCAGCCTCGCCGGCCAAGACCGCTGCCGCCGCACCCGAGACGCCCGCCGCTCCGGCGCAGGCCGCCCCGGCGATGCCGGCCCAGCCCATGTTCGCCATGCAAGACGGCCAGTCGTTCTCGCAGGCAACCGCACCCGTCACTTCGGCTCCGGCAACCAACGCCGTCGGCCAGACCGGACACGACTTCGCCACGCTGGTCGACCGTCTGGTCGAGGCCCGCGATGCGGCCTCGCCCAATTCGGTCCACGCCGCGATCACCCACAGCGAGTTCGGCCAGGTCTCGCTGCGTTTCGATCAGGACGCCAACGGGCTTTCGGTCTCTATGAGCAGCGCTGATCCCGGCTTCGCCCGAGCGGTCCAGGCCTCGTCGGCACAGTCGCAGATGTCGGGCGACAACGGCAACGACAGGAACAACGACAAGGGCACGCCGCGACAGGACACGTCTGGCCCGCAGCAGCAGACTGCCGGCTCGGCTTCTGGCCAGTCGCAGTCACAGACGCAGTCCTCGGCGCGGGACGACCGCGGCTCGCAGGCCCAGAATACCCGAACCGGCCGGACTTCCGGCCAGCCCACCCCAGACGGAGACCCCGCGGATACCCGTGGCGGCATCTACGCCTAATTCACCAATCCACCCTAGAGACAGCGCTAGAGGATAGACGATGAGCAGCGACAAACCCGAAAAGGAAGCCAAGCCCAAGAAGGGCGGCGGCGTGATGATGAAGGCCATCATGGGCCTCGTCCTCCTCGGTGCCGGCGGCGGCGGCGTCTTCGGCCTGATGGCCGCGGGCGTCATCGGCGGCGGCCATGAGGAGAAGAAGGAAGACAACAAGCCCAAGCTGATCAAGAAGGGTGAGGTCGATCCATACGCTCCAAAGGCCGAAGGCGGCAAGGAAGGCGAAGGCGGCGCACCGGAGGTCGAGGGAGAAGGCGGCAGCGAATACCGCACTGCCTATTACAGCTTCACCGACGAGTTCACTTCGAACCTCAAGCAGTCGAACGCGCTGGTCCAGGTCGCGCTGGCCTGCTCGACCCGCCGCGACGGCCGCGTGCTGATGTGGATCAAGAAGCACGAGCTGGCGATCCGTTCGGGCCTGCTCGAGGTCCTGGCCGATACGCCCGAGGAGGACGTCACCACCCTCGAGGGCAAGGAACGCCTGCAGAAGCGGATGACCGCCGCGATCAATAAGGTGCTGACCCAGACCGAAGGTTTCGGCGGGGTCGACGCCGTCTACTTCAAGTCCTTCATCATTCAGTGATCGGCAGCCAATGAAGCCAGAGCGCGCCTTTGTTGCCGAGCGTCAGCTGGCACAACATTGTCCGGAGTTGCTGCAGTCGAAAGACGCGGCCCCCGTCCAGCTCATGCCCGCGCTGTCGCGGCTAGGGGACGGTGCGGCGCGCACGCTGTCGAATGCTTTGGCCCAGCTGACCGCCGGCGAACCGCCGCTGGTGCGCAGCAAAGCGCCGCGTGAGTGCACGATGGCCGAGCTGTCGCGTGACATCGCGCCGCTGGCCGCGAACAGCCTGCTTACCGCCGGCGCGCCGGACATGCCCGTGCTCGCCTCGCTCGACGCCGAAGCCGTGCTGCGCATGGTCGATCGCGCCTTCGGCGGCCGCGGCGAAGCGCCCTCGCCGCTGCCGAGCGCTTTCCCGCTTTCCGCCGAGCTCATGGTCTCGCGGCTTGAAGGCGTCGTCGTCACCGCGCTGGGCCAGGCCCTCGGCATGACGGTCTCGCCGCTGCGCCGCGACGGCTGCATCGTCCAACTCGCGCCTTTCGCCGACGACGAGCAGGTCGGTGTTATCACGCTCGAGGTCGACGATCCGGGCCGCTCGCCGTGGAAGGTCACCGTGGCCTTTCCGCAGTCGGTCATGATCAAGCTGCTCGGCGACGGCGAGCCCAAAGCTCCCAAGCCCGCGCGCTCCGGCCGGATCGACCCCATGGGCGAAACCTTCGGCCCGGTGCCGCTGACGATCTCCGCCGTGCTCGTCGACATGCGGATAGGATTTGCCGAATTGTCCAAGCTGCAACCCGGCCAAATTTTGCCGGTTGCCGTCGCAAGGAGCGTTCCGCTCAAGGTTGGCGACAAGACAATCGCACATGGCACGATTGGTGCATTGGATGATCGCGTGGCTGTTCAGATCACCCAGGCCTTCTAGATCTGGGCTCTGAACGGTCGGTGCAAGAAGGGATTTTGCAGATGACCATTCACCCCCGCGGGTTCGAATTCCTCAAGGATGTCGACGTACGCCTCTCGGTCGAGCTCGGCCGCGTCGACATGAAGCTCAAGGACGTGCTCTCGCTCGGCGAGGAAAGCGTCGTGATCCTCGATCGGCTGACCGACGAACTGCTCGACGTCATGGTCAACGGCAAGCCGATCGCCAAGGGCGAGATCGTCGCCCAGGGCAACCGCTTCGGCCTGCGCATCGTCGAACTGGCCGGCAACAGTGTTGCGGGCGACGAGGCCGCCTGATGTTCTGGTACATCCTCAAGCTTCTCGTCCTGCTGCCGCTGATCGGCGTCCTCGCCTGGGGATGCCTGAAACTGGCGAAGAAAATGCAGGACCGCGCCACTGCAGGCGGCGGCTCCCGTTCGGTACGCATCGTCGAGACGACCATGCTCTCGCCGACGCTCAAGCTCGCCGTCGTCGAATTCCATGGCCGCGAGATCCTGGTTTCGGTCTCGCGCAGCGGGCTGACCCGCCTGGCCGAAGCGCCGGCCCGCGCGGCCGTGCAGATTGCGGGAGACCCCGCGTGATCCGGAAATTTCTTGCTGCCGCATCGCTGTTCCTGCTGACCGCGCCCATCGCGGCTTTCGCGCAGGCGGCGCCGGGCGCTGCTCCCATTCCCGGCGCTCCGCCGGCTGCGACCGCGATCCCGGGCGCGCTCGACCGCGCCTTCAGCTCGATGAACGGTGGCGCGCCCACGGGCATGACCATGTCGTTGCAGTTGCTCCTGATCATGGGGCTGCTGACGATCCTGCCCAGCCTGATCCTGATGATGACCAGCTTCACCCGGATACTGGTGGTGCTGTCGATCCTGCGTCAGGCGATCGGCCTGCAACAGTCGCCGCCGAACCAGGTACTGGTAGGGCTGTCGCTGTTCCTGTCGCTATTCGTCATGGCGCCGACGCTGGAGAAGGTGAACGCCAACGCCATCGCCCCCCTACTCGGCAGGCACGATCAACGCCGAGCAGGCGATCCAGGCCGGCGGCACTGCGTTCCATGAATTCATGATCCGGCAAACGCGCGAGCACGATCTCGCCATGTTCGCCGAGATCGCCAAGGCGCCGAAGTTCGCCCGGTCCGAGGACGTTCCGTTCTCGATCCTGATGCCGGCCTTCGTCACCAGCGAGCTCAAGACCGCTTTCCAGATCGGCTTCATGCTGTTCCTGCCCTTCCTGGTGATCGACCTCGTCGTCTCCTCGGTCCTCATGTCGCTGGGCATGATGATGATGAGCCCGGCGATCGTCTCGATGCCGTTCAAGCTGCTGCTTTTCGTCCTGGTCGACGGGTGGGCGCTCTTGATGGGCTCGCTCGCCTCAAGCTTCGGATAGGGCCATGGACGAAAGCCAGGCCTTCCTCGCGCTCGCCGACCGGATGCTCTGGGTCGCGGCGCTCGCCTCCGCCCCGGTGCTCATCACCACGCTGGTGGTCGGCGTCGTCGTCGGCATCATTCAGGCGGCGACCTCGGTCAACGAGCAGACGCTCACCTTCGTCCCCAAGCTGGCGGTCACGGCCTTCGTGCTGGTCGTCTTCGGCGCATCGATGATGGCGCTGATCGGCGACTTCACCAAGGACATCTTCGCCCAGATCGCGCAGGTCACCCGGTGATGAACCTCAGCTTCGGTTTCGGCCCCGTCGAAGCCGAATTCTGGCGCTGGATCTTCGTCATGACGCGCATCGGCGCGGCGCTGCTGGCTGCCCCGTTCTTCGGCGCGGCCGGCGTGCCGCCGCAGGTGCGGGTGATCGTCACCGGCGCCATAGCGATCCTGGTCTGCGCCTGGACCCCGGTCGTGGCGCCGCCCGCCCTGCTCTCCGCGAGCGGCCTGCTGATGGTCGCAGGCGAGGTCCTCGTCGGCCTGACGCTCGGCTTCGTGCTGCAGCTCTCCTTCGCCGCGCCGGTCATTGCCGCCGAAATCATCGGCGGCGGGATGGGCCTGGCCATGGCCGCTACGATCGATCCCAACAGCGGTACCCATTCGCCGGCGCTGGGCCAGTATTTCTCCGTGATCCTGACGATGATCTTCCTCGCGCTGGGCGGTCATCTCCAGTTCCTCTCGCTGGTCGTCGACAGCTATCAGGTGTTCCCGCCCGGCCACACCTGGCTCGGCCCCGACCGGTTCCTGCAGATCGCAGGCTTCGCCACGACCATGTTCACCACCGCGGTCGCCATCGCGCTGCCGGTCACGCTGATCCTGCTGGTGGTCCAGGTGGTGAGCGGCGTGCTCAGCCGCTCGGCCCCCGCGCTGAACCTCTTCGCACTCGCCCTGCCCGCGGGCGTGCTCGCCGGCATCGCCGCGCTGGTCGCGTCGCTGCCGCTGATCACCGACCGCATGACCGACCTTTCGGCCAACGCGATCGCCGAGACCCGTAGCATGCTGGTTCCGCCGAGCATGGTGCCGCAGACCGAGGTCCCCCGATGAGCGAGGAGACCGCCGGCGAAAAGACATTTGCACCAAGTGCAAAGCGCAAATCGGACGCGGCCAAGAGCGGCGACGTCCTTCGTTCCAAGGAACTTGCGACCGCCTTCGCCATCCTGATCGGCGCGACCTGGCTCAAATTTGCAGGGCCATGGGTACTCGATTCCATGGGCGAAGCGGTCCGCGCCGGCTTCACCTGGGATCACGCCACGCTCGACCATTTCGACGCAGGCCCGCTGCTGGTCTCGGTGCTGTGGGTGGCCCTGCCGCCGATATTGCTGCTCGGCTGCCTCATCATAGCGGGCTCGCTTATCTCGCAGATGGGCTTCGGTTCGGGCCGCTGGGTCGCCGGCAACATGCTGCCCAAGGCCTCGCGGCTCAATCCGGCCTCGGGCCTCAAGCGGATGTTCGGGGCGACCGGCTGGATCGAACTCGGCAAGGGCATCGCCAAGGTCGTTGTGATGGGCACGATCGCCTGGTTCTGGGCGAACGGCCATATCAAGGGCCTGCTCCTGATGGGCCGCGGCAGCCTGCACGGCCAGCTCACCTATGGTTGGGACGCGATCATCTCGTTGATGTTCTGGCTTTCCGGCGGGCTGATGCTCATCGCCATGGTGGATTTCCCGGTCCAGTTCATCCGCCGCATGATGCGCCTCAAGATGAGCCATCAGGATATGCGCGACGAAGCCAAGGAACAGGAAGGCGCGCCTGAGAAGAAGCAGGCGATCCGCCAGCGCCAGCGCGAGCTTGCCATGGCGGGCGTCGCCCAGGCGATGCGCAAGGCGCAGTTCGTGGTGACCAACCCGACGCACTTCTCGGTCGCGCTGTCCTACGATCCGGAACAGGCTGCGGCTCCGGTCGTGCTCGCCAAGGGCCGCGGCGAAAAGGCGCTCGCCATGCGCGAGCTCGCTGCCGAGCTCGACCTGCCGGTGCTCGAATATCCGGCACTGGCGCGTTCGCTCTACTATACCACGCGCGAGCGGCAGGTGATCCGCGAGGAGCTCTACGTCGCGGTCGCCAGCGTGCTTGCTTTCGTCTTCTCGCTGAAACGCGGCGAGCGGCTTTCCCGCCCGCAAATCGAGGTTCCGGTGCTGATGCGCTTCGACGCCGACGGCCGCCTCGATCCCAAGGCAACAACCTGATGTCCAGACAGGCTCTGGCACTTAACGGGAGCGGCTTTTCGCCGTTTTAGACCATATGGTTACGACGACGTCCTCGACTTCCACCAGTGCCACGCAAACGGTCGCACAGACCGCCACCGCGCAGCTGCTGACCTCGCTCGGCGCGGGCAGCGGTATCGACATGAACGCGCTGGCGACCAACCTCGCCGCCGCGCAGTTCGCAGCGAAGACCGATCAGCTTTCAACGAAGTCCGACAAGCTCGACAAGCAGATCTCGGCGGCATCGACGCTGAAGAGCGCGATCTCCAATCTGTCGACCTCGCTCGGTGATCGTGTGCGCGCTGGCGACCTGTCTTCGCAGCCGCTGATCGGCAACGCAGCGGTCGCCAAGGTCTCGGCGTCGGATGCAGGGCTGCTCAAGGGCAGCTATTCGGTGGAAGTCACCACGCTCGCCACGGCACAGACCCTCGTCAGTCCGGACAGCGCAGGCTTTACCGCCGCGACCGATGTGGTCGGCGCGGGTTCTCTGAAGCTACGCTTCGGCACGACCGGGGCCGGCAGCTTTACCGACGACCCGAACCATGCGCCGGTCGACATCACGATCCCTGCCGGCTCGACGCTGGCCGACGTCGCCGCGGCGATCAACGCCAAGAATGCCGGCGTCACCGCCTACGTTTCGAACACCACCGGCGGCGCGAAACTGGTGCTCAAGGGCAGCGAAGGCGCGGCCAATTCCTTTGCGCTCGACGCCACCGGCGATCCCGGCGTCACCAAGCTCGCATTCGACCCGGTCAGTCCCGGCACCGGTCGCCTGCTGACAACCGCCGGCAACGCCAACCTCAAGATTGACGGTTTGCCGATCACTTCGGCCAGCAACACGCTGACCGACGCCATTCCCGGCGTCGTCATGTCGCTGACCGGGACCAACAGCGGCGCGCCGACGCAGGTGACCTTCAACGATCCGTCCCCGGCCATCAGCTCGGCCATGACCGATCTGGTATCCGCGATCAACGAGATCGCGTCGCAGATCAACACCATGACCGACGCCCAGACCGGCGACCTGGCTCGCGACAGCGGCGCGCTTGCGCTCAAGCGAACCTTCCAGCAGCTGACCAGCACGATCATCATGCCCAACGCGGCCGCCGGCGAGCCACAGACGCTGTCCGATCTCGGCGTGTCGATCCAGCGTGACGGCACCTTCACGCTCGACAATGCCCGGCTGGCAAAGACGCTGGCGGCCAATCCCCAAGCCACGGCGGCAATGTTCGGCAACGGCCTGAACGGCGTTTTTGCGACGATCAGCAAGATCTCGACCAACATGGCCTCGACCAGCACCGACACCAAGAGCTACGGCGCCACATTGGCCAACTCGATCGCCTCGCTGACCAAGCAGAAGACTGCGCTGACCGACGCCCAGACCAAGCTCGTCGATCAGCAGGAAACCGTGCGCCAGCAAATGATCGCGCGCTTCGCGGCCACCGACAGCTCCGTTGGCGCTTCCAAGTCGACCCTGAGCTTCCTGAAGAACCAGATCGCAGCCTGGAACGGCAGCAGCAACTCCTAAAAGGCTGAACCATGCTCGCGATCCGTTCTCCGAACGAAGCTTACCGCCGCATCGACTTCGACGCGCGGGTCGAAGGTGCCGACCCCCGGCACCTCGTCGGCCTGTGTTACGAACAGCTGATCTCTTCGCTCGGCAGCGCGATCTTCGCGCAGGAGCGCGGCGACAACAGCCTCAAGAGCCAGGCGCTGACGCGCGGCCTTTCCGCGATCACCGCGCTGCAGCTCGGCGTCAGCGGCGAGAACGACACCGCCAAGGCGCTGCGCCATCTCTACGAAGCTGCGCGCCGGGCAATCCTCGACAGCGCGATCGAATTCGATGGCACAATCCTGGGCACGATCCGCAACGATTTCATCGAGATCTCGCGCGCGATGAACATATCCGCGCAGTAGGACGAACCCTCCAGAACGGCTGCAAAAATATACAGCGCCCCACCGCAATCCTTGCTAGCATCGGGGTAATGAGGGGCGCACGGCATATCATCCTGGTGGATGGCGATCTGAAGCGCCGCGCCGCCATCTCCCATTTCCTCGGCGGCCACGGCATCCACGTCGAACCCTTCGAAACGGTCGTCGAACTGAGCGGCCACCAGCCGCGCCAGGGGCTGATCATGGTCAACGACCTCGACGGGACAATCCCGGCGCTGACCGCGCAACTCGTGCAATCGGGCAGCTGGCTGCCGATCGTGGCCTTCAGCGAAAACCCGGCGCCGAGGCGGATCGTCGATGCCATCCTCGGCGGCGCAATCGACTACCTCGCCTGGCCCTTCGACGCTGCCGAACTGACCGAAACGCTCGAATATGCCGAAGAGCGCGCCCAGAACGTCGGCAATGCCAAGCTGCGCGAAGCCATGGCACGCAATCGGATCGAACGCCTTACCCCGCGCGAGCGCGATGTCCTGGTCGGCATCGCAGCGGGCCATTCGAACCGGACCATCGCCGACAACCTGGCGATCAGCCCGCGCACGGTAGAGATCCACCGCGCCAACATGCTGCACAAGATCGGTGCGACGCACACCTCGGAAGCGATCCGCATCGCCATCGAGGCCTCGCTGGCGGGCGAGCCCCAGCCGCTCGATTAGCCGAGCGGCGCAGCGACTTGCGTCACAGTCAGGGAAGGCCTTACCTAGTCCACGTGGATGCCGTGACGACCCTTCCCCGCAAGCGCGATGCCGCGGCGACCCGCGCGCGGATTCTCGAAGCGGCGCAGCGCGCCTTTTCCGAAACCGGCTATTCGCACACCGGCATCCGCGAGATCGCGGCCCTGGCGGGAACGAGTTCGACGATGCTGCTTCGCTATTTCGGCTCGAAGGCAGGCCTGTTCGAAGCGGCACTCGCCGCGGCCATGCCGGTGGCCACGGCGCTGTCGCACCCGCGCGAGGCACTCGGCAAGGGGCTGGCTGAGGCACTGCTCGATCCCGCCAACGCCATCCGCCCGCCACTGATGATCGCCATGGCCTCCGGCGATCCCGAAGCGGCCGCCATCTCCGCGCGGGTGTTCGAGGCGCAGAGCGTGGCCCCGCTCGCCGCCTGGCTCGGCGGTCCCGACGGCCGCGCGAGATCGCTCGAAATCGCCATGCTGGCGACGGGGCTGGTCAGCTATCTGCGGCAACTGCCCCTTCCCGCCGCCAGCGAGGCCGAGCGCCGGCACATCGCCGACTGGTTCGCCAAGTCGGTGCAGGCGATCGTCGATCAGACGCCGCAACAATAACCGGAGGGGAGAGACCGATGACCGACCGCCTGGACCTCGTCGCGCCTGAACTGCGCGCGGCGCTCGAGTTCTTCCCCGAGATCGACTTCAGCGCGGGGATCGAGCCCTATCGCGGCAACATGTTCGGTGCCGAGCGCCCGCCGCTCCCGCCCGAACTGCTCGCAGTCGGCTATGAGGAACGAATGATCCCGGGCCACCCCGGCGATCCCGATGTGCGCATCCTGATCTACACTCCGCCCGGCACCGCGACCGGCCCGCGCCCGGCGGTGCTCGAAATCCACGGCGGCGGCTTCGTCATCGGCAATGCCGATATGGGCGACGCAGGTAACCGCGCGCTCTCGCTTCAACTCGGCTGCGTCGTCGTGTCGGTCGACTACCGACTCGCACCCGAGACCGTGTGGCCCGGCGCGCTGCACGATTGCTATGCAGGCCTGACTTGGCTGCACGACAATGCCAGTACATTGGGCGTCGATCCGGCCCGGATAGCAATTGCCGGCGGCAGCGCGGGCGGCGGCCATGCGGCGGCCTTGGCGATCTACGCGCGCGACCAGAAGGGCCCGCCGATCTGCTTCCAGCTGCTCGACTTCCCCATGCTCGACGACCGCACCTGCAGCGCCGCCGACCCGCACCCCTATTGCGGCGACTTCGGCTGGACGGCGGCGATGAACCACTACGGCTGGCGGGCGCTGCTGGGCACCGAGCCCGGCGGTCCGGACGTGCCCGAAGCGGCGGCTCCGGCGCGAACGCGCGATCTGGCCGGCTTGCCGCCGGCCTACATCATGGTGGGCGCGCTCGATCTCTTCCTTGAGGAGGATCTAGAATATGCCCGCCGCCTGACGCGGGTGGGCGTACCGGTCGAGCTGCATGTCATTCCGGGCGCCTACCACGGTTTCGGCCTCGCGCAGGATGCACCGCAAACGAAGCAGGCGATCCGCTGGCGCGTGGATGCCCTGATCCGGGCGCTGGGAGTGAAGGTGGCCTGACGCAAGAAGGCGCGGCACAATGGCCACCCCTTCCCGTCTTCTCGCCACGCCTGTTACGCCAGCATCTTCACGTCCTTGGCGGTGTCGCCCCAGAGCGGCACCTTGTCGGCCAAGGGCTTTTCGGAGACGATCCACTTCACGATCCGGCGCATCGGCTCGATGCCGTCCTGCGGACCGACGAGACCGGCGCCGTTGAAGCCATAACCGAGCTCGACGAAACGCTGCCCGCCGTGGAGCGCGCCCTTGTGACGCACCACGTCCCAGAGGTTGTCGGGCCATACGCCGACGGTCTGGGTATAGGCGTCGACCACGTCGAGCACTTCGTCGAGCGTATCGACCGGGATGATGTTGATCGTGCGATCGCCCAGGTATTCCCAGAACTCGACGCGGTCCGAGGTGTGCGAGATGAGGATCGCGCCCTCGCCATCCTTTCCGCCGATCACCGTGTAGAAATCGTCGGTCAGGCGCAGCGTGTCGACCTGGCGCTTGAGGTCGGGATCGTAGCGCTTGGGCTTGGTCGAGATCACCTCGGGCAGATCGATCATCGCGTCGTAGGTCGCCTGGCCGAGCTGCTTGAGCTTCTCGATGTCCTCGTCCTCGGTGCCGCACATGACATAGACGAGGCGGCTCGACGAGCAGGCGACCTGGTTGCCGGGCGCGAAGTCGGCGGCGATGCGGCTGCCGACTTCCGTCATCGTCTCGGGGCTTTCCAACGCTTCCTTGCCGATGATCGAGGCCGAGCGCTTCGGATCGAGGCTGATCAGCTCGATGCCCGGCTGGATGTACTTGGTGACGTGCTTGACCGAGGCGAAGCCGCCCCAGGCGCATATCTTCTCGATGTTGTGCGGCTGGTAGATCTTGGATTCCAGCGCCTCGTCACCGCCGCGCCAGTAAGCGACCGCGAGGTGCTTGGTGATCGGGTGATCGGGCGCCATGTCGACCATGGTGCGGGCGATCGCGCCGGTGGTGAAGGGATCGTTCGAGGGCACCTTGATGATCATGTCGCCGCGCGTCACCGCGCCGCGGATGATCGTCAGGGCGCCGAGCACCGGGCCGTTGCCCGCGACGATGTGGAGCTGGCGCGAGCCATAGGCGCGGATGCCGACAGTGCAGCCGTTGAGCTGCTGCTCGACCCAGCCCTCCAGATGATCGATGCCGATATTGAAATCGACCATCTTCCGGATCCGCTCCTTGTCGAACATGAACGGCAGGTCGTGGTAGAAGGCATCGACGATCGGCTTGGTCGAAGGCGCGGTGTCGTAGGAATATTCGAGCGCCTCCTGCATGTAGGGGTTCTTGCTCAGCTCGAGCCGCGGGCCGAGTTCGGCCAGGTAATCGAGGATGCCCTCGAACGGCACCGAATACATGTCCTCCATCAGCCGCGGGCTGGCCAGCGGGATGCGGTCGGCGATCTTGTGCGGATCGGGCGCGAGGAAGGTGATGTCGCCGCCGCGGCCGCCGAATTCGATCAGATCGGTCTCGACGACCTCGCCGCGCAGCACGGCATAGGAAATGGGTCGCTTGGCCATCATGTCACTTAACCTCCAAAACCGGTGAGGAATTCCATCGCCTCGGCCTGGGCCCCCGGCGTGGCGGCGCAGGAGATCTTGTCGTCTCCGCCCGAAATTTCGCTGACGCGGTTGATCTTCTTGTCCATCGCCAGCGAGGTGCGGCCGCATTCGCACTGGTGATCGAAATCGATCGACACGACGTCGCCGGTGACGAGGCCGCCCCAGCAGGAGTCCGCGGTCATGTCGAAGAAGGCAGCGCGGCCGGTCTGCGTGCCCTTGCGCGGCAGCGGCTGGCCGCTGTCGAGGTCGAGTATGTAGGGCGTGACCCAGGGCAGCACGTGATAGCGGTCATGCTCGCAGAGCACCGAGAAGGAGTTCATCTCGGTCATGCCGTAGGACGAGATCATCCGCTTGGTGTTGAAGAACTTCTCGATCACCTCTTCGAGATCGTCGGGAAGCGGCACGCCCTTGGCGCCGCCGCCGCCCATGAACACCGAATTCGGCGCGAAGACGCCCGATAGCCCTTCGTCGAGCCCGCGCTTCGCCGCGGCATAGAGCAGGTTCGACGTGCTCATGACGAAGACGCGCTGGCCCTGCAGCTTGTCGATCATCTCGTTGACGAAAGCGAGCTGCTGGTCGGGCATGGCCTTCTGCGCGGCTTCCCATTCGGCCCGGCGCGCGAGCAGCGAAGGCGGCACGTCGACCTTGCTGACGTCGCCCTTGGCGGCGGCGGCGCGCAGCCGCGCGGCGAGCCACATCAGGTCCGAGCTCAGCTTGAAGTCGAAGCAATAGTGCCAGTAGTCGGGGTCGCCCTTGCAGAAGACCTCGCACGAGTACTTGCCGAAGGCGCCCATCGAAGCGTGGCCGTCCTTGTAGAGCGGAATGATCGCGTGGATCTTGTCCTCGATATCGCCGGGCTTGGGCTCCTCGCCGAACTTCTGCGCAAGCTGCACGCGCATACCCATCATCGACAGGTAATAGTCGCGCTTCGACTTGGGATAGAACGAGCAGGTGCCCGAGCTACCCGACGAGGCGCCGACGTCGAGCGGGGTATCGTCGCGCAGCTTGGTCAGCCAGGAATCGATCGAATCGCACTGCGACACGTCGACCTCTTCGGGGTTGTAGCGCGTCAGCTTGTTCAGCCAGGTGTTGAGCTTGCCATACTGCTGCTTGGCCAGCAGCGACTGCGGATAGGACTTGTAGATGTCGTGCGGCATCAGCAGCGGCGCCAGCTCTTCCAGAGTGCCCACCTGCTGAATGTCCTGCGCGTCGGCCAGCTTGGCCAGCATCTGCACCTGCCCGCGCCGCTCCTGCAGCCGCAGGTTCATCGCGGCGAGCTGGACAGCTTCCACTTCCTCGCGCGGCAACGAATGGATGCGCGTGTTGTGATAGCCGAAGTGTTCGTAGGGATCGTTCATCCAGCGCTCTGCTTCGCGCTCGATCGCGGTATCCTTCGGCGGTGCGGTAGTTGCCATGCTCTTCTCCCGTGCCTTTGCGCCCGTGCCTCTGCGGAGGCTTCTCCAACCGGCTCGATTCGTACCATGCGACGGAGCCGTCACGAAATCAACCAAATGGTTGGTTGTATCTGCCGGCGCAGCTTGCTAGCAATCTTTCGACACGGCACAGGCGCGGTGCGACGAGTAGGATATTCGGTGGATCCAGCGAAGAAAAACCAGTCCAGTGCCGACAAAGCCGCCCGCCCCCGCCGCGCCTATCTGCCCGCGGCCGAGCGCCGCAAGTCGATCATCGCCGCCGCGCAGGAGGTTTTCGCCCGGTCGAACCTCAAGGGCGCGCGCACCCGTGACATTGCGGCTGCCGCCTCGGTCAACCAGGCGACGATCTTCGAGCATTTCGAATCGAAGGAAGCCCTGTTCCAGGAAGCCGTGGTCCAGCCGCTGATCGACGCCATGCGCGGCATGCAGGCGCGGCGCGAGACTTACGAGGCGGCGACTACGCCCGACGAACTCGCCGGCATGGCCCTGGGTTCGGCGACGCGGCACATCGAGGACATGGTCCAGATCTTCCCGCTGTTCACCGCCGCGCTGTTCAGCGACCCGGACCTTGGCCGCGAGCTTTATCGCGAACACCTCGCGCCGATCATCCACCGGCGCGGCGAAATCCTCGACGGCCTGACCCGTGACGGGCTCGATCTCGACTTCGTCGGCCTGGCCATCTTCGGCATGACCTTCGCCATCGCGATGGACCGGCACTTCGGCGAGCACGCCAAGGATGAGGATGGGCAGGCCGACTTGTCCGAGGTGGCAAGGCAGTTCACCCGCCTGTCGACAGGCGGCTTCGCCAAGGACAGAGGTGGCGACAGAGCACACGACAAGACACAAGACTCGGGAGAGTAAGAATGGCTTTGCAACTCGACGACTATCGCCTGCTCGGCCGCTCAGGGCTGCGCGTATCGCCCCTCGCGCTTGGCACGATGACCTTCCGCGTCGGCGGCGGCTCCTGGGGCAGTAGCGACGAAGAAGCCAAGACGATGGTCGACACGTTCACCGACCGCGGCGGCAACTTCATCGACACGGCCGACTTCTACGGCGCGCACGGCGGTTCGGAAACGCTGCTGGGTGAGCTGGTCAAGGATCGCCGCCACCGCATGGTGATCTCGACCAAGTATTCGCTGACCACCGAGCCGGGCAATCCCAACGCCAGCGGCAACCACCGCAAGAACATGGTCCGCTCGGTCGAGGACAGCCTCAAGCGCATGCAGACCGACTACATCGACCTGCTCTATCTCCACATGTGGGACTTCCGCACCCCGGTCGACGAAGTGCTGCGCTCGTTCGATGACCTCGTCCGCTCGGGCAAGGTGCTCTATATCGGCCTTTCGGACACGCCCGCCTGGCAGGCGAGCCGCATGCAGGCCATTGCCGAGCTGCGCGGCTGGAGCCAGTTCTGCGCGCTGCAGATCCAGTACAGCCTGGTCGAGCGCACGGTCGAGCGCGAGATGATCCCGATGGGCCTGGAGATGGGCATGGGCGTCTCGCCCTGGGCACCTCTCGGCCAGGGCATGCTCACCGGCAAGTATACGCGGGCAGACCTCGTTCCCGGCGACATGAACGACATCTCCTCGCGCAAGGCGATCAACGCGGTGACCGGCAAGCTGACCGAGAAGAACCTCGACATCGCCGACGTGGTGGTCGAAGTCGCCAGGGAGATCGGCTGCACGCCCGCACAGCTCGCCGTCGCCTGGACGCTGGCCAATCCCGCGGTCTGCTCGCCGGTGATCGGCGTGCGCACCCCGGCGCAGCTCGAAGACAACCTCGGCGCGCTGGCAGTCGACATCTCGGCCGATCAGCTCGCGCGGCTGAACGCGGTCAGCGCGGTCGAGCCGGTGTTCCCGATGGACGTGCTCAAGGGTCCGGCCGAAAGCATGATGTTCGGCGGCGTGCGCGTTCAGGAACGGTAAGAAAGCTTCCCTTCTCCCGCTCCTAGGCGGGAGAAGGGTCTAGCGATTACACGCCCGACGAGGCTCTCGCGTAGATCGTGAAGATCCGCGACTTGAAGTACCAACGCCCATCGACCCGCTGGCAATGGTCGCGATACTCGCCCTGGATCGCGTGGCTGGTGCCGTAGATTGTCGCGTTCATCACCGAATTGGCCGTGGCGGTGTCGCCGTCGACCTCGACGATGAGGTTGCGGATCAGCGGCACCGGGTGCGGCTTGCCCTTGTTTGGCGCGAGGTGGTCGTGCACCTCCTGCGCATTGGCGTTGAAGCTGCGCACCGAATATTCCGGGTTGTCGGGATGACCGTCGCGCACCTCGAAAGTTCCATTCGGCAGGAACAGTTGCGCCACATTCTCGGGCTCGTCGCGGCGGATGTATCGCGCATAGCTGTAGATCAGATCGGCGATCTCGAGCCGCGATTCCACGTGGTCGATCCGCTCGGCAAGATCGCTCATGCTGCCTCTCCCACTGCATCGGCGGGCGAGCGGGTGATGCGCATGTATCGGCGCAGCTCGGCATGGCGCTCTTCATCGGGGCCCTGGATCTCCACCGCCAGCGCGACGTGCGAAAAGCTGAGCGTGAGGTTCAGCAGCCGCTGCTCGCTTTCGTCAAGCCGATCCAGCGGCTTGCGGTCGAGCAGGTCCAGCGCCGGCGCGATCAGGTTTACCGCCGCCGCGTGGAACGCCTCGCGCTCCTCGGGCGAAGTATCGCTGCGCAGCTGGGCGCGATTGGCCGTACCGGCCACGGCGAAACGGTCGACGAAAGGCTCTAGCGCTTCGAAGCCTTTGGGCAGCGTGGTGGCCATGGCGTATCCTCTCTCCTGTTATTCGTTGCGATCCAGCCCGTCGCGGGCCAGCACGCGCTGATGCTCGCGCACGAACCGGGCGACGATCTCCTCGGTGCTCGCGGCCGGATTCACGCTGTTGCGATAGACGCGCGGGCCAATGATCGAGGCGGCGAGCAGCATCACGCAGTAGATCTCGGCGTCGATCTCCTCGCCCGGGTTCGCCTCGGCCAGCGTGCCGCGCGTGGGTTCGACCAGCGCATCCCAGCATGAATAGGAATCGCGGATGTCGGAACCGGAGACGAAATCGTCGATCCACAGCTTGATCAGCTCGGGATTCTCCAGCGAGAAGCGGCTGATCAGGCCGATGCGCTCGGGCCGGCTCAGGTTCAGGTCCATACCCTTGGCGAGCTGCGCCGTCGCCCAGCTCGATACGGCGTGCAGCAAGGCCTCCCGACTGTCGAAGTGGTAATAGACCGTGGTGCGGTTGATCCCCATCGCCTTGGCCAGCGCGGTGATCGACAGTGCATCGGTGCCGCTTTCGGAGATCAGACGCACAGCCGTCTCTATCAATTCCTGGTGGGTTTCCTCGAAACCCTTGTTCCGGCGAGGCACTTGGCGGGGAGCGTCCATGGCAGATTGTCTAGCGGCTCAACGCGCCAGCCGATAGTCGCAAGCGTCCTTGATCGCCTGCATGCGCTTCTCGACCCCCGGCCAGACTTGCTTGTGCGTGACCACATAGGCCGCGTCCTGCTCGATTCCGTCGGCCACCATCTCGCCGACATCGGCGGGGGTGACATCGGAAGTCATCACGACATCGCTGTACTTGCGGATATCGCCGCCCACGCGCTGGGTGTTCGCCGCGAGGTTGGTCTGGACATAGCCGGGGAACAGCACAGTCACACCGACGCCTTGCGGCGCAAGCTCGGTCCGCAGCCCCTCGCCGAGCGCCGTCACGCCGAATTTCGCCACCGAATAGGCGCCGACACCGGGCACCGTGGTCACAAGCCCGGCTTGCGAAGAGGTTAGGACGATATGCCCCCTGCCCCGCGCGGCCATATCGGCGGCGAAAGCCGCAACGCCGTTGTAGATGCCGGTCAGGTTGATCGCGACGATGCGATCGAAGCTCTCGGGGTCCATCTCGGTGAAAGGCTTGCCGTTGGGCGCGATGCCGGCGTTGCTGATGAGCACGTCGACCGGACCGAACGCGGCTTCCGCTTCTGCCTTGGCGCGCTGCCAGCCCTCGCGGTCGCGCGTGTCGAGCACGACGCCGCGGAAGCTGTTGCCGCGCGTCGTCAGGACTGCGGCGAGCGCCTCGTCGTTGATGTCGGCGATGGTCACGCGCACGCCGCGGCTGGCCAAGGCATCGGCGATCCCGAGGCCGAGGCCGCTCGCACCGCCGGTGACGAAGGCGTGGCGGGCTTCAGACAGTTGCACCGGCTTGCTCCTTGTCAGCCGCCGCAAAGTCCGCTGCGATGGCATTGTGACGACCTTCGATCATCGGCCACATCTCCGGGTGCGTGAGAATATAGAGCCGGTCGGCCCCAATCCCGCGCGCGACGATCTCGCCGGCCTCGGCAGGGCTCATGCCGCTGCCCGGAGCCACACCGCCGTCGTAGTCGGTTTCCTCACCGCTGAGCCTGGCGGTATTGGCGATGATGTTGGTGGCGACGAAGCCCGGGCAGAGCACCGATGCGCCAACCCCATGCGGGGCCAGTTCGCCGCGCATCGTCTCGGTCATCGCGACGACGCCGAACTTGGCCAGGCCGTAGGCGCTGACGCCCGGCGCACTGGCGAAGAGGCCGGCGATCGAGGCGGTATTGACGATGTGCCCCCGGCCGCGCCCACGCATGTCGGAGGCAAAGGTGGCGACGCCGTTGAACACGCCGACGAGGTTGATCCCGACGATCCGGTCGAAGCTTTCGTAGGTCAGATCGGCGATCTGCGCGCCGTCGGGGCCGATCCCGGCGTTGTTCACCAGCACGTCGACGGGTCCGAAAGCAGCCTCAGCCTCGGCCTTTGCGCGCGCCCAGCCTCCGCGGTCGCGGACGTCGAGCACGACACCGCGGAAATTCGCGCGCCCGGCGAGGGCACGCTCGACAGCATCCGCGTCGATGTCAGCTATCGTCACCGCGAGCCCTCTGGCGACAAGCGCATCGGCCACGCCCAAGCCGATACCGCTGGCGCCCCCTGTCACGAAAGCGTGCCTAGCCTGGCTCAGATCCATCGCATCGTCTCCTTCAGGCCAGCGCTTCGACGCCGCCGTTGCCCTTGATCGTCTCGGCCGCGCGCAAACCCGACCAGATGCAGTCGCCCAGCGACAGGCCGCTGACATAGTAGTGCGAGCAGATGCCCACGGCGTTGCGACCGGCCGCGTAAAGGCCCGGCACCTTGCCGCCATCGCTCGACAGCACTTCTCCGGTATCCTCGTCGACGACAAGCCCGCCAACCGTGATCGCCGAAGTCGGCGAGAACCTGGCGCCGAGGCCGATGTCGTTCGCGTAGAACGGCGCCTCGACGATCTTGCGCCGCAGCTTGTCTGACTTGACCAACGCATCGGGCGTGCCGGCATCGATCGAGGCGTTGTAGTCGGCGATCGTCTTCGCGAGCCGTTCAGGCGGCACGCCGATCTTGACCGCCAGTTCCTCCAGCGTATCGGCGCTGACCGTGTAGTCGTTCTCGATTGCGCGGTATTGCACCTTCTGGAAGAACATCTTCTTCGCCGTGTGCATCTCGTGGACCGTGTCCTTCCACAAGGGCGCGTCGAGGATCAGCCAGCCCTTGCCGCCAGCGCGGCCGAACAGCGCTTCGCCGGTCCGCGCGCCGTAGAACTCCTCGTTGACCAGCCGGTCGGCGTTACCGTCGATCGAGACGCTCTTGGTGAAGCTTGCCGGTGGGTAGAGGAACTTCCAGGCCGAGATCCGCTCGAGCATGTCGGTTCGTGCGCCGACGGTCATGCCGAGCTTGATGCCCGAGCCGTCGTCCGCAATCGTGCCCAACGGCGCGACGCCGAGATAGTCAGGCGCAAGCTTCTCGAGCATCGTCCGGTTGAAGATGAAACCGCCGGCCGACAGCACCACACCCTTGCGCGCTCGAATGCGCATCGGCCTGGCCTTGCTTTGCTCGATCCCAACGATCCGCGCCTTGAGCTTGTCGACCCAGCCGAGCACGCCCATCGCGAGGTTGTTGACGAGGTCCATGTACTTGGCATGGCGCCAGGCGGCGAAGCCCGGGGGCACCCGCAGCACCTCGATCCCGACGACGGCGCCTGTCTGGTCCACGACCATCCGCGTCGCGCGGGTCTGACGGAAAAGGCGCGCGTTCGGCTGACGCTCCAGCGATGCGATCAGCGGCGGCAGCAGGTACTGGCCGGAAAGCTTGGTCGGTTCGCCCCCTTTGGGCGGCTTGGCTCGGTGGCCGCGCTGGACTGCCGTGGCACGCTCGCGCCCGGGAACGGTCACCTCGTTGCCCGAGAAATAGATCGTGCCCTCATTGGGGTACGAGGTCTTCTCCACCGTCGCCGGGCCGCCGAAGCGCGCGCCGTACTTCTCCAGCCAGTCCTGGAAGCTGCCGCTGGCCTTGGCGAAGCGACGGACCGTGTCACCGCGGACGATGTTGCCCGTCTCGAAGGTCAGATAGTTCGCCATGTTCTCGGGGCTGTCCTCGAGCCCCGCCTCGCGCTGGGCCTTGGTTCCCCCACCCATGTAGACGACGCCACCCGAGAGCTTCGACGCGCCGCCGCCGGCACCGCGGTCGATGGCGATGACGTCGAGGCTGCGGTCCTCGGCGGTGCGCAGCGCGGCGCAGACCCCCGCCATGCCGAGCCCGACGACGAGGACGTCGCAGACCGCATCCCAGTTTTCGGCTTCTGCATCGTCGATCACTCGCGCCGGCTCGACCCGGTTAGCGGTGGGGACGAGGTCATCGAGAAAGCGGTGATCGGGCCGCATCACTCGCCTTCCGCCAGTCCGAGGCGTTCTGCGTAGATCCGGTGGAAGTTGCGGATGACCGATTCCTGATAGCCGGACAGCCAGATCGACGGCGGCTGCTTGGTCTTCATGCCGCGATAGACCTGCGGCACGTTGCCGGTGTCCTGTTCGAAGATCTTGGCGAGCGAGCCCAGTTCGGGCGCCTGCGTCCAGTGATCGTCCGCGCCGAGGAAGCGCGGCGGAAACGGAGCCGGCTTGGGTTTGCCCTCGGGCCAGGGCGCCAGCATCATCACATGCATCTGACATTCCTCGTGGTTGTCGCCGTTCGGGCGAAACCGATAGACGATGCGCGCCCAGCCGCCCCAAGGGCTGAAGTTGGGGAACAGGTTGCTGAAGGTCTGCTCGGCCAGTTCCATGTCGGCGTAGAGATCGGCCTCATCACCGATCAGCCCGCGCAGGTATTCGCGGTTGAAGTCGGCCGACTGGCGATAACCTTCGAGCGCCGCTTCGGGCGACTGGATGATGCCACGGTGCGGGCTCGATCCGCCCGCGCCGGCGTGGCCCATGCGCGCCCAGTTGCCGAACAGGTCGAAGCGAACATCGGCAACATCGCCGCCCGACAGCAGCAGCTGCGGGTGCGTCGCCAGGCTGTGCCAGCCTTCGAGGAAGGCCTCCTGCACGGTCTTCCAGTTGGCGCGGATCACCTTGGTGACATCGGCCTGCTTGTAGCGGTTCTGCAGCTTGGTCTTGGCGTAGTGCGCCAGCATCTCGGGACCGGTGTAGTCCTCGAAGGGACCCGCGTCTGGATCGGGATTGACGAAGACGAAGCCGGCCCAGGTCGCTACTTTTGCGCCGGGCAGTTGCGAGACCTTGGCGCGCACGCCCGGGAAGTCCCACTCGCTCGTCAGGATCTTGAGCGAGCCATCGATGTTCCAGGTCCAGCCGTGGAACGGGCAACGAAACTCGTGCGCCTGCCGGCCATGGCATTCACGCAGCTGGCGGCCGCGGTGCAGGCAGGCGTTGACGTGGGCCTTGATCTCTCCGGGCGCGGTGCGGACGATCAGGTACTGCAGGCTAGCCACCTGATAGAGGTAGTAGTCGCCTACCTCCGGGATATCGTCCTCGCGGCAGGCCATCTGCCAGGTCTTCTTCCACAGGTGCTCGACTTCGAGCTCGTGATACCTGCGGTCGATATAGCGGCCGACCGGGATCTCGACCGGGCCGCCGACTGGCGGCGACACTGTGCGGTAGACCTCGGGCAGCAGATCGGGGCGACGCTCGTTCTGCACGAAGAAATCGAGCGGCAGGTACGATGCCGATCGCGTGCCTTCGGGAGTTTCCTTGCCGGGATCGCCGACATAGGGCGCGATGATGCGCGACTCCTGCGGCGCCTGACGCGTCACCATCGCGCCGATCGGCGATTGGAGGAATTCGGGTATGTCCCGCTCGAGCGGCGGCATCAGCGGATAGGGAATGTCGCGCCCCTCGGGCAGGTCCGGCCCGCCGATGTAGATCAGCATGTGCGGATCGGCATAGGTCACATCGCCCTGAATCCAGGTGCCGTCCCAGCGGAACACGCCCGACTTGCCCTTGGCCTTGTCCTCGACCCGGACCAGGCCGTCGCCGATAGCCTCATAGACTGCGCCGCTGATAGGATGGGGTTCGACCCGCATGATGCCTCTCCGCTCCACACTCGATTCGTTTTGCGGCAGCATGTCCCGAAGGAATGCGGCCTTGCAATCAGAGTCACTTTGAGAGCATGGGCGGCCGCGCCGCAACTGGAAAATACAACATGACTGTCGAAAAAATCATCGCCGCCGCCTCAGCCCAGACCGGTTTGACCGATATCGGCGATCCGTCGTGCCTCGACGGGCTGCAGCGCCTGCTCGATGCTTATGCCGGCGAAGCCCGCTTCACCGAGCGGGGCTCGGCGATGGCCCACGCCGATCTCGTCACCTACATGGCGATCCGCATGAAAGTGGAAGGCTGGCTCAAGGACCATCCCGAACTGCTCGACGCGCCGATCGAAAAGCCGCTGTTCGTCTTCGG
The DNA here is from genome assembly GCF_019075875.1 of Novosphingobium sp. G106. Taxonomy (NCBI): domain Bacteria; kingdom Pseudomonadati; phylum Pseudomonadota; class Alphaproteobacteria; order Sphingomonadales; family Sphingomonadaceae; genus Novosphingobium; species Novosphingobium sp. G106. The sequence goes on along the minus strand of NZ_JAHOOZ010000001.1, from coordinate 4,962,445 downwards.
CCTGCCGCGCACGGGGACGACCTTGGCGATCAACCTGCTCAATGCCGATCCGGCGCGCCGTTCGTTCCTGCGCTGGGAAGCCTATGATCCAACCCCGCCCGCCCAGCGGCACGAACTCAGTGCGGGCCCACGCTATCAGGCGATGCAGGACAAGACGCAGATGGCGCTCAAGTTCATGCCAGAGATCGCCGCGATCCACTACGAGGACGCCGACAGCCCGACCGAGTGCCAGTTCCTGATGACGCCGAGCTTCTGCTCGCAGGTCTACGAATCGCAGGCCGACATCCCAAGCTATCGCCAGTGGTTCCTGCATGAGGCGGACTACCGCCCCGCCTTCCGCCAGCACAAGCGCACGCTGCAGGTGCTCCAGCAGCACACCAAGGGCCGCTGGACGCTCAAGAACCCCTGGCACCCGCTCTATCTCGACGCACTGACCGAGACCTATCCCGACGCCCAGCTTGTCATGACGCACCGCGACCCGGCCGAAGTGGTCGGATCGATCTGCAGCCTGATCAAATACGTGCGCGGGGTTTACAGCGACGACGTCGATCTCAAGGGCATCGGCGAGAGCTTCATGGACACGTTCCAGGTGATGATCGACCGCGCCGACGCGTTCAAGGCGAAGCACGGGGCCGACGCTATCCACGACGTCCAGTATGCCGACATCGTGCGCGACGCGATCGGCACGGTGCGCGGCATCTATGCGCGCTTCGACGAAGAGTTCACACCCGAAGCCGAAGCGGCGATGCAGGCCTACATGGCCGACAACCAGAAGGGCAAGCACGGCAAGCACAGCTACGACCTGGCCGAATACGGCCTCACCAAGGAAGCCGTGCGCGAGCGGTTCAAGAGCTATATCGAGCGCTATGACATACCCGTGAAGGCCTAGCTTTGGCCCGTGCAGGGTTGACGCCGTGACCTAGATAGCGCGTACTGCATAGGCATGAGGGAGAGGGATGTCATGACCATTGCCGCGCGCTACGGCGAGCTGTTCCAGATGAGCTACATCACGCGCGATCTCGATGCGGCGATGGCCCATTGCCGCGAAGAACTGGGCATCACCGAATTCAGCACGACCGAGGCCGACATCGAGGTCCAGTCCTTCGGCAAGATGCGTCCGCTGAAGATCCGCGCGGCGATGGCCAACATCGGCCGCAACCAGTTCGAGCTGATCCAGCCGATCTCGGGCGCGATCGAGGTCTATACCGACGAAGTCGATCTCGATGCGCACATCATCAACTACCACCACATCGCCATAGCGGTGCGCGGGCCGTTCGAGAATTGGCTTAAACTGCTCGCCGAAGTGCGCGAGAGCGGCGACGATTTCGCCTTCCTCATGCCGCCCGAACCGACGCCGGACGACAAAGTCTGCTTCTGTTACGTCGATACCCGCAAGCGGCTTGGCCACTACACCGAGTTCCTCTGGATCGACGAAGCGATCAAGCCGATCGCCGCCATGCCCGACCTGGACGCCTGAGCCATGGCGCGGCTGGTTGTTCAGAACGCCAGCCTGCTCGACGGCGACACGGCGGCGCGGCGGGCGACGATCGTTGTCGAAGGCGAGCGCATTACCGCGGTGACCGCCGGGCCGATCGATGCCCACCCCGATGACCGGCTGATCGAGCTTGCCGGCAAGACGATCATGCCAGGGATGATCCTGGGCCACTACCACGCCGGCTACTGGCGGACGGGCAGCACCGGCAAGCCGATCGGCTTCGAGGCGAGCCCCGCGCTCCAGGCCATCCGCGCCGCGCACAACCTCAAGACCGCGCTCGACTGCGGCTTCACCGGCGTGATCAGCGCAGGCACGCCGCACGGTATCGATCCGGCGCTGAAGGTCGCCATCGCCGAAGGCACGATCCAGGGCCCGCGCATGATCGCCGGCAGCCGCGACGTCGGCTCGACCGGATTCAGCGCCGACCTGTCCTTCCCGGCCTGGTGGCAGCTCGGCGCGCGTGGCGGGGTCAACACCGCCAACGGCGCCGACGATTTCCGCCGCGCGGTACGCGAGGAGATCAAGGACGGCGCCGAGATCGTAAAGCTGTTCGCCACAGGCGGCCACGCCACCGGCGGCACCGGCGCGATCCGCGAGATCACCGATGCCGAATTCGCCGCTGCAGTCGAAGTCGCGCGCGACCGCGGCTGCAAGGTCCGTGCCCATATCGCCAGCGCCGAGGCGACGCTGCTGGCCGTGAAGCTCGGCGTCCACATCGTCGACCACGGCGACGGTCTGAATGACCTCTGCCTCGAAAAGCTGGTGGAAAGCGGCACCTTCCTGACGCCCAGCCTGCTGTTCCCCAAGGAGGTCATGAAGATCATGGCCGGCCAGCCTTTCGCCGAGGCGATGCGTGCCGACTGGGACGCGATGGCTGCGATCCTGCCCAAGGCCAATGCCGCCGGAGTCAAGCTGCTGATTGGCGACGACTATGGCGCCTTCAGCCTGACTCACGGCCGCTATGCCGAGGAACTGGCGCTCTATGTCAACGAGATCGGCATTCCTGCGCTCGACGTGATCCGCTGGGCGACCAAACATGGCGCCGAGGCGATGGGGACCGAAGCCGGCGTGATTGCACCGGGCAAGCTCGCCGACCTCGTCGTGGTCGATGGCGATCCGGCGGCCGACATCACCGTTTTGCAAGACCCCGCGAAAATTCTAGCGGTGTTCAAGGGCGGCGATGCAGTGAAAGACAATCTGGGCTGAGAGGACGACCGCCGATGTACAAGGTGCTGCATTTCATCAAGCGCAAGCCGCACATGACGCACGAAGAGTTCAAGGCCCACTTCGAGCGCTCGCACGCGGCCATGGCACTGAAGTTCTGCGGCCATCTGTTCACCGAATACCGGCGCAACTACATCGAGGAGGCCTGGTTCGGCGGCGATTCCAGGCAAGAGGGCAGCGGCTATCGCCAGCAGGACGCCAACTGGGACCTGATCTCCGAATGGATCCTGCCCAACGAGGCGGCGCTGCACGAAATCTACCGGATCATGCAGGAGCCCGACAAGGACCACCTGTTCCGCGAGGACGAGGACCGCTTCATCGACCGCACGGCGACGATGACGATCGCCTGCGAGGTCAAGGACATCGGCACCACGTTCAAGCCCGAAGGCACCGTCTTCGACACGCCCGACGGCAAGCCGCGTTGGGACTAGCCCGCCGGCCGCGGCGGGCGACTGGCTCCGAAGCCTTCGTCCAGAAGCTCGATGAGCTGGCCATCGGGATCGCGGATCATCAGGGCGACGCCGAGGTCGCTTTCCTCGATCACCGTGCCGCCCCGTTCCACCGCCTTGCGCGCGGTCTCGCGAATATCGGCAACTGAGATCGACAGGTGCGTCAGCCCCGGCTCGTTCATTGTGCGCGGACGGTAAGGCACCTGCGCGCCCGGAGCGGCATAGTGCATCAGTTCCAGCACAAAGCCGTCGAGCGTCAGGTAATAGGCGGTGACGCCCAACGGCGGCGGCAGCGTGCAGAGCCGGGCGACGCCGGCATCGTCCGGGCTGACCTGGCACCAATACCGGAAGCCCAGCACTTCCTGATAGAAACGCATCGACCGTTCGGGATCGGACACGACCTGCCCGGTATGATTGTAGACCGCCATCGCCGCTCTCCTCACCGCGATCATCGGGATGAGGCGAAGGACGGTCAAATCCTTTGCGCGCCACCGCCGAGTCCGCCACTCTTGCGCCAACGGCAAGGGAGAGAGACGATGGACACGGCCGATCCGAACCAGGCGATGGTGCTCGACTTCCGCAACGACCCCGGCTTCGACGCGACGGCCGAGGCCAACCGAGCCCTGCTCGTCGGCGCGCTCGAACAGATCGAGGCCGGCAATTTCGACGCCTTCTGGGACATCTACGATCCCGAGGTAACCTTCTACGAAGCCTCGTGCCTGCCCTACGGCGGCGAGCACCGCGGACTCGAAGCGACCAGGCAAGCCTATGCCCAGCTCTCGGCCACTTTCTCCGAGATGAAGGCGGTGATGGAAGCCGTGCTCGCCTCGCGCGATCTCTGCGTGCTCTACCAGACGATCACCTTCCGCACGGCCGAAGCCGGGATCCGGGCCAGCTTCCCGGTCTGCGAGGTCTTCCGCTTCCGCGCCGGCAAGGTCATCGAATGGCGCGCCTGCTATTTCGACGCCTGCCTGATGGCCAAGGCGATCGACGGCACCGCGTGAATCCGCCGCGATGAGTCCTTTGGGCATCGAATGCCTGAGCACGTTCGGGCTGCATCCGGTCGAGCTGATCCGGCTGACCGGCGAACTCGGCTGCAGCCATGTCACGCTGAACCTCGGCCGCCCAGCCAACCGGTTGTCGATCTACCCGGACCTGTCGTTCCGCGACGATCCGGCGCTCCAGCGCGAAATGAAAGCGGCGCTCGCGGACAGCGGCGTCACGCTCGGCCTGGTCGAGGGCTTCGCGATCCTGCCCGATACCAGCGTCGAAGACTTCGAACGCGATCTCGACACGGTGGCCAGACTGGGAGCCCGGGCGATCTGCACGGTCAGCATGGACCGCGACGTGGCTCGCACCCATGCCGAATTCGCCCGACTGACCGAACTTGCGGCCGAATGCGGCCTCGTTACTACCACCGAGCTCGGCGCCGGCGGATTGCGCCGGCTCGACAAGGCCTTGCCCGCGCTCGCCGCCGTGGCGCACCCCTCGTTCAAGCTGCTTATCGATACGATGCACTTCTTCCGCTTCGGCGGGACGGTGGCCGACTTCGCCGCGCTCGATCCGGCGGTGATCGGCCATATCCAGCTCAACGACGTACCCATGCCTGCCATAATCGACGACTACATGCAGGAAGCGCTCTACGAACGCCGCGCGCCGGGCGACGGTGACCTGCCGCTGGCCGATTTCCTGCGGCATGTGCCACTGGGCGTGGTAGTCGGCCTCGAAGTGCCGATCCGCTCGGAAGCCGATGCCGGGATCGGCCCCAAAGAAAGGCTCAGCCGCTGCGTCGCGCAGGCGCAGGCGCTGATGCAGGGAGAATGACGATGCTGACGATCCACCACTTGCGCAATTCGGTGTCCGACCGCGTGATCTGGCTCTGCGAGGAACTGGGGGTGCCCTACGAACTCAAGAGCTACGACCGCGAGCCGTCCATGGCCGCCCCGCCCGAATACAAGGCGCTCACCGCTTTCGGCACCGCCCCGGTCATCCAGGAGCGCGGCCTCACGCTCGGCGAGTCGGGCGCCATCGTCGAATATATCTGCCGCAAGCACGGCGGCGGCCGGCTGATCCTCGGCCCCGACCAGGCGAACTTCGCCGACTATCTGTTCTGGTTCCACTTCGCCAACGGCTCGATGGTCCCGGCTTTCATGATCGAACACATCACCAATGCCGCGAACATCCCGGCCGGGCCCAGCCCGACGCGCAGCGAACGCGTGATGACCATGGTCGAGGCGCGGCTCGGCGAGGCGGCCTACTTCGCGGGCGACGAGTTCACCGCCGCCGACGTGATGAACCTGCTGCCCCGCTTTGCCGAGCGGCTGGACCTTTCGGGCCTGCCGAACATCCGCGGCTATCTGGAACGCGTCACCGCGCGCCCGGCCTGGAAGCGGACAGCCGAACTGCGCTGAACGCTATTCCGGCGCCGCCGGATAGCGCTCGAACTGCGCCGCTCCGTGCACCGGCGGCATCCAGCCGATCCGTTCGGCCGTCTGGACCTCGACCTGGATCGGCAGCGCGCCAGGATCCTCGAACGTCGCGCTCTGCACGTCGATCAGCCCGGGGAAGATCGCTTCATTGGTATAGAACAGGCTGGTACCGCAATCGGGGCAGAAGTGCCGGCGGCCCTGCTCGGACGAGACATAGGTCTTGGTCTCGCCGGTGATCGTCACCGCCTGCTGCGGGAACAGCGCCCAGGACACCGCCGGCGCACCAGTCGCGCGGCGGCAGTCCGAGCAATGGCACAGCGCGTGATAGATCGGCTCGCCAGAGATGGCGTAGCCGACCGATCCGCAATGACAGCTTCCCTTGGCGTCCATGCCCGTTCTCCCTTTCGATTCGCCGGGGGAACTTAGCCCAAGGGTCAGCTGCCGTCCTTGTTCACCGTCGTCATGCCGGGACGCTCGGCGCCCATGCCCGAGAAACCGATCGAGTAACCGCCATCGACAGGCAGGATCGTGCCGGTGACATAGGCGCTCTCGTCGCTGGCGAAGAACAGCGCGGCATTGGCGATGTCCTTGGCGAGGCCCCAGCGGCCCATCGGGATGCCGGCGAGCGTCGGGAAGTCGGCCGGGGGCTCGGCAAACTGCTGCGAGGCGCCGACGAGGCCGGTCCACATCGTGCCCGGGGCGATCGCGTTGATCCGGATGTTCTTGTCCGAATAGTCGAGCGCGGCGGTCTTGGTCAGCTGGTTCACGCCGGCCTTGGCCGCGCCGTAGACCGAGTGGTGCTTCCACCCGACCACGCCCGAAGCCGAGGTCGTGTTCACGATCGAGCCGCCGCCGGTCTTCAGCATCGAGATAATGCCGTACTTCATGCCGAGCCAGGCGCCCTTGATGTTGGTGCCATGAACCTTGTCCCAGATCTCGCTGGTCTGTTCGTGCAGCGCCGCCATCGGCCCGCCGAAGCCGGCGTTGTTGCAGAGGATGTCGAGCCGGCCGAATTCCTTCTCGGCAGTGGCGATCATGTTCTGGACGTCGGCCTCGTTAGAGACGTCGCAGTGAACGGGCACGGCGCGGACGTTGGCGCCGGCGTTGATCTTGGCCGCGACCTCTTCCTGCTTGCCGCTGATGTCGGCGAGCACGAGGTTCGCGCCTTCGGCCGAGAACAGCTCGGCCATGGCCTTGCCCATGCCCGATCCCGCGCCGGTGATGACGGCGATCTTTCCTTCCAGTCTTCCAGCCATGACGTATCCTCTCTAGTGTTCGTGATTAGGCGGTGGTGTCGATCGTCGGGCGAACCGTGATCTCGGAAATGTTCACGTGGCGCGGCATCGCGAGCATGAAGACGATCGTCTCGCCGATCTCCGAAGGCTGCACTGCGCCGTCCTTCGACACGTGCGCCGCGATCGCGTTACGCCAGTTCGGATTGGAAATGCCGCTGGCCACTTCGGTGCTCGTCGCGCCGGGCATCAGATAGGCGACGCGGATGTTCTTGCCGCCAAGCTCCTGCCGCATGGCGTCGGTCATCGAATTGGCCGCGTGCTTGCTGGCGGAGTAGGCGTTGGTCTCGGGCCCGCCCTTGCGCCCCGCGAGCGAGGTGATGTTGATGATGTCGCCGCCGCCCTGCTTCAGCATATGCGGCACCGCCGCCGACCATGAATAGAGCGTGGCGAAGACGTTGATGTCGAAGACGCGGCGGTATTCGGCGATGTCGACGCCCTGGATGCCGCCGGCCTGCATGACGCCGGCGGAATTGATCAGGATATCGATCCGGCCGAACGCGGCGACGGTATCATCGACCGCCTTGACCGCCTCGGCCTCGACCGTCGCGTCGCCGGGGAGAGCCAGAGCCTTGCCGCCGAGCGCTTCGATCTGCGCGACGAGTTCGGCCAGCCGTTCAGCCCGGCGGGCGGACAACGCGACCGTAGCACCGGCCTTGGCCAGCTCCAGCGCGGCGCCTGCGCCGATGCCCGAGGATGCGCCGGTGACGAGCGCGACTTTTCCGGAGAGAGACTGGGACATGATACCTCTGGCTTAGGGCATGGGCGCGACGTCGATCGTCGGCTGGATGAGAATGCGGGTGACGTTGGCGCGGCGCGGCAGCTGGACGACGAGCATGATGGCATCGACGATGTCCGCCACTTCCATCGCGCCGTCCTTGTGCGTGTGCTGGTGGATCGCCTCGCGCCACTTGGGGTCGGTCAGGCTCTCGGCGATCTCGGTAGCGGTAGCGCCCGGCTCGATGATCGAGACGCGGATGCCGGCCTTGCCGCCTTCCTGGCGCATCGCCTCGGTGAAGCCGGTGACGCCGAACTTGCTGGTCGAATAGGCGGCGAAGTCCGCGCCCGACCGCCGGCCGGCGGTCGACGAGATGTTGACGATGTCGCCTGCGCCCTGCGCCTTCATGATCGGGAAGGCGATGCGGCTGGTGTAGATCGTGCCCATCAGGTTGATGTCGATAAGCCGGCGCCACTGCTCGAGCGGCAGCGATTCGACGCCGCCCTGCTCGTTGACGCCCGCCGAATTGATCAGGATGTCGATGCGGCCGAAATGGGCGACGGTATCCTCTACCGACTTGCGCGCCTGCTCCTCGACCGAGACGTCGCCGGGAAGCGCCAGAGCCTTGCCGCCCGCCGCCTCGATCCGGCCGACCAGCGAGTCGAGGCGGTCCTGACGTCGTCCGGAAATGGCGACGAGTGCACCGGCCTCGGCCAGGGCCAGCGCCGCACCTTCGCCGATTCCCGACGATGCGCCGGTGACGAGCGCGACTTTTCCGGTCAGTGACTGCGCCATGCCTCTTCCTCGCCCAGCGCTGGAATGTATCCAATACGCCTCGTGCGACGCTTCCTTGTCGATTGCGCCCGCGCTGTCAATCCTTTTGCTGAACAGGTGTTCAACACGTCCGGCACGGCAACGCCGACGAGCGAATATATCCTATTCAGGCGCCGCGCGGCGCGCAATGGAATCCGACATGCCGGCCGCGTCGGGCGACCGGGCAAAGCGATCATGCAGGCATTGGCCTCAGTCGAAGTCAATCGTCACATGCGGGATATCGCCCTCGATCCGGCCGTGCGGCGTCCGGTAGTCGGTCACCGTCACACCGAGATCGCGGCCGATGTCGAGCGTTTCGCCATTTCCCGAAGGCATCAGGACGCTGCCGGGAAGCTTGACCTGGCCAAGCTCGGCACCATCGGCACTCAGCGTGACCGTCGCCGGGCCGCCCATCTTCTCTACCGCAAAGCGCATGCGCAGTTTGGCCGCGCCCTGCGGCAGCACCTTGTCGGTGGTCAGCCGGCTGATCTCCTTGGGATCGGTCGAGCGTGCCCATACGAAGGCCGGGCGACCCTGGTCGAGATAAAGGCTCCAGCCGCCGAACTTACTGCCGAGCGCGATTACCGCGCCCGAAGCGGCGGCGCTATCGAGCTTGAGCTCCGCCTCGATCGTGAAGCTGCGTGCGATGAGTAGCGGCCCGCCGATCGCCGGCAGAGTCACGTCCTTGCCCCAGAAGTCCCAGTGCTTAGGGCCGGGCCGCATCGATGCCATAGCCCGCGCCGTGCCGAAGCGGTGATCGAGCGGATAGACATTGTTGCGCGTCACTTCCCGTTTCCACAGGTCCAGCATCGACTGGAGCCGCGCAGGCTCCTTCGCGGCGAGATCGGTCGATTGGGAGAAATCCCTAGTGAGATCGTAAAGCGACCACTTGGTCTCGGCCCTGGCACCGCCGGGCGGCAGGCTCTCCCAGGCCAGTCGGCCGTCGTCGCCCGAGAGGAACCAGCCGTCGTGGTAGAGGCCGATCTTGCCGCCGATCTCGAAATACTGCGTGCGCGGCTTGGCGGCGTCGCAGGTGGCAAGGCTGGGCAGTAGGCTCGCTCCGTCCATCGGCTTCTGCGCCACGCCATAGACGCTAGTCGGCGCAGGCAGCTTCGCCGCGTCGAGGATCGTCGGCGCCATGTCGTTGAGGTGTGCGAACTGGCCACAGATCGCGCCCGGATGCGCGACATGGCCCTTCCACGACAGGATCATGCCGTTGCGGATACCGCCCAGGAACGAGGCATATTGCTTGGTCCAGCGCAGCGGCGTGTTCATCGCCCAGGTCCAGCCGGCGGGATAGCTCTCGTAGGTATCGGGGCCGCCGAGCTTGTCGGTATTGGCCTGCATCCAGGCCTCGTCCTCGTCGTGCACGCCCATGCCGCGCAGCTCGTTGATCGTGCCCTTGGGGCCAGCCTCGGCGCTGGCGCCGTTGTCGCCCTCGATGATCGCGACGAGCGTGTTGTCGAGTTCGCCCATCCGTTGGAGCTCGTTCAGCACGCGACCGATCTGCTCATCCTGATAGACGAGCTGTGCCGCGGCAACTTCCATCGTCCGCGCGGCGAAGGCCTTCTGCGCCGGGGTCAGGCTGTCCCAGGCGGGAATCTCGGCGGGGCGCGGCGTGAGCCTGGTGCCCTTGGGGACCACGCCGGCGGCGAGCTGGCGGCGGAAGGTCGCATCGCGCACCGCATCCCAGCCGCCATCGAACTTGCCTTTGAAGCGGGCGATGTATTCGGGCGGTGCCTGGTGCGGGGCGTGGGTCGACCCCGGCGCCATATAGACCAGGAACGGCTTGTCCGGCGCATTGGCCTTCTGGTTGTGGACCCAGCGGATGATGTCGTCGGCCAGCCGCTTGTCGAGCAGGTCGCCCTTTGCATCGTCGTTCTCGACCCGCTGGATGCCGCGATAGAGGATCGGCGAATACTGGTCGCTGTCGCCATAGGGGAAGCCGAAGTAGTATTCGAAACCGATCCCAGTGGGCCAGGCGTCGAATGGTCCTGCCTCGCTGCGTTCATTCGTCGGAACGTTGTGATGCTTGCCGAACATCGCGGTGTTGTAGCCGTTGAGCTTGAGCACCTGCGCGATCGTCGCCGTCTCGGGGCCGATCTTCCCGCCATAGCCGGGGAATGGCGAGGGCACGTCGCTGAGCCAGCCGACCCCGGCGTTGTGATGGTTGCGCCCGGTCAGCAGCGCGGCGCGGCTGGGTGAGCAGATGCCGGTGGTATGGAAGCGGTTGTAGCGCTGGCCCTGGGCGGCGAGCCGCTCGAAGTTGGGCGTCGGCACCGGCCCGCCGAAAGCGCTCGACATGGCGAAGCCGACATCGTCGCTCATCATCAGGAAGACGTTGGGCGCACCCTGCGGGGCCCGCACTGGCGAAGGTGGCGTGCCCTTGGCATCGAGCACGTTTTCCGCAATCGTACCGGTGAACGGCGCGGCAGGGATCGGCAACACCGTACGCGTCTCTTGGGCCTGTGCCTGCACACCGCCCGCGAGCGCCGTCGCTGTCAGCAAGATCTTGAGCCGTCGCATCATCATCGTCCCCCGGGGTTCGGCGGGCAGATAGGGCTCGTGCAAAGATGATGTCCAATGCATATCAAGCTATGATTACATGCCCTACGGTAATGCGATGGACCTGACCCGCCTGCGCCACATCGTCGCCGTCGCGCGCAACCAGAGCTTCTCACGCGCGGCCGAGGAGGAGGGAATTACCCAACCCGCATTGAGCCGCAGCGTCGCCGCTTTCGAGGCGCGCCACGACGTCGTCCTGTTCGACCGCGGCCGCGGCGGCGTCCATCCGACGGCGGCCGGCCTGCTCGTCATCGACCAGGCGAAGAAACTGCTCGCCGCCGCCGGCGACCTCGAGCGCAGCCTCAGGCGCTATCCGGGCGGCCAGGCAGGGCGGATCGCCTTCGGCATAGGCCCGCTTCTGACCGGCCTGTTCCTGCCGCGGCTGACCCGTTCGCTGCTCCAGGCCTATCCCGGACTGCAGATCTTCACCCTAACGCGCGCGCCGGACCAGCTCGTCGCCGAACTGCTGGGCGACCGGATCGAGATGATCCTCGGCAACAACTGGAACCTCGGGCGCATGCCCGGCACAGAACTGGAAAAGATCGGCCGGCTGGAGATCGGGGTGATGGTCCGCGCCGATCATCCGCTGGCCCATGCCGGCCGGGTTACCCTGGACGATCTCGAGAACTACCCCGTCGCCAGTGCGGTCGAGCCGACGCCCGGCAGCAGCATCGGTAATGCCGGCTCGCTCGTCTGCGACAATTTCCACGTCCTGCGCGAGACGGTGCTGCAGACCGATTGCGTCTGGATGTCTTCGCCGGCCTTCCTTCGCGAGGATTTGGGCGCGGGCCGAATGATCCAGCTCGACGTGTCGGACCTGCCGGCCACCTCCAGCGACATCTGCCTGGTGTTCAAACGCGGCCGCACCCGCTCTCCTGCCGCCGTCGCGGCAGCCGAGGAAGTCCGGAAAATGATCGAGGAACTTGCCGCGAGCTAGGCGATCGCCAGTACGCTGCGGTGGATGAAGCGGACGAGATCGGCCTGCCCGCGCGCACCGGTCTTGGCATATATCCGCTTCGAATAGGTCCGCGCCGATTCCACCGTCAGGCCCAGTTCCCCCGCCGCCTCGGCAATCGACATGCCGCGGGTGAGCGCCAGCGCCAGCCGCGCTTCGCTGGGGATCAGGTCGAACATCTGCTCGAGCTGGTCGCAGCGGTCGGCCGAGGACCAGTTGTCGGCATGGACATAGGCGACCAGCGCCGGCGCGGCGCGCGTCGTGCCCGTGCGCAGGTTCGACGGCACCAGCAGCATGTCGAGCCAGGGCTCGCGACTGAGCACGATCGCGCGCGGCCGAGGACTTTCGAAACTCCTGGCGGGTTCCCGCACCAGCGCCTGGATCGCCTGGGTGATCTCGCGGGTAACCGCGGCGTCGCGCGCGACCAGCCGCCCGCCCGGCCCGCGGCGCAGCATGTCCGAAGCTGCGAGCATGCCCGCAGCATGGGCATCGCTGTCGAGAATGCGGCCGCCAGCGTCGAGCGTCAGCCAGCCGAAATTGAGCCGCCGGATCGCCTCGTTGGCGACCGATGCCGTGACCCGCTCGCGCTCCAGCGCGACGTAGTTGGTCAGCGCGGCCCGCCAGAACGGCGCGATGGCCGCAATCAGCGCGTCGTCCTCGGCGGTGAACTCTCCTTCGGCCCGTGACACCGTCAGCCAGGCGCTGACCCCGCCGGCTTCCTCGATCCGCATCATCCGCATGAATTCCATCCCACCCGGCGTCAGCAGTTGCAGGCGGTAGCGGTCGTGCTCGGGATCGCCGAAAGTCAGCAGCTCGTTCAGCGCATAGACGCGGCCCGCTGCAAGATCGTGATAGGGCATCGGATCCTCGCCGCGCAGCTTCTCGCGGAAACGGCGATTCACCTCGTCGGGCCAGGCCTGCCCCGTGTAGAGATGGATCAGCCGGTTGCCCGGCGATCCGTCGGGCAGCGGCCTGAAGACAATGCTGACATAGTCGGCGCTGAGCCGCCGGCGCAGTTGCTCAGTGAAGCCAGACCACAACGGCTCCTGCATGATCCCTTCGATCAGTGGCGCGATCAGGTCGGACAATTCCTCAGCCCTGGAGATCAAGATCCGCCTCCGTATCCCCAAATGGGAATTACTTCCGAATCGCCTCTATCCGACTAAGCTGCGGCAAACAACGCGCGCGAAACGGCGCCGGGGAGAGTCGTCATCATGAAAGTCCAGCCCGCAGCTTTCCTGCGCACCACGCTTCCGCTCGGCATCGACATGGCGGAGAAGTACGATTCCGGCCGCTACCACTCGATCTGGTTGCCCGATCACATGGTCAGCTTCTGGCCCGATCGATCTGGACGCCCGAATTCACCGACCTGGCGCTGACCTCGCCCAGCCCTCACCGGCATCTGGACGGCATGGCGGTTTCGGCCGCGGCGGCGGTGCTGACCAAGAACGTGCCGCTGGCGACCTGCGTGATCGACACCGTGCGCCGCCACCCCTCGCTGCTGGCGCAGTCGGCGCTGACGATCAGCCACCTGTCGAAAGGCCGCTTTATCCTGGGCCTTGGCTCAGGTGAGCTGGAGAATACGGTGCCCTACGGCTTCGACTTCTCGAAGCCCGTCAGCCGGCTCGAGGAGTCGATCAAGGTCATCAAGCTGCTCTGGCACAGCGAGGGCAAGGTCGATTTCGAAGGCGAGTTCTATCACCTCGAACACGCGCGGATGGATACCGAACTCTACGAAGGCAAGGCGCCGCCGATCTGGATGGGCTCGGTCGGTCCGCGCATGCTGGGCATCACCGGACGCGAGGCCGACGGCTGGTGGCCGGCGGGCACCTATACGCCTGAGGACTATGCGACCAAGCTCAAGGTCATCCTCGACGCGGGCGATGCCGTAGGCCGCGACATGTCGCACTTCGTGCCGGCGCTGACCCAGATATGCCTGATCGGCGACGAGGAGGAATGCGCCGAGATGCTGCAGCAGCCGATGGTCAAGTCGATCATCCTGATGCAGACCGCCGAGGACCTGCGCCAGTTCGGCTACAAGCACCCGATGGGCGACACCTGGCGCGGCATCCACGATTTCGATCCCGTGCGCCTGTCGCGCGAGAAGATCATCGAGTTCTGCGACGCGCTCGACACCCAGGCGATCCGCGACATCTTCCCCGTCGGAACGGTCAAGGAGGTCGCGGCCAAGTTCAAGGGCTTCGTCGATGCCGGCATGCGCGTGTTCAAGGTGATGGACTACGGCGGCATGGCCGGCGCCAAGTTCGCCGCCAAGTCGGCGCAGAAGGTGATCGAGGTCGAGGACGAGGTCATGCGACTCTGCGGAGAGACCGCGTGAGCGAGCTGAATGCCCAGGACCTGCTGAACCGCGCCAAGGCCGAGACCGGCCTGTCCGACTGGGGCGACGACAGCTTCGAGACGCGGCTCGGCCTGGCGGTCAACCACATCAACGGCATCCCGATGGACGCGGCCGGCCGCCAGGCTGCGGCCGACAATATCAACTGGCTGCTGACCGACCGGCTGAACTTCTTCAACGACCGCAAGCTCTATCCGCTCGATCAGGAGGTCATCGACCGCCCGATGTTCGCCACGGGCGAGCCGCGCTCGGGCACGACCTTGATGCACGCGCTGATGAGCGTCGATCCCGATGCGCGCGCGCTGCGCTTCTGGGAGGTCATGCATCCCTCGCCCCCCCCTGGCACCGTCACCGGCATCGAGCGGCAGGGCATCGATCCGCGCGAGGCGTTGGCCGACGAGGAATGGCGCGAGATCAACACCAAGATGTGGAAGTGGCTGCACTGCCACCCCTACAACGACATGCTCGGCGACGGCCTGCCCGAAGACGAACGCACCTGGGCCTTCGATTTTCGCGTGATGACGCCGACCGGCTGGTGGCGCGTGCCGATGCAGAACCTCTCGCTGGGCCTGCCGACCGACAGCGCCGCGCAGAACCGCATCCACAATATGATGCTCCAGGCGCTGCAGTATAAGCGGCCCAAGAAGTACTGGGTGCTCAAGGGCTTCCATGGCCATCGCCTGGAGGAATTCTTCGAGACCTATCCCGACGCGACGCTGGTCTGGCTGCACCGCGATCCGGTGCAGGTCGCCGCATCGAGCACGGCGATGATGCGCGACATCATGGAAGGCATCGTCGGCAAGATCGACATGGTCGCCGAGGCGAAGATGCATATGGAACGGATGCGGATGAGCCATCGGAACACAATGTCGAACCCGCTGATCCACGATCCGCGCATCCACCACGTCCGCTACAAGGATTTCGTCGCCGATCCGATCGGCACGATCCGCGGCTACTACGAGTTCGCCGGCCGCGAGCTGACCCCGCAGGCCGAGGCCGCGATGCGCGGCTACCTGGCGAACAACAAGGGCGATCGCCACGGCAAGTTCGAGTATTCGACGCAGACGCTGGTCGACGCCGGCTTCGACATCGACGAACTGAACGAGGAATTTCGAGAATTCCGCGAGCGCTTCGGCGTCGAGATCGAGAAGCGGTGATGCACCCGCGCGTCAACCTCCACCAGGTCGCCTTCGTGCGGGAAAGCACGGCAGCGTTCATCGGGTACTGCCGCGAGATCGGCGTGCCGAACATGACTCTGGTCACACCGTTGCTGATGCAGCCCGGCGGCGTCGAAGAAGCGCAGGCCGCGCTCG
This sequence comes from Novosphingobium sp. G106, assembly GCF_019075875.1. Lineage (NCBI taxonomy): Bacteria > Pseudomonadati > Pseudomonadota > Alphaproteobacteria > Sphingomonadales > Sphingomonadaceae > Novosphingobium > Novosphingobium sp. G106. Next base: position 4,946,836 of record NZ_JAHOOZ010000001.1, on the reverse strand, counting down.
CTGCAGGCGGCCCGCGCGCCGCAGTCGTCAATCATCCGATTGCCATGGGATCCAGTCTCGACCGCGTCGGCGACGAGGAATCCGAAAAGCTTCTCAAGGCGATCGACATCGCCGCGACGCTGGGCGCGCCGGTGATCTATCTGGTGAGCGGCGGGCGCGGATCGCTGTTGTGGGAAGCGGCGGCGGAGCGCTTTGCCGAATTGGTCGCGCCATGCCTGCCCGCAGCGAGCGAGAAGGGCGTGCTGCTGACGGTCGAAAGCGCTTCGCCGCTCAACGCCGATATGCACATCGCGCACACTCTGGACGACACGGTCCGGCTCGCGGAGATCGCCGGGATCGGCGTCTGCATCGAGCTGAATGCCTGCTGGTACGAAGCGGACCTCAAGGAGAAGTTCCGCCGTGCCATGCCGCTCACCGGGCTCGTCCAGGTATGCGACTATGTGCTGGGTGACCGTTTCACGCCCAACCGCGCCGTGGTGGGCGACGGCGTCGTTCCGATCGAATGGCTGCTCGGGACCATCCTCGAACTCGGCTACACAGGCGTGTTCGACCTCGAACTGATCGGGCCGCGGATCGAGCAGGAAGGCCCGCGCGCGGCCTCGAAGCGGGCGGCCGAAAACCTCTCGGAAATTCTCACAAAACTCGGAGCCTGATCATGGCATATGGCGACGGACGTGACGACGAAACCCTGCGCGCCGGCTGGCACGCCTTCTGCGACGCGCTTAAAACCGCGGGCGACGGTGCCTTCAAGGAGGCCAATCCCGCCCATCCGCTGCTGCGCGCCGATGCCTTCCGCTTCCTGACGCAGAACCTGGGCCAGGCTTTCCCGCTCGCGCTGGAGACCAAGGACCCAGCCTATCCGCAGATCCACTACTTCACCCACCCCTACATGAAGCTCGGCGGTGACGTTTCGGACTTCACTTATCGCCAAGCCTGGATCAGCGGCGAGCACGCCTACAAGATCACCGGCAAGAAGGGCACGGCACGCTGGTTCAACCTGACCGTGCAGGGGCCCAAGCCGGCCAAGATCCCCGGCACCGATTTCGCGCCGCTGCACGAGCCCTTCGGCGACATTCCCGAAAGCAACATCTTCGGCCACCAGATCAAAACCGATGCCAAGGGCAATTTCGAGCTCTACATCGGCGGGCCCGAACGGCCGGAGAACTGGGTGCCGACCACGCCCGGCAGCCGCAAGCTGTTCATCCGCGAGGCCTTTGACCAGTGGTTCGAGACGCCGACCACGCTCTCGATCGAACGCATCGGCATGGATGCGCCCAGGCCGATGCCCACGCCGCAGCGGATGATCGAGGCGTTCCAGTGGGCAGGCGATTTCGTTTCCGGCATCATGCGCGACTGGCCCGAGCATAGCTGGATGACTTCGGGCGGGGTCTGCGATCCGGGCCAGCTCAACGTCTTCCCCGCCGACAAGAACGCCAACGACGCCTCCGACGCCAAGCGCGGGCGGATGGCGGCAAACATGATCTGGTCGTTGAAGCCCGACGAGGCGCTGATCGTCGAGATGGACATGCACGACGGCTTCTGGCTGTTCGGCATGAACGCGGTCTTCGTCGAGTCGATGGATTACATGTATCGCTCGACCAGCTTCTCGCCGGCGCGGACCAAGGTAGACAGCGATAACGTCGTCCGTTTCGTAATCGCCCATGACGATCCGGGCGTGCACAACTGGCTGGATACGCAGGGCTTTTCCGACGGCAACCTCGGCTATCGCAACCTGATGAGCCAGAACCCGGCGACCTTCCGAACTCGACTGGTCAAACGCGCTGAGGTGCTGGCGGCGCTGCCCCAGGGTACCGCCGTGGTCACGCCGCAAGAGCGCGCCCGGCAATTGCAGGATCGCTACCACTCGATCAAGCTGCGCTTCGGAATCTGATCCTCCCCGGAACCGGGAGGAGTGGGAGAGGTGGATGACCGATATCACCGGCAAAGCGGCCGTCGTCACGGGCGGCGGGACGGGCATCGGCATGGGGCTGGCCAAGGAACTCGCCCGCCGAGGCGTGAAAGTCGTCATCGCCGACATCATGATCGACAATGCCCGCCGCACCGCGGCCGAGATCGTCGCTGCAGGCGGCCAGGCCATCGCGATCGCCTGCGATGTCTGCGAGCGCGGCGCGATCCAGGCGATGCGCACCGAGGCCGAGGCCGCCTTCGGGCCGATCCAGCTTCTGTTCGCCAATGCCGGCGCGACATGCTTCGACCGCCTGGAAGACATGACCGACGACAGCGTCGACTGGATCGTCCAGGTCAACATGATGGGCGTGCTCAACACTGTCCGCGCCTTCCTGCCGGGCATGATCGCCGCGGGCGGCGGCCACATCGTCGCGACGTCCTCGGTCGCCGGACTGATGCCGGGATCGATCCCCGTGCACTGCGTCTATGCTGGCGCGAAGATGGGCATCATCGGGCTGATGACGAACCTGGCGATGGAAGTGGAACGCCACGGCATCCGCATCACCACCTACTGTCCCGGCGGGGTTTCCACCGGCATGGGGACACGCAATTCGTCCTACCGCCCGGCACGCTTCGGTGGGCCCAGCGACGCGCCGCTGCAGGTTCCCGAGGAATCGTTCCAGGACAACCACGTTCCGTTCTATTCGCCCGAAAGCGTCGCGCCGATCGTGCTCGAAGCCGTGCGCCGCAACCGCCCCTTCGTCTTCGACCACGCCGAGCAGCGCGAGACCTTCCGCGAGACCTATTCGCGCATCATCGAGGCCTGCTTCGACGACATCGAGGCCTGGGAAGCCGAGCACGGCACGCCCGAAGTGGTCGGCGCCGCGGGCTGAATCCGCATCGACCTTCCCGGCCTGCGCAGGCATAGTCCGACCATGCCGATCGCGCTGATCACCCACGAGGCCTGCCTCGATCACGACACCGGCGAGGGCCACCCCGAACGGCCCGACCGCCTGCGCGCGGTGCAGGCCGCACTGGCCGAGGCACACTTCCCCGACCTGCTGCGCGAACAGGCGCCGAAAGCCTCGGCCGAACAGCTCGCCCGCGTCCATGACGCCGACTACGTGCGCGAATTGCTGGCCACGCAAGTGCCCGAAGGCACGCTCGCCGCGCTCGACGCCGATACGATCATTTCGCCCGGCTCGATCGAGGCCGCATTGCGCGCCGCTGGTGCCGCGATCCGTGCCGTCGACATGGTCATGCAGGGAGAAGCCGAAGCCGCCTTCGCCGCGGTGCGTCCGCCCGGCCATCACGCCCGCCCGGCCACCGCGATGGGCTTCTGCCTGTTCAACAACGTCGCCGTCGCCGCGCACCACGCGCGCGACCGCTGGGGGCTGACCCGCATCGCCGTCGCCGATTTCGACGTCCACCACGGCAACGGCACGCAGGAAGAGTTCTGGAGCGATCCGAACCTGTTCTTCGCCTCGAGCCACCAGAGCCCATGCTATCCGGGCACCGGCAGTGCGCGCGAGCAGGGAACCGCGCACAACGTCGCCAATGCCCCGCTCGCACCCGGCAGCGGCAGCGCCGAGTTCCAGCGGGCATGGAAAGACGTGCTACTGCCCGCGCTCGACGCTTTCGCGCCAGAGCTTGTCATCGTCTCGGCCGGCTTCGACGCGCACCGCCGCGACCCGCTGGCCCAAATGATGCTCGAGACCGAGGACTATGCCTGGATCACGCGCGAACTGGTCGCGCTCGCTGGGCGCCACGCGCAGGGCAGGATCGTCTCGCTGCTCGAAGGCGGGTACGATCTCGAAGCTCTGGCCGAGTCCGCCGCCGCCCATGTAGACGCGCTGCGTTAGAGCCCGAACTCCAGACCTTCGAGCGCCAGCAGCCGCTGCTTAGCCTCCAGCCCGCCGGCAAAGCCTGTGAGCGAGCCATTGGTGCCGACAACGCGGTGGCACGGCGCAACGATCGAGATGGGGTTCTTGCCGTTGGCCGCGCCGACAGCCCGGCTTGCGGTGGGCTGGCCGAGCGCCCGCGCGATCTCGCCGTAGCTGCGCGTCTCGCCGAACGGGATCGCCAGCAGCTGCGCCCAGACGCGCTTCTGAAAATAGGTGCCATGGAAATCGAGCGGCAGGTCGAATGCGGAGCGCTTGCCGGCGAAATACTCATCGAGCTGACGTGCTGTCTCGACCAGCACCGGATGGGCCGGTTGTTCGGTCCTGTCGGCCAGCCGAACGCGGTCCGGATCATCGTTCTCCCAAAGGATCGCGGTCAGCCCCTTGTCGCTCGCCACCAAGGTCAACTCACCCACCGGCGAAGGCATGGTCTTAAAAGCATAGGTCATCGTCTGTCTCCTATCATGCCAGGCCTATGCGAGGAATTGGCCGCGCCCGCTTCCCGGGGATTGCGGTCAATGCGATAGTGGCTGCGACAAGCCCGGGAAGGACGCCGCGATGAAGCTCGACCTCACTTTCGACGAGATCCTCACCACCACCCGCGCCGTGCGCAAGCGGCTCGACACGACGCGGGCCGTTCCACGCTCGGTGATCGAGGAATGCCTGGAACTCGCGCTCCAGGCACCCAACGGCAGTAATCGTAACGACTGGCGTTGGATCGTCGTCGACGACCCGGCAATGGTCCGCAAGCTCGCGGACGAATACCGCGCAGCGATGGGTGTGCTGAGCAGCGGCGCGGTACCCAGCGTCCGCTACCTTTCCGGCAGCGATCCGCGCGAGGACAAGCTGCTCGAATCCGCTTTCGCCCTGGTCGAGAAGCTCGACACGATGCCCGCGATCCTGATCCCGCTGATGCCGGGCCGTGTCGAGGGCAAGAGCGTGGTCGACCAGGCATCGATGTGGGGCTCGATCGTCCAGGCTGTCTGGAGCTTCATGCTGGCGCTACGCTCGCGCGGGCTCGGCTCGATCTGGGCGACGGTCACCAGCCGGCGCGAGAAGGAGATTGCCGAACTCCTCGGCATTCCGTTAGACGAGTATACCCAGGTCGGCTTCTTCCCCGTCGCCTATACGATAGGCACCGATTTCAAGAGGGCTTGGCGCAAGCCGGTTTCGGAAGTGCTGACTTACAACGGGTTTTGACGAGACCCGCGATTCCCCGCTAACGGGCACGAATCGTATACATTATCTTGAGAGGATTCCTGGCCATGCCCAGCAAGATGCACGAGCGCATCGTCGACCTGCTCCAGGCCGAAGGCGTCGATACGGTGTTCGGCATTCCCGATCCCAGCTTCTTCGCGATGTTCCTCGAAGCCGAAAAGCGCGGCATGACGCTGGTGGCGCCGCACCACGAACAGGCCGGCGCGCTGATGGCCGACGGCTATTACCGGATGACCGGCAAGCCCGCGGTGATGGGCATCAACAAAGGCCCCGGCGTCGCGAACATCGCCGCGGGCGCGGCCTATCTCGCCAAGGAGAACGTGCCCGCCGTGTTCATCATGGCGCAGCGCCAGCGCTTCTACGAACAGCGCGTCCGCCGCGGCAAGATGCAGCACATGCCACAGCCCGCGCTGTTCGAAGGTGCGATGAAGTGGATCGGCACGATCGAATATCCCGAGCAGACCGACGAGATCTTCCACGAGGCGTTCCGCCGCGCACTGTCGGGCGTGCCCGGCCCGACCATGGTCGAGTTGCCGCTGTCGGTCATGGCCGCGACATTCGACCTGCCGCCCGCGCCGCCGCCGCACCGCTATCGTCTGGTCAACCAGGAGGCCGGCACCACCGCGCTGGCCGAGGCCGTCCGGCTGCTGACCGAGGCCGAGCAGCCGATCATGCTCGTCGGCCAGGGCGCCTTCGCCTCGCGCGCGCATGCCGATCTGATTGCACTGGGCAAGAAGCTCGCCTGCCCGATCGTATCCACGACGGCGGTCGATGCCGTGCTCGAAGGCATGGACGGCGTGAGCTTCCCCTACGGTTCCGACGCGGCGGCCGAGGCCGTGGCACGAGCCGACGTGGTGCTGGCGGTAGGCACCGAGATCGGCGAGGCCATGCATTACGGCCGGGGGCGCCACTGGGCCAAAGGCAAGGCCGACCGCAAGTGGATCTACATCGAGCGCGATCCCACCGCGATCGGCGTCAACCGCCCGATCGACGTGCCGCTGGTCGGCGATCTCAAGGCGGTGCTGCCGCAGTTGACCGGAGCGCTCGGCAACCTGCAGCGCACCGCGCCGGCCGAAATGGCAGGCTGGGCCGAGAGCCATGCAGTGCAGAAGCGCGCGCTGGTGGAATCGATCCCTGCGGGCGAGCCGATCCATCCCGGCCGCCTCTCGATCGAAGCCACGAAGATGCTGCCCAAGGACGCCGTGATCGTCCGCGACGGCGGCGCTTCGGCAATGTGGTTCAACGCGCTGCTGCAGATCACCCCGCGCGATGCCATGTGGAATTCGAACTATGGTGCGATCGGGCCGGGCCTTCCCTATGCGGTCGGCGCACAGATCGCCGTCGGCCCCGAGCGCCGCGTCGTACTGCTGACCGGCGACAGCTCGGTGCTGTTCCATATCGCAGAGATCGAGACCGCGGTACGCAAGAACCTGCCGCTGCTGGTGGTGGTCGCGGTCGACCATGCCTGGGGTATCGAAGTCGCCTCGTACAAGGCGAACTACGGCAACGACACTTCCACGCCCGAGGCCAAGTGGAACCACCACGTCCGCCTCGATAAGACCGCCGAGAGCCTTGGCGCGCATGGCGAATATGTCGACAAGGTCGCCGACATCGGCCCGGCGGTCGCGCGTGCGCTCGCTTCGGGCAAACCCGCACTGGTCCATGTCGAGGTGGATGCTTCGGCCAACCAGAGCTTTGCCGGCCTGCCCGGCTTCGCAGAATTCCGCACCTGGTACGGCGAGGACGGCGATTTCCTAGGCGTTCCCGGTGCGAGCAGCGCGCCGGCGGCCAAGGCCGACAGCGCGCCGATGGAGCAAGGCAGCGGATACTGACCTATAAGAAATAAAGGGTCCGCCATCAGCCAGGCTTATGGATTGCTTCCCGGCAAACCCGGCTGATGGCGGTCGGCGTGGGCCCGGGGTCAGGGGTCACTGCGCCGTGGCAAAATTGGCGGGGGCATTGCGGGCAGCAGCAGCGAGGATCGACTGGCGCGCCGGTGCGATCTCCGCATGCTTGGCCGCGCGGCACAGTGCGATCACGCGCTTCAGCGAGAGTTCGACCACGCCGTTATCGCTCGGACAGACGGCTTCCACCGCACGCGTCAGGCGGCGGTCGAGGGTCTGGATATCACCCTGGTTCGACAGGTCGAGATCACCGTAATAGACACGGACCTTTGTCGTATCCGCTTCCGCCGCCATCCCGGGAACCGAGGCAAGGACTGCTGCCGCAAGCGCGGCCGCCTGCAATATTTTCTTCAACATGGCATTTCCCCTTCGCTTGTTCGATGCCGGCCAAGCGCAGATCGCCGCCGGCTGATGGCGAACGAATTAGCTGCCGGCCTCGACAGCGGATATGATCGAACTGACGGAACATTTGATCGAACGAACGGCATTTTCACCGTCATGCCGTGAACCCGTTGGTATGATGGAACGCCCCCCGGCTCCAACAAAAGCATGGACGAAACATACAAGCTTGGCTTATGACAGGGCCATGCCGCAGCTCCCGCCCCTCGCCGCCGTCCGCGTTTTCGAAGCCGCCGCCCGGCACGAGAACTACAGCCGCGCCGCCGAGGAATTGGCGCTGACCCAGGCCGGGGTTTCCTATCAGATCAAGCTATTGGAAGAGAGGCTCGGCGCGCAGTTGTTCATGCGCAAGGGCCGCGGCATGGCGCTGACCCCGCTGGGCAAGCGCATCGCGCCGCGCGTGACCGAGGCCTTCGGCATTCTCGGCGAGGCCTTCGCCGCAGCGCAGACTGAAAACGAAGCCGTGCTGAGCATCACCTGCTCGCGCACTTTCGCGGCCAACTGGCTGGCCGGGCGGATCGGCTCGTTCAACCTGCAGCGCCCCAATCTCGCGGTGCGGTTCCACGTCTCGGACGAGCTCGTCGATCTGTCCGCCGGCGAAGTCGATGTCGGCATCCGCGGCATCACCACGCCGACGCCGGGCTTCGTCTCGCATTTCCTGATGAACCAGACCTTCACGGTCATGGCGAGCCCGGCTTTCCTCGAAAAGCATCCGCTGAAGGAGCCGGCCGATCTGCTGAAGGTCCAGCGCCTGTCCGCAAGCGACGAATGGTGGGACCTGTGGTTCACCTCGGTCGGCCTGCCCGGCTACGATCCCCATCGCGATCCGGGACTGCGTTTCGATTCACAAGTGCTCGACGGCAATGCCGCGATCGCCGGACACGGCGCGGCCGTGCTCTTTCCCGTGATGTTCCCGGAAGCAATCAAGGCGGGCCTGCTGGTCGCGCCGTTCGATCACTACACGACCGATCCGCGCGGCTTCTACCTCGTCTATCCCGAACAGAAGCGGAACCTCGCCAAGGTCCGCGCCTTCCGCGACTGGCTGCTCGAAGAGGTGCGCGTGGCGGCGGACGACGATCCGCTGGGCATCCTGATCCAGCCCGAAGCGGCCCGGCTTGCCAAGATTTAAGGTGACGCGCGCGGCACCGCCCGGCAAGGCTGGTCTGATCCCATGAGCCAGGCATACCCCCAACCCGGCCAGCGCCGCCTGATCGTGATCTTTTCGATGGCCTCGGCGATCATGAACCAGATCGACACGACGATCGCCAATGTCGCGCTGCCGCACATGCAGGGCACGACCTCGGCCTCGCGCGAGCAGATCGCCTGGGTACTGACCTCCTATATCATCGCGCTGGCCATCGCGACGCCGCTGACCGGCTGGCTCGCGGGGCGCTTCGGCCGCCGCCGGCTGATGCTCTGGTCGATCGTCGGCTTCACCGCCGCCTCGCTGCTTTGCGGCATCGCCAGCAATCTCGACGAACTCGTGCTGTTCCGCCTGCTCCAGGGCGCCGCGGGATCGGCGCTGGTGCCGATGAGCCAGGCGACCCTGCTCGACATCCATCCGCCCGAGGAACACGGCAAGGCCATGGCGGTGTTCGGCCTCGCCGCGATCATGGGCCCGCTGGCCGGGCCAGTGCTCGGCGGCTGGCTGACCGAGAACTTCTCGTGGCACTGGGTCTTCCTGATCAACCTGCCGATCGGCCTGTTCGCCTTCATCGGCCTGTCGGCGGTGATGCCCGACGCGCACGATGAAGAAAAACGCCGCTTCGATCTGCTGGGCTTCGCGCTGCTGGCGGTCGCGATCGGCTCGTTCCAGCTGATGATGGACCGCGGCCAGTTGCAGGACTGGTTCCAGTCGACCGAGATCTGGATCGAAGCGACGATCTCCGGCCTCGCGCTGTTCCTGTTCATCGTCCACGTGCTGACCGCCGAGCATCCGTTCATCCGCCTCGCAATCTTCGCCGACCGCAATTACGTGATCTCGACGCTGATCGGCTTTTTCCTGGGCATCATGATCTACGGCGTGCTGTCGCTGCTGCCGCCGATGCTCTCGGCGCTCTATGGCTATCCGATCATCACCATCGGCCTCGTCAGCGCACCGCGCGGGCTCGGCACCTTCGTCGCGACACTGGTGATGGGCCGGATCATCAACCGGATCGACGCGCGGATGCTGGTCTTCGTCGGCCTGATAGTCTCGTCGCTGTCGGCCTTGCTACTTTCGCGCATGTCGCTCGATGCCGACGAGTGGCTGGTGATCGCCTCCGGGGTAATCAACGGCATGGGATCGAGCATGATCTTCGTGCCGCTGGCGGCCATCGCCTTCACCACGCTGCCGCGGCAACTGCGCAACGAGGGCGCGGCATTCGGCACGCTGACGCGCTACCTGGGTTCGGCGGTGGGCATCTCGGTGCTGCAGACGCTGACCTACCGCAACGAGGCGATCGTCCAGTCGCGGCTGACCGAGGGCGTGCGGCCCGACAATCCAGCGGTGAGCCTGGGCCTGCCCAACGCAGATTTCAGCCTGCCCGACACGCTGGGCGCGCTGAGCGGCGAGATCGTCCGGCAGGCAACGATGGTGTCCTATGTCGATGCCTTCTGGATGCTGTTTCTGGTCGGCGCGCTCGCTTCGCCGCTCGCCTTTTTGATGCAGACGAAGAAGGCGAAGGCCTAGCCTGCCCATTGTTGCCCGGCCTTGCCGTGCTATCAGCCTCAGCGGAGGAGGAGCCCATGCCGAGCGATAGTCCATACCCGTTGCCCGTAACGATCGAGGCGCTGACGCCCGAATGGCTGCAGGCTGCGCTGCGGATCAAGTATCCCGGGATCACGCTGCACGGCGCCCGGCTGCTCGACATCAACCACGGCACCTGCACCAAGATCCGCTTCGAACTCGACCTCGACGAGGCGGGCAAGGCTGCGGGCATTCCCGAGCGGGTCATCCTCAAGGGCGGGTTCGAGGCGCACAGCCGGATGATGGCCTACATGCACGGCGAAGAGGTCCACGCCTATGCCGACGTCGCACCGCATTCGCCGCTGCGCTTTCCCAATTGCCATTTCGCCGCCTTTGACGAGGGCGTGGGCCAGGGCATCGTCATCATGGACGATCTCGTCGCGCGCGGTGTGACCTTCCTCCACCCGCAGCGGCCCGAGACGCCCGAGGCCGTGGCGCAGCGGCTGACGCTGCTCGCGCGCCACCACGCGATGACCTGGGAGTCGCCCGACATCCGTCCTGGCGGCCGCTTCGCCTGGGCGCCGCACATCGCCGACGCGACCTATTTCGGCACTGTGTTCAAACCCGAGATCTGGCAGGGTTACGTCAACAGCGCGCGCGGCGCGGCGGCATCGGTCTGCTTCCACGATCTCGACTGGATGATCGGGGCTATGGACAAGCTCAACGCGCTGTGCCGGACGCTGCCGACCATGCTGATCCACGGCGACACGCACCTCGGCAACCTCTACGTCGATACCGACGGCACGCCCGGCTTTTTCGACTCGCTGCCGCATCTGGCGCCGGCGATGTACGAGATTTCCTATCACATCACGGGCGCGCTCGATGTGCCGGTGCGGCGCGCGCACGAACGGCAACTGGTGGCGCATTACCGTGAGGAGTTGATCCGCAACGGGGTGACTCCACCGTCATTGGACGAGTTCATGCACCAGTTCGGCTGCTTCGTGGCGAACGGCTATGCGATCTTCCTGGTCAACGCCTCGGAGTTCCAGCCCGAAGCGATCAACACGGCCTATACCGCGCGGTTCTCCAGCGCGATGCTCGACCACGACACGATCGGGTTGCTGGAGAAACTGCCCTAGCGCGCCCGCGTGTTGCCGCCGTCGATCCGCAGCATCGCGCCGGTGGTGAAGTCCGAGCGCGGGCTGGCGAGGAAGGCGGCCGCCGCGGCGATCTCCTCCGCCCGGCCGAGCCTTGGCACCGGCTGCGCGCCATAGTCGCGCGTGTAGATGCGCTCGCGTTCGGCGAAGTCGTCAGGCCAGTCGTTCTGCGCGGCGAGCGTGTTGATCCAGCGCTCGGCCTGCGGGGTCAGCACGGTTGCCGGCACGATCGAGTTCACCGTGACCCCCTGTCCCGCCACCGCGCGCGACAGGTTGGCGCTGAGGTGGTCGAGCGCTGCCTTGGCCGCGCCGTAGTCGAGCAGACGGCCCGAAAGCTGGGTGCCGCCGACCGACGAGATATTGATGATCCGCCCCCAGCCGCGTGTCGCCATGCCCGGGATTACCCGCTTGGCGAGGCGGATCACCGAAGTCACGTTGAGGCTGAAGCTCAGCGCCCATTCGTCCGAGGTCACGTCAGTCCACGAGGGGTTGTCGCCGCGCACCGTGCCGCCGGCCGAATTCACCAGAATGTCGATGCCGCCCAGCGCCGCAAGCGCGGTGTCGGCGACACCGTCGGCCTCGGCATCATCGGTGATCGCACCGAGCGCGACCGCAGTCCGTACACCCCTCGCCTCGCATTCGCGCGCAACGGTTTCGGCCCGCATGCGATCGCGCCCGTGGACCACGACGTCGCAACCCTCGGCGGCCAGCTCGCGTGCGATCGCCGCGCCGATGCCCGAGCTGCTGCCGGTAACGAGCGCGCGCTTGCCCTTGAGTTGCAGGTCCATCGGTCAGCTCGCATTCGTGTTGGAGACGGCGGTTCGGTAGAGGCTGTCGGGCGATTCCCAGTCCAGCCGCACGCGGCGATGCGCGATCAGCCATTCGTCGCCTACCTTGCGGAAATCATCGAGGTAGTAGCCGGCGTGATCGGGGCCGATGTCGGTCCAGGCGACCCAATAGGTCCGCGCCTTGGCCGTATCGGGCCCGTTCAGGTCGATCTTGCAGGTCGAGAGATGGTGGCGGATGAAAGTTGCCTTGTGGACCTTCTCGGCATTCGGATCACGATCGAGCCAACGGTTCTGCCAAGCAAGGATCTCCGCCTTGCCGGCATAGCGGAAGGCCTTGTCCTCGGGCACGTATTCGCTCTCCATGATGCCGTCTTCGGTGAAGCAGGCGACATAGTCGTCGACCTTCAGCCGGTCTCCGCTCGTGTTGTACTTCGCCATCGTGTCGCGGATCGCCTCACGCGCGAGCAGTTCGTCGAGCGTCATGCGATCGTCCAGCCCGCATCGACGTTGACCGCCTGCCCGGTAATCGTCCGCGCCTGGTCCGACACCAGGAACAGCGCCATGTTGGCCACGTCCTCCGCGGTGGAGAAGGTCTTGAGCGGCACGCCACTGGCTTCCTCCGCGCGCACCTGTTCGAACGGCACGTTGCGTTCGGCGGCGATGCGGCGGTGATAGTTCTGCAGCAGCTCGGTGTCGATCGCACCGGGGACGAGGCAGTTGCAGCGGATGCCGTATTGCCCGACCTCCTTGGCGATCGTCTGGCTCAGGTTGATCAGCGCCGATTTGGCAGCCGAATAGTGCGTCTTGCGGACCATGCCGCGCTGCCCGGCACCCGACGAGAAGGTCAGGATCGCGCCCTGCTTGCGTTCGAGCATCGAGCGGTTGAGCACCTCGCGGCTGCAAAGCATCGCGGCCATGCAATCGACCTTGTAGGTGTCGAGGAAGTTGTCGACGGTCTGCTCCCAGATCCACTTGTCCTGGCCAGGCACCGCCGCGTTGCTCATCATCACGTCGACCTGGCCCCAGCGCTGCATCGCAACGTCGACCATCTGCGCGACGTCGGCCTCGTTGGTGACGTCGGCCTTGAGCGCCACGGCGGCGTCGCCGATCTCGTGCGCGACGTTCTCGACCAGTTCGGCCCGGCGGGCGGCGAGGACGAGCTTGGCCCCCCTCGGCCGCCAGCATCTTCGCCATGACCGGGCCCAGGCCCGTGCTGGCTCCGGTAACGATCGCAACCTTGCCTTCGAAGCGTTTCATATCGTGGCCACCTTGCGCATGAGTTCGTGGGATTCGTCGGAGCCGTTGAGCGTCCGGTTGGTGCGTTCGACGATCCGCCAGCCGCCTTCGGTCCGCTGCAGCGTCCAGTGGTTGATCGCAGCACGCCAGAGATACCAGCGCTCGCCCTCACGCAGCACGACAAAGGAATAGCCGACGGCCTGGGCATCGTCGCCATCGACGGTGATCTTGGGCGTCGCGGTCAGGTGCGAGCAGCCGGTATTCACCAGATCCATATGACCGGGCCAGCTATACATGCCGGCAACCTCGTCGGGCGCGACCAGCCGCTTGGTGCCGCCATCGGGAATGCCGAAGCTGTAGCCGCCGCCCTCGATCCAGAGCTCACCCGCGTCCTTGGCGGTCGCACTGTCGACCAACGGACCGTAGGAGTTGAGCAGATTGAGGATAGCGAGGTGATCCTCGGCAGCACGGAGGCGCGCTTCTAGGGCGGCTAGGCGATCTTCGGTGGTCATCTCAGCCCTTCTCGAACGGGCGGTTGGTGCTTTCCAGCGCCCCGCCCGAGCGCCGCTTGAGATCGAAGCCGATCGGGTCGACGCCCTCCTCCACGGGCACGCCGAAGGTCGCGACCGCCCAACCCAGCATCACGTAGTTGCCGACCGTGAAGACGAAATCCATCAGCTGCTGCTTGTTGAAATGGGCTGCGAGCGCATCATAGGCCTCGTCCGACATGCGCGAGGTCTCAATCAGCTCGTCGACCGCGCGCAGCACGGCGCGATCTTCGTCCTGGCCGTCCCAGACGGGCGACTGCCAGCCATCGCGGATCGCCTCGATCTCCTGCATCGTCAGGCCGGCGGTCAGGCCATAACCGACATGATAGTGCCATTCGTAGAGGCACTTCTGATGCCAGGCCGCGCGCAGCACGATCAGCTCGCGCGGGCGCACCGCGATCGTCGATGCGAGCAGCAGGTGGCGGCCGAAGGTGTGATAGGCGTTGGCCAGCGGCGGGTGGTTCGCCAGGACCATCGACATGTTGGTCTTGGAGCCGTTCTCCCAGGCGTCCGGTTCACCCCAGTAGGCGAAGACGTGGCGTGCTTCGTCGGTCCATTCCTCGCGCGGCAGATTGCCGATGCGCGTTTTCAACTCTCCAGACATGTCCTCTCCCGATTCTGCTGAACCATAGTTCAGTCGGCCTCGGGAGAGGTCAAGCGAGGATTGGGCGTGCCATCAGATCCAGCGGCGGCGGCGAGCGACAGAACCGTCACCGGCAACGGCGGGTTCACCACCAAACGCGCTACGCGCCGTGGCCTCGCCCTCGGCACGCGCGGCACGGATCTCCGCGTCATGGGCGCGGTGCTCGGCATCGACGGTAGCGATCTCCGCCCTGCGGCGGGCGCGCATCGCATCGAAGCTCCAGCGGATCGAATCCAGCGCGGTGAGGCTAAGCAGGCCGCCGGCAATCGCGATGTTCTTCAGGAAGTTCGCCGCCTGCATCGGATCGGCGACGTTGTTATGGAAGAACAGCGCGGCCAGCAGGCAGAAGCCGGCGAGCAGGACAGCGAAAAAGCGCGTCAACACGCCGAACACCAGCGCAAGGCCGGCGATCACTTCAAACAGGCCGGTGATCAAGGCCAGGCCGCCGGGCAGGCCGGCCGCACGGATCATGGCGTCAGTACCCGAGATGTCCATCAGCTTGTTCGCTCCGGAAACGAGGAACAGCAGCGCGAGCATCAGCCGGCCGACGAAGGCAAGCAGAGTAGTCATGGGCGCTCTCCCATTGGGCGCATTGGTCTGGGAGATTAGCGCCTCAGCGGGGCGATGGTTCCCTACGGGCGGGCGCGCGCAGGCCGGCGAGGGCGCTAGGCTGCGGCGAGTGTATCGTACCTAGCGGTCCGCAGTCTGCGCATCGCGGCTCCCAAGGCACCGATGCCGATGAGCATCAGCGCCCATGTTGTCGGCTCGGGCACCGGGTTGGGCAGGGTCACGTCCGACACAGTATAGCCTACGGACTGTGCATTAGGACCGTTCACCTCGAACATGACGTAGGCGTTAGGCGACTGCCAGACATAGCCGCAATTGGCATTTGGATCGAGAACCCTATCGGCTTCAGGAATGCTGTTACAGAGGTCCCCGCTGGCGGACTTGGACCAGTCGACATAGACGTCGTTTCCGATCACATTGATGTCGAGTGCGAAAGAAAGGCCCAAGGGCAGCGATTTGTAAGCAGGGCTAGTTAGGAAAAGATCCTGCTGGCAATGCCCACCGACAACCTCGCAGGTGCCCACGGTGTAGTCGTTGCCGTCCACATGCCAACCTTGGCCGAAATCCCACCAATAGTACATGAACCAGTTGCCGATGAAACCGCTGGCGTGGAATGTATCGGCTCCGGTCAATCCGGTCAGTGTGATCTTCTGGTAGTTAGTCTGCCCCGTGTTAGGACCCGTTAGGCTGACCAGCAGCGAAGTCGCGGCCGCCGGCTGCACCCAAAGCGCAACAAGAGCCGTCAGCAGGACGGAGAATCGCATGGTTAACTCCTTGTCTACCCTCAGAATTTCTCAACACGGGTAGCGAGTCCAGTTCTTAACGATCCAATATGGCGCCGTCAGGTCAGCGCCGCTCCTGGATTGCGCCGCCCGGCCTCGGCCAGCGTCGTGCGGTCGAGCACCGCAAGGAAAGCAGCCAACGCCTCGGCCAGCAGCGGGCTGGTGTTGCAATCGTGGCGGAGTTCGCAGCCCGCACAATCGGCCAGCTGAAGCCCGCGTTCGAGCGCACGGACAACCTTGCCGACCGAGATCTCCTCGGGTGGCCGCGCCAGTTCGACCCCGCCGGTGCGGCCGCGACGGCTCTTGACGAAGCCCTCGCGCACCAGTGCCTGCGCGACCTTGGCGACGTGGTGGTACGACAGCTTCTGCTCGGCGGCGAATTCGGGCAGCGCGATCGGCTCGCCCTCGCGCCGGGCGAGGACGATCAACAGGCGCAGGCCATAGTCGGTGTGCTGGGTGAGCTGCATGCAACCCTGCATGTGGGAAAAGCACTTGCGCGAATCAAGCAGATTTAATACCGGTATTTTTATTACCTGATTTAGGAGACCGACATGCGCACCGCTTCCGACCACGCCATCGCCATCGTCAAGGCCACTGCCCCCGCGCTCGAGCAGCACGGCGTCGCGATCACCACGGCCATGTACGCACGGCTGTTCCAGAACGAAGACGTGAAGGCGATGTTCGACCAGGCCGCACAGGCGAGCGGCGAGCAACCCAAGCGGCTGGCTGCGGCGATCCTCGCCTATGCCAAGAACATCGACAAGCTGGGCAATCTCGGCGCGGCGGTGCAGCGCATGGTCGCGCGCCATGTCGAGACGGGCGTCAAGGCCGAGCACTATCCACTGGTCGCCGAAGCCTTGCTCCCCGCGATCCGCGACGTGCTCGGCGCCGATGTCGCGACCGACGAGGTCCTGGCTGCCTGGGGCGAGGCCTACTGGATGCTGGCCGATATCCTCATCGCGGCCGAAGCCCAGGCCTATGAGGATGCTGCGGCGGCCTGATCCTCAGAGCCGCGGCAGCGTCACGCCCTGCTGGCCCATGTACTTGCCCGCGCGGTCGGCATAGCTGACCTCGCAAGGCTCGTTGCCCTGCAGGAACAGGAACTGGCAGGCGCCCTCGTTGGCGTAGATTTTCGCGGGCAGCGGCGTGGTGTTGGAGAATTCCAGCGTCACATGGCCTTCCCAGCCCGGCTCCAGCGGGGTCACGTTGACGATGATCCCGCAGCGCGCATAGGTCGACTTGCCCAGGCAGATCACCAGCACGTCGCGCGGGATGCGGAAGTATTCGACCGTGCGCGCCAGGGCGAAGCTGTTGGGCGGGATGATGCAGCAGTCGGTCTTGCGGTCGACTAGGCTCTTGCCGTCGAAATTCTTCGGATCGACCACCGAGCTGTCGATGTTGGTGAAGATCTTGAACTCGTCCGCCACGCGCGCGTCATAGCCATAGGAGGACAGTCCGTAGGAGATGCAGCCGTCGCGCCGCTGCGCCTCGACGAAAGGCTCTATCATCCCGTTTTCGAGCGCGTTTCGCCGGATCCATTTGTCGCTGAGAATCGCCATTTCCGCGTGATCGCGCATGGCGGCGGGACGGGCAAGCGAAAGGCCCCGGCTTGTCCACCGCGACGGGAAGTTTTCCAGCGTTGCCATGGCAATGCAATCGCACTAGCCAATGCCGCGCAACGCATGCAGGGGCCTTGATTTTGGACGAGAGTGCGACAGTTCCGGCGAAGCCGCCTGCGCGCCGGACGCTTCGGCTGAGCAAATCGATGATGCCCGTCTTCGCCGCTCTCACCGCAGCCTTGCTCGCGCTGGCGCTGGTGATCGGCCAGACCATCGCCGCCCAGCGCGATGCGCGCGACCTGGCCATGACCGAGGGCGATACCCTGCTCGGCCTCAACGACCTGATGCAGGCCATGCTCAATGCCGAAACCGGCCAGCGCGGCTATCTGCTGACGCTGAAGCCCGAATACCTCGCCCCCTATCTCAGCGCCAAGGAACGGCGTGACCGGGCGCTGGCCCGGCTTCGCGAGATCTCCGCGCGCTCGCCGGATGCCGCCGTCTCGGCGCAGCTTGCCGACATCGCGGCGATGACCGACACCAAGTTCGGCGAGCTCGACCGCTCGGTGGCGCTGACCAAGGCCGGCTACCGCGACCAGGCGCTGGCGTTGATCCAGGCCGACCTCGGCAAGATCCAGATGGACGCCATCCGCCGCGAAGTGGCCCGGCTGAGCCTCGACAAGGCCAACAGGCGGCGCGCAGCCTTCGCCCAGGCGGCAACACTGGAACGGCGCCTGCTGCCTTTGATCGGCATTCTCGGGCTCGCCATCCTGGCCCTGATATATGCCGGCCTCCGCACGGAGCGCGGCCGTTCGCTCGCCGAGGCCGAAGCCGAGCAGGCCGCCGCGCTGCGCGAGGCCAACCAGCAGATCGAGCTGCTGGTTCGCGAGCTCAACCACCGGGTCAAGAACCTGTTCTCGGTGATCCTCTCGA
Organism: Novosphingobium sp. G106; assembly: GCF_019075875.1. Classification (NCBI taxonomy): domain Bacteria; kingdom Pseudomonadati; phylum Pseudomonadota; class Alphaproteobacteria; order Sphingomonadales; family Sphingomonadaceae; genus Novosphingobium; species Novosphingobium sp. G106. The sequence continues at coordinate 4,928,628 of NZ_JAHOOZ010000001.1, read as the reverse complement.
TCGTCTCGCTTTCGGGTCGCAAGCAGGCCTCGAGCCGCGAGGTGGTTGACGACATCCGCGCCCGCATCCGCGCGCTGTCGCTCGCCCATTCGACCAGCCAGGGCGGCCACGGCATCGCCCGTGTCGAGCTCGCTCCGGTGATCGTCAAGACGATGGAACCCTATGCCGACGACGACGGCGCACGGGTCCGCGTCTCCGGCCCGCCGATCGACCTGCCCGCGCGCATGGTCACGCCGATAGGGCTGATCATCCATGAGCTTGCGACCAATGCGGTGAAATACGGTGCGCTGTCAGTGGAGGGCGGCACGGTCGCGATCGGCTGGGAGTTCGACGGGAGCGCGGACCTCACCATTCTCTCGCTGACCTGGACCGAAACCGGCGGCCCCGCGCTCGACCCGGCGAGCGCCGCCAAAGTGGGCTTCGGCTCGCAGATGACCACCCTGGCAGCCGGCCAGCTCGGCGGCACGATTGAGCGCGAGTGGCCTACCGAGGGCGCGATAGTTCGTTTGAAATTCCCCTTGCCTTGAAGCACTTGCACGACGAAAGGCTTGTCCCCACAGCCATGACCACCCACATTCACACCACCATGCCCGCAGCGAAGCACTTCTATCCGGTCGTTCTCGACCGCGTGCCCGCGCGCCTTGCCGCTTCCGGCCAGCCGCCCCGCCACGTGGATGCCGGCGCAGCAGCGGCCGGCGGTCCCGGCGAGCGGTTGCTCGGCAAGCGTATCCTCATCGTCGAGGACGAGGCGCTGCTCGCGCTTGAACTGCAGTTCGTCTTCGAGGACGAGGGCGCCGAAGTCGTGGGCCCCGCCCAGTCGCTGATGAAGGCGCTCGAAACTGCGACGCACGACAGCGAGATCGATCTTGCCCTGCTCGACGTCGACATCGCCGGCGAGAACGTGTTCCCCGTGGCCGAGCTGCTGCGCCGCCGCGGCGTGCCTTTTGCCTTCCACACGGGCCATGCCTCGCGCTCGGAACTCGGCGCGCTGTTTCCCGGGACGACGACTTTCATCAAGCCCGCGATGCCCGAAGCGCTGATCACGCACCTGCGCAAGATCGCGCGCTAACCGGTCGTCAGAGCGTCCAGTCGGCCGCGCTGCCCAGCTCGCCCTTGAGATCGGCCAAAGTCCCACCCTTCGCCACCAGCCGCCGCAAGGCCTTTCCACCCATGTCGATATAGGTCCGGTGCGCCACGGCGAGTACGACCATGTCGTACTTGCGGCCCAGCGCATCGGCGACCAGCGGGATGCCGTATTCGTGCAGCGCCTCGGCCGCATCGGCCTCGGGATCGTGGACGGTCACGCCGTGGCCCAGCCGGCCCAGGGTGCAGACGAGATCGGCAACCTTGGAATTGCGCAGGTCGGGGATGTTCTCCTTGAAGGTCAGCCCGAGCACCAGCACCGAACCGGGCTTGCCGCCGCGTGCCTCGTGCAGCTGCTTGCCGACCCAGGCCGCCATCGAATCGTTGATCCCGCGCCCCGCCAGGATCACGCGTGGGTCGAGCCCGAGCTGCTCGGCGCGGTGCGACAGGTAATAGGGATCAACGCCGATGCAGTGCCCGCCGACGAGGCCGGGGCCGAAGGGCAGGAAGTTCCACTTGGTCCGCGCCGCGGCCAGCACGTCCCAGACCGACAGGTCCATGCGGCTGAAGATCTGGGCGATCTCGTTCATGAAGGCGATGTTGATGTCGCGCTGGGCGTTCTCGATCACTTTCGCGGCTTCCGCGGCTTTGATCGACTTGGCGCGGAACACGCCGCCGCTGGTGATCGCGCCATAAAGCTCGGCGACGCGTTCGAGCACTTCGGGGGTCTGGCCCGAGACGACCTTGGTGATCTTGTCGATCGTGTGCTCGCGGTCGCCGGGATTGATCCGCTCGGGGCTGTAACCGAGGAAGAAGTCCTGCCCGCAGGCGAGGCCCGAGGCGGCTTCGAGGATCGGCGCGCAGACGTCCTCGGTGACGCCCGGATAGACCGTGCTCTCGAACACGACGACGGGCACGCGCCCCTCGGCCACGGCAGCGGGCAGCAGCGCGCCGACCGCGCGGGCGGCGCTTTCGACCATGCGCAGGTCTGGCCGGTTGGCGCCGTCGATCGGGGTGGGCACGGTGACGATGTAGAAGTCCGCGGGCGGGCAGCGGACCGGATCGGCGAGCAGCGCCAGCTCGGAAGCCTCGAGCCGCTCGCGGGTGATCTCGCCGGTGCGGTCGTGGCCGCCGGCCAGTTCCTCGATCCGGCGCCTGTCGATGTCGAGGCCGATCGTTTCGAACCGCCCGGCCAGCGCCACGGCCAGCGGCAGCCCGACATAGCCGAGCCCGACCACCGCGACGCGGGTGGTCTGCGCCTCGCTGAATTTCGCGGGCGTGGCGGTCGCGGTGTCGGCGGGGGAATACATGTAGGTCAAGGCGGGCCTCGCTGGTTGCGGGGTGAGCCTTAGCGGGAGCGGGTTATTTCGGGGTTAAGGGGGTGGCAAGCCACCTCGCCTATACTTGTCGCGACTAGGCCGTACGCGACGCCAGAAGGTCAGGCAAATAGGCTATCTGACTGTAGCACATCCGAAGGCTAGGGCTTATCTTTATAAAGACCTGCCCTGCCCGCAAGAAACATTTCGGTTGGATCGCTTCGCCGACCGGGCTTCATGATGGCCAAGCTCCACCGTTCTGAAATGACGGATCCCAAATCGCGAACCAGATCCGCATCTAATTTTTCAAACAGAGCCTCTGCCTGTCGAAATGGGATATTCAAGATATCCACTCCACTAAGAATCGGCCTTGCGGGTTCCGAAAATTCCATAGCCTCCAGATTACCGCCCGCGTTATAATAGCAAAAAATTCCAATATCGACAAAGTGGTCCGAAGGATAAGGGTCCTTTAAATCTTCCGGATATAAGATCCTATAGAACGTTTCAAATTCTCCGGGCAATTTACTCCTCACACTTTCTATATTCTCTCCAAATTCTATGTTCTCCACGCCCACCAGAGGGTGTATTCTATATATCATTCTAATACCCCTTTTTCTCGATATATTGAAGCATTTGAGCTATTGCATCATCATAGGCATCTCCATAATTATTTCTGATGTCTTTTATGTCCATTTCCACCGCCTCTCTGAACTTTCCTTGCTTTACGAGCGCACGCTGTCTCGCAAGGTAGTCTCTGGATCCGGGCATGGAGCTATGGCTTGCTGTTCTCTTGTGATGCTCGGTACGCATCGCAATCGTCGGCCCCTCGCCATACCGCAATCCGTTCACCGAATCGGGTGGTATATGATGCGGCTGATAACCCTTAGGCTTCGCCCGTCTTACCTTCCAATAAGGGCCTCCCAGCTGAACAATTTCGCGGGCGGCACCTCCGGAGACCTCCGAGGCGATCCTTCCCGGCAGTACAAACTTACCGAACTTTCCAGCCGCGCCAACGATCGGGACAGAGCTCGCGACGGTAAGCGCGTCGCCTAAGTCTCCTTCGCCGGAAAGAATGCTAATTGCACTTAACCCGGTGTCGACAGGCGGCAAGGCTGCGCGCGCGATCTTGACGATCTCTCGATCAGCAATGCGATCGCCTTCGGAAAGGCGTGCTCGGGCAGCATCAAGCCGCCGCTGCGTTTCTTCGAAAACCGCTTTCTCTAGCTCGCTGGCGTTAGGCCCGGCCTTCCGGCGGAGAGCGTCGAGATACTTCTGACGCCGTTTGAGATCGAAATGGCTGGCAATGGGCGCGGCAGGTTTCCAGGCAGCCTGTATAGCGGCATTGACAGCCTCGTTCGTCGCGTGGGCATTCTTTGAAGTTTCATCGCCGTCGGCGTCTGGCGTCTTCCCAACCCTTGCCCGTTCATTGCGACGAGTGTTCGGCCGAGTACTGGAATCCTCCCGTCTGCCTAGCGATCGTCGACCTGCAGGCGTCGGCCCGCCCCGTTTGCCATAGCTGACGGTAACCCCGGGCGGTGATGTGAAGCGCCCAATCTCGTCGTGATAGGGGGTTGAACTTGCGCTCATGGCGAGCAAGCCACTCGGCATTGGTCAGCCGTTCCCCGGTTCGGAGATAGTGGCCAAAGACTTCCTGATGGAGAGATTTGCTTTCGTACGGCCCTGTGATCGGCATGCTCTCCTCCAGATCCAAAGCAGAACATAAACGGAACAAACTCCTACATTGCAACGAAATTCACCAAATAGGTTCATTTCGGAACGGATCACACAGCTCCCCGGTGGATTTTAGGCGAGGTTTAACCCGCCCCTGCTAGGCCCCCGCCCATGAGCGCCGCACCTTCCGCCACTGGCCCCGCCACCATCCTCGTCGTCTTCGGCACGCGCCCGGAGGCGATCAAGCTGTTCCCGGTCGTCGCCGCGCTGAAGGCCGATCCGCGGTTCCGGCCCGTCGTCTGCGTCTCGGCGCAGCACCGCGAGATGCTCGACCAGGTACTAGCCATCGCCGGGATCGTGCCCGACCACGACCTCGACGTGATGCAGCCGGGCCAGACGCTCGACCAGCTCACCGCGCGGCTGCTCGTCGGGCTCGGCCAGGTGATGGACGCAGTGCAGCCCGACCGCGTCATCGTCCAGGGCGATACGGCCACCGCAATGGCAGGCGCGCTCGCGGCCTATTACCGCAAGATGCCGGTCGACCATGTCGAGGCGGGGCTGCGCAGCGGCGACATCTATCAGCCCTGGCCCGAGGAGATTAACCGCAAGATCATCGGCGCGATGGCGAGCCTGCACTTCGCGCCGACCGAGACCTCGGCCGCGGCGCTGGTGGCCGAGACGGTCGATCCCGCGCGCGTCCACGTCACCGGCAATACGGTGATCGACGCGCTGCACTGGGTGACGGCGCGGATCGAAGCCGACGCGTCATTGGCTTCTGGGCTGGCCGCTCTCGAAGCGAAGTTCGCCGGCAAGCGGATCATCGGCGTCACCAGCCACCGCCGCGAGAATTTCGGCGGCGGGCTGGAGGCGATTGCCGATGCCATCCGCCGGATCGCGGCGCGGCCCGACGTGGGGCTGATCTTCCCGGTCCACCCCAATCCCAACGTGCGCGCGGTGATGAACGATGCGCTGGCGGGGCTGGACAACGTCGCGCTGATCGAGCCGCTCGACTACCCGCACTTCGCCCGGCTGCTCGGCCTCGCCGAGATCATGCTGACCGACAGCGGCGGCGTGCAGGAAGAGGCGCCAGCGCTGGGCAAGCCCGTGCTCGTCATGCGCGAGACCACCGAGCGGCCCGAGGGCGTGGCCGCCGGCACCGCCAAGCTGGTGGGCACCGACGCCGACCGCATCGTTTCCGAAATATCAACACTGCTCGACGATAAGGCCGCCTACGAGGCCATGGCGCGCGCGCACAATCCCTTCGGGGACGGGCAGACGTCGCGCCGTATCGTGGAGATACTGGGACGTGAAATCGGAACTCAAGCCTGACGTCTGCGTAGTCGGGCTCGGCTATATCGGCCTGCCCACCGCGGCGGTGATCGCCCGCGCGGGCTGCAAGGTGCTCGGCGTCGACGTGACGCAGAAGGTCGTCGACACGATCAACCGCGGCGAGATCCATATCGAGGAAGTCGATCTCGACGGCCTCGTCCAGGGCGTCGTGGCGCGCGGGCTGCTGTCGGCCTCGACCCAGATCGCCCCGGCCGACGTCTTCGTCATCGCCGTGCCGACGCCGTTCGACAAGAACCACGCGCCCGACATTTCCTACGTGCTCGCCGCCGGCCGCTCGGTCGCCTCGGTGCTCAAGGCGGGCGACGTGGTGATCCTGGAGTCGACCTCGCCGGTCGGCACCACCGAGCAGGTGCGCGACCTGATTGCCGAGCTTCGGCCCGACCTCAAGGTGCCGGGCGTCAGCGCCGGCACGCCCGACGTGTCGATCGCCTATTGCCCCGAGCGCGTGCTGCCGGGGAAGATCCTCGAAGAGCTGATCAACAACGACCGCTCGATCGGCGGCATCACGCCGCGGTGCGCGCGCAAGGCGCTGGCCTTCTACAAGCGCTTCGTCCGCGGCACCTGCGTCACCACCGACGCGCGCTCGGCCGAGATGACCAAGCTGGTCGAGAACGCCTATCGCGACGTCAACATCGCTTTCGCCAACGAACTGTCGATCGTCTCGGACCGCATGGGCCTCGACGTCTGGGAGGTGATCCGCCTCGCCAACCGCCACCCGCGCGTCAACATCCTCTCGCCGGGGCCGGGCGTGGGCGGCCACTGCATCGCGGTCGACCCCTGGTTCATCGTCCACGGCGCGCCCGAGGAGACCCCGCTGATCCGCACCGCGCGCGGGGTCAACGACGGCAAGATCCACCACGTCATCAAGCAGGCCGACGCGCTGATCGCGGCCAACCCCGAGGCGCGCGTCGCCTGCCTCGGCCTGGCCTTCAAGGCCAACATCGACGACTTCCGCGAAAGCCCGGCGCGGCTCGTCGCCGGCACTCTTGCGCGCAAGTACGGCGCGCGCATTCAGGTGGTCGAGCCCTATGCGGCCGAGCTGCCGATCGAGTTCACCGACACCGGCGCTAGACTGATCGACGTCGATACGGCGCTCGAGGAGTGCGACATCCTCGTCGTGCTGGTCGACCACGACGTGTTCCGCGTCGTGCCGCTGGCCGAGCGCGCGGACAAGCTCGTCTACGACACGCGCGGCATCTGGCCCGACCAGCCCAAGGCTGCGGGAGAAGAGATACCGGGGCTGCGCCTGGCGAGCTGAAAGCGTCGTCCCGGCCGTTACCGGGACGACGCGTCAGGTCAGCGGCAGCGGCGCACTTTGTGGTGGTGATGCCACTCGGTCCAGCAACGCTGATGGTGATGGTTGTTCCAGCCGTCGTGGTGGTCTTCGCGCGCGCTGGCGACGGTCGGAATGGCGACGGCCGACGCGGCGAGCGCGGCGACGACAGCAAGCGATAACATCTTCATAGGTCGCAGATCCTCTCAGCAATCGCCGCTGTCCGAACGCACGATAGGCAATTTTGCTCCCCGGGAAAGTACTGAGGATGCTAGCCATCAACAAAGGCCGGAGAGAATCGCCATGGAAATCATAACCGCCACCGCGACCGTAAATGAGCTCGGTCCGCTGACCCAGGTGGTCAACCGCTTCACCGCGGCCCAGGGTGCGGTGCTTGCGGCAGGGGTCAAGTCGTCCGCCGACTACGCGCCTGTCGCCGAATTCGTCGCGGTCGACGAGTTCAAGCGCGTCGGTGCCTATCTCGAAGAGCTCGACTGGCCGGCCTACACCGAATTCCTCACCGGCTGGGCGAGCGGCGGCACGCAGTTCGAATTCACCCAGTTCCACATCACCGAAGTGGGCAACGCGGTGTTCCAGGAGATCGAGGAACGCCACCAGCGCGGCGACCAGTTCATCAGGAAGAACGTGATCGCCGTCTACCGCTTCACTCCCGACGGCAAAATCCGTCACCTCGACATCTACGAACAGGCCAGGGACAGCGGCGACTGGATCAAGGACGCAGCGCGCGAGGCGACTTCGGCTTAATCGCTTAACGCGCCGCCATCCGCGCGCCGTCACGTTCCTCCAGAGCGAGCGCAACCGCGCGGCCCCAGGCGCTCTGCTTCGCCGCGGTCTCACGGACCGTGTCGACCTCACACTCGCGGCGGAACGCGCCAACACGCTCGCGGCACAGGCGCTCGGAAGCGCGCTCGACGCGCTCCAGCAACTGGAGCCGCCCGGCGGGCGTGGCGACGTCGATCGTGCTGTCGACGATATGCATCTGATCGTTGCCCACCTGCCAGTTGCCGTCCTTGGCGAGAGCGGGCGAAACGGCGGCGAGCGACAGTACGAGTGCGCTTGCAATGGTCTTCATCATCCATCCTCCGAACCTGCGGCAGGTCTTGCCGTGCTCCGGAATCTTGCGCTCACCCGACCAGAAGCGAGAGGATGACGAGGTGATGAAGTACCGATGATCTGCCGATGATGCGCCGACCGCGACCGCTCCGTGTTCTCCACGGTTGTGCTGGGGAGCAGCCGGGGCGATAACGGCGACTTCGACGACGTGAAGGCCTGGGCCGTGGCGACGACGCAATTTCCGCAAGGCACGACGGAGCGCCTTGACCTGGCCCATGCCCAGGACTTTGCCCTGGGCGACCTGATCGTCCACCCCTCCACCCGCGAGATCGAATCCGCCGCCGGTAACCTCGTGCTCGAGCCGCGCGTCATGCAGGTGCTCGTCACGCTCCACCGCGCGCAGGGGCGAGTGGTCTCGCGCGAGGATCTGCAGACCTGCTGCTGGGAAGGCCGCATCGTTGGTGACGACGCGATCAACCGCGTGCTCTCGCGCCTGCGACGCGTTGCCGACGGGGTCGGCAGCGGCAGCTTCCGCATCGAGACGATCACCAAGGTGGGCTATCGCCTGATCGAGACCGAGCCGCTGGCGATTGTCGGCGACCTGCGCGAGACGAAGGCCGCGCCCAGACAGCTCAACCGGCGGCGTGCGCTGATCGGACTAGCCTGTGCCGGCGGCGCAGCGGCGATAGGTACGGGGCTGTGGATTGCCCGCCCCCAGCGAAACCGCGCCTCTCCCGAAGTCGAAGCGCTGATGAAGCAGGCCGAGTTCGCGGTGTACCAGGACACGCAGGAAGGCCAGAACCAGGCCCTGGGGCTTTACCGCAAAGCGATCGCGCTGCAGCCCGACTGCGCCGACGCCTGGGGCTCCCTCGCCGTCACTTACGCGTGCGCCGCACCGTTCCGATCCTCTCGCGAAATCGCGAGTTTTCGCGCCCGCGCGATCGAAGCGGCGAAACGGGCGCTGGCGCTTGAGCCTAGCAACAGCTTCGGAACCGTCGCGATCGCCTATTCCAGCCCCATTCGCGGAAAATGGCTCGAACGCGAGCGGACGCTGCGTCAGGCCAGTGCCCGCAATACCAACGAAGGCATCCTGGTCTTCGCGCTGTCGTGCCTGCTGAGCAGCGTCGGCCGCTCGCGCGAGGCGGCCGATCTTTTCCTCGGCCTGCGCCCCGACAGCCAGAAGGGGCCCGGCCTCTATTTTCGCGAAGTCATGGCGCTGACCGCAGCGGGCCAGCCCGAAGCAGCGGATCGCCTGCTCGCCGAGGCGCGCCAGACTTTCCCGACGCATTTCGCGCTGTGGTTCGCCGATTGCTACATCAGGCTCTACTCGGGCCGGGCGAGCGCGGCGGTCGCGCTGATCGAAGACGTCGACGGCAGGCCCACGGGCATTCCGCCCGCCGAATTCGACTCCGTGCTGAAAGTCGCCCGGGCCGTGCTCAGCCATGACCCGACCGAAAGCGAGGCGGCGGCCAAGCTGTGGATCGCCCGCGCGCACCTCGGCGCCGGCTATGCAGAGAACGCGATCCAGTTCACGACGGCGCTCGGCCGGCTGGACGATGCTTTCGCCGTTGCCGAGGCCTATTACTTCAGCCGCGGCTTCGTGGTGCCCGAGGTGCGGTTCACCGTTCAGCAGGGCAGCTATACGCCGATGTCCGAACGTCAGACCGTGTTCCTGTTCAACCCGTCGCTGGCCCGGTTCCGCATCGACCCACGCTTCGACCGGCTGGTTCAGGAAATCGGCCTGAAAGACTATTGGGACCGTTCGGGGACCAAGCCCGACTATCGCCTCTGACTAGAGATGACGCGTCTCGGCCGGCGGGTTCTGCCAGTTGTCGTGCCGGCCATCCATGTAGGTCACCGGCGCGGCGATCAGGTCATCGACCGGCAGGTCGTCAAGCGCGGCGAGATGGACCGAAACCCAGGGGTCGGGACCCATCTGGTCGATCTGGCCGTGGCCATGCGTGGCGATGCCGCACTTCGAACAGAAGCGGTGGTGCCCCTCGCCCCAGTCGCCCGACTTGCCATAGTCTGCCAGCACGTCCTCGCCGCTGAGCAGGCGGAAGTCGGCGGGCGCGAGGTGGCCGGCGTTCCACATCCGCTGCTTCCAGCATATCGTGCAATTGCACTTGCCCGTGCCCTGATCGAGATCGATGTCCGCTTCGAAGGTGACGGCGCCGCAATGGCAGCTGCCATGATAGGTCTTCTTCATGCCCGGTCTCCGCAAGGTTCAGCCCCACCGCTGAACGCTGCTGGCCGCTTGAAAGTTGCCGTCAGATTCCGGCGTACCAAGCATAGTCGCCGACATCCTCCCAGTAGCCGCCCCTGCCGCCATAGAGTCCGGCGAGGCTCGATCGCGCTTCGATGCGCATGACGTACTTGGCCTGCTTGTAACCAAGCTGCCGCTCGACTCTCAGGCGGATCGGGGCGCCGTGGGCGACGGGAAGCGGCTGCTCGTTCATCCGCCAGGCGAGGATCGTCTGCGGATGATAGGCGTCGATCAGGTCGATCGATTCGTAGTAGGGCGTGGTGCCGAAGCGGTCGGCGCAGTGGAACACGATATAGCGCGCGCTCGGCAGGATCTCGGCCCGGTTGAGCAGGTGCGAGAGCTGCGGCCCCTGCCACTTGCCGATCGCGCTCCAGCCCTCGACGCAGTCATGCCGGGTGATCTGCACACGCTGCGGCAGCGCCTGGAGCGCGGTGAGCGGCAGGGCGAGCGGGCGGCGGACAAGGCCGTCGACGATCAGCGACCAGTTGGCGAACTTGTCGAGCACATGCTGCTGGTAGCCGATGTCGGCGACGTTGCGGCTGCCGTTGGCGCGGAACTCGGGCGACATGTCGCGCTCGGCGAATTCGCGGGCAAGCGGCTCGTGCCCGCCGATCAGCCGCTGCGAGCGCTGGTGCAGCTTCTCGGACCCGATCAGCAGCGAGCGGAAGCCGGGGCTCTCGTTGAGCTTGTCGCAGCCCGCCAGGACCAGCCCTGAACTGCCGACCAGCAGACCGCGGCGCGTGAAGATGGGGGACCGGCTCACTCGCGGCGCTCCCTCGGTAGCCGGTACCAGCCCGTGATCATCGAGCGCACTTCATTGATCGGCCCCGCCAGCACGACCATGACGAGGTGGACCACGACGAAGGCGACGAGCCCGAAAGCGCAGAGGAAGTGGATCGACCGCGCGCTCTGCCGGCCACCCAGTACCTGGGTGAGCCAGGGCCAGGCCGCATCCATCGCCGGCGACATGGCCAGGCCGGTCAGGATCATCAGCGGCAGCAGGCCAAACAGCACGCCGGCATAGGCAAGCTTCTGCAGCACGTTGTACTTCAGCGCCGCCGCGCCGGTCGGGAAGCGCAGCCGGGCGTGTTCCTTGACGTCGTGCCAGATATGCGAAGGGCGCCACTCGCGCGCGGTTATGTGGATGTCGCGGCGCAGATGGCCGTTGACCAGCGACCAGAGCAGATAGGCCAGCAGCCCGAAGGCCAGTATCCAGGCGAAGGCCAGATGCCAGAGCCGCGCGCTGGCGAGATCGTAGTCGGTCGGGATCGTCGCCCAACCGGGAAAGGCATGCTGCTGCACCTCGCCGCTGCCGTCGGTGTAGACACCGAGCAGGCCGGTGGTGGGGAGCGTCACCGGGCCGATACGCAGCGCACCCGCATTGCCGATCGCGCCGATCTCGAGCCAGGCCTTATCGGGATTGGCCCCGTACTGGCCCCAGTAGAGCCGAGGGTGCGCGTTGAAGATCATCAGCCCGCTCATCAGCATGACCGTGAGCGTGACGAGGTTGATCCAGTGCCAGATGCGCGTCGACAGCCGGTGGCGGCGGACCGTGTCGCCGCCCTTGGGCTCCGAAGGTTCGGGTGCCTCGCTCATCCTAACGAGGCTAGACCAATCACGCCCGCGACGACAGCCCAGGATTGTAGTCCGCCAGCGGCACGCGCAGCGTGTTCTGGACATAGGCGATGGCGACGTACTGGCCGATCATGAAGGGGAATTCGATCAGCTGCTGCTCGTCCCAGTACTTGGCGAAGACGTTCCAGGTCTCGTCGGATAGCACGTGGTCGGCGATCAGTTCTTCGGTGCCGCGTAGGACGGCCCGGTCAAGCTCGTTCCAGCCCGGTGCCGACGAGCCTTCGAGCACGCGGTTGACCTCCTCCGGGGTCAGGCCGCAGCGCTGGCCGATGCGGACGTGCTCGCCCCATTCGTAGGGCGCGCCGCAGAGCAGGCCGCAGCGCAAGACGGCAAGTTCGCGCTCGCGCGCCGGCAGCGTGCCGTTGTAGAGCGCGTCACCCAGAATCATGTTCGGCTCGAACAGCGCGCGGTGCTTGACCATGATCCGCATGTATTCGGGCATGTCGGTGACCGGCCCGGCACCTGCGCCGGCACGGACCTTGTTGCACAGGTCGAAGGCCGCCTGATCGATTTCCGCATTAGGCCGCGGCGCCACGCGCGGGCCATCGCCCACGACATGCGCTTCACGCGCCGCAACATCGATCGAAATGCTGCCGGTTTCAGGCTGGCCCATAAGTCTCTCCCAATTTTCTGTGATTAGCGGTGGGTGATGTTAGCGGTGCGTGAGGCCCGGATTGCTGCCGTCGAGGCGGAAGCGGATCGAGTTCTGCTGCATCGCCGTCGTCGTATAGACCCCGATCAGCACGGGGAATTCCATCATCTGCTTGTCGTTCCAGGTCTTGGCCAGCTCGGCCCAGGTCTCGTCGGAGATCGCGAAGTCGGCGTGGAGTTCCTCGACGCCTTTCATGATCGCACGCTCATGGTCGCTCCAGCCCTCGGCCTTCGAGCCCTGGGTGCAGCGCTCGACTTCCTCGGTGGTCAGGCCGCAGCGCTTCTTGCCCATGTCGACATGCTCGCCCCATTCGTAGGGCGCGGCGCAGATCCAGGCGTTGCGCAGGATGGCCAGTTCACGCTCGCGCGGCGGGATGGCGCTGCCGGCCAGGGCAATGCCGATCGCCATCTGGCCGCGGAACAGCTCGGGATGGACGAGCATCTGGCGGAAGCTTTCGGGCATGAAGCCGTTCTCGGGCAGGCCGAAAGCGGCGCGAATCTCGACCGCGGCTTCCTCGGCTTCGGGGGGAAGGTTGTCTTCGGGGAGCGGCTCGATACGCGGTCCAGTGCCGACGACCTGCGCCATGCGCTTGTCGATGTTGAGGTCGCCGCTCTGCTCGAAACTCATCTCCCGGTCCTTCCGCTCGGTTTGCCTGGCACTTTCCATAGAGAGCTTCGCGCCTGCTGAACAAGCGTTCTATTCGCCGATGAGGTGGACTGCGACCTCTCGGCGGTGCGGCACGCGGCGATGCTCGGCGAGATAGATGCCCTGCCAGGTCCCGAGCAGCATGCGGCCGCGGGCAACGGGATCGACAGGTTCACACCGGTCAGCACCGCGCGGAGATGCGCGGGCATGTCGTCGGGGCCTTCGTCATCGTGGGCATAGTGGTCGCCCTCGGGCGCGAGGTGCTCAAACCAGCGGGCGAGATCGGTCTTCACCGCGGACGCCGCGTTCTCCTGGATCAGCAGCGAGGCCGAGGTGTGGCGACAGAGCAGCGTCAGCACACCCTCCGCGATCCCTATGCCATCGATCCAGCCGACAACCTCTTCCGTGATCTCAGTGAAGCCGCGGCCGGATGTCGGAACGGTAAGGATGGTAGATGCCTGCCGCATCGCTCCCATATAGTAGCGATGGCCACCCAGGGCGATCTTTTCGCAGACTTCCAGCAACCGGTTCAAGCGCTGCCTGAGGGCATGGCGCTCTGGCACGACGTCGTCACGCCCGCCGAAGAACAAGCGCTGACCGAGGCCATCGACGCCGCGCCGCTCACCCCGTTCCGCTTCCATCAGTGGGAGGGCAAGCGGCTGACCGCCTCCTACGGCTTCGGCTACGACTATGGCGCCGCGCAGGTCCTCGATGCTCCGCCCTTCCCCGAATGGCTGCGCGAAATCGCCGGCCTTGCCGCCGACCGCGCCGACCTCGACCCGCAAGCCTTCGTCCAGGGCCTGCTGATCCGCTACGACCCGGGCGCCGGCATCGGCTGGCACCGCGACCGGCCGCAATTCGGCACGGTGCTGGGCCTGTCGCTGTCAAGCGCGGTCGTGCTACGCATGCGCCGGCGCCTCGCCCGCGGGTTCGAGCGCTGCGCTGTGACACTGCCGCCGCGATCGCTCTACCGGCTCGACGGGCCAGCGCGCTGGGAATGGGAGCATTCGATCGTGCCCGTGGCCGAGACGCGCCGGGCGATCACGCTGAGGAGCTTGCGGACTAGCGATTGACCAGAACGGAATTTAACTGTCATATTGACATGAACGTTCCAATTTCAGGAGACAGCCATGCCCGACTTCGCCCCGGAATTCTGCGACGTCGCCGTCGATGGCCACGTCATGACCATCACGCTCAATCGCCCCGAGCGGCGCAATGCGCTCCATACCGATGCCAACCATGAACTGGGCGCGGTGTTCGACGCATTCGAGCGCAACCCCGAGCTGTGGATCGCCGTGATCACCGGCGCGGGCGACAAGGCGTTCTGCGCGGGGGCCGACCTCGTCACCGCGCCGTCGGGGGGCAGGCCGCCGGTGCCCGAGTCGGGCTTCGCCGGCCTCGTCTCGCGGTTCAACCGGCGCAAGCCGGTGATCGCCGCGGTCAACGGCATGGCGATGGGCGGCGGTTTCGAAACCGCGCTCGCCTCGGACATCGTCATCGCCGCAGACACGGCCAGCTTCGGCCTGACCGAACCGCGCGTCGGCCTGGCGGCGCTGGGCGGCGGCATCCAGCGCGTGGTCGAGGAACTCGGCCCGAAGCGGGCGCATGCGCTGCTGCTCACCGGGCGCAAGATCACAGCGCAGGACGCGCATGCCATGGGCATCGTCGCGGAAGTTGTGCCGGCCGGCGACCTGATGGCCACGGCGCGGCGCTGGGCGGACGAGATCATGGAATGCTCGCCCGCCTCCATCGCCGCGACCAAGGCCGTGGTCCAGTCGTTCGACGGGCACAGTGTCGAGCATTCGATGAAGGACATGTTCCACCTGCCCGAGGTCCGCAGCTTGCTCACCGGACCCGATGCGCGTGAGGGACCGACCGCGTTCGCGCAGAAGCGCAAGCCGAACTGGGCCAATCCCGCGTGAGTGAGGGCATTATCCTCACCGAGCGGCGCGACGCAATCACGGTCATCACACTCAACCGGCCCGAGCGGCGCAACGGCATCACCGTCGAACTTTGCCACGAGTTCTATCGTGTCGTGCAGGAGGTCGCGGCCAGCGACGCGCGCGTCGTCGTCCTAAGCGGCGCGGGCAACGACTTCTGCGTCGGCGCGGATATCGGTGTAGGCGACGGCGGCCGCTCTTCGCCTGTGACAGCCGAGCAGCTAGGCCGGGTCCATCACGCGGCGGCCATGCTCCACACCATGCCGCAAGTGACGATCGCCGCGATCGACGGCGGTTGCGCCGGCGCCGGGCTCGGCTGGGCGGCGGCCTGCGACTTCCGCTTCGCCACGCCCGAAGCGCGGTTCAACACCGCGTTCCTCAGTGTCGGCGTGTCGAGCGACATGGGACCGCCCTGGTTCCTCGATCGCATCGTCGGCGGAGCCAGGGCGCGCGAGATGCTGTTCTTCCCGATCAAGCTTACCGGCGAGGAAGCACTGAAGATCGACCTCGTCACGCGGCTCTTTCCGCGCGATGCCCTCCACGACAACGTATTGGCGCTGGCCCAGGAGCTAGCGGATCGCGAGCCTTTCGCTCTGCGTATGATGAAGGCCAATGTGCTTTCCGCCGAAGAGCTCGCCATCGGCGATTTCATCGATGTCGAGACAGCACGCCAGCTCCACACCACCAACCGGCCCGACCTGGCGGCGCGGATGGCGGAAGCCTACCGGAAATCCAAAGGCTCTTAGTGCCCGCCTGCGCCCTGCGCCGGCATCTTCTTCGGTCGCGGCGAAACCCAGACCAGCGCGGCGGCGAAGAACAGCACGAAGGCGGTGATCCAGAACGTGTGGTCGACCGCGAGCATCGTCGCCTGGTCCTCGACTAGGTTCGCGATCGTCTGCCGGCCCTGTTCGGCCGACATGCCCATGCCCGACAGCGTGCCGACCGTGGCGTCGGGCTGGAGCTTGCCCACCAGCTCGCTGCGCGAGACCCGCTGCGCGTCGCCCATCGTGGTGAGCGCCAGCGAGGTCGAGACGGCGATGGCCATCGTCCGTAGGAAGTTCTGCAGGCCCGCAGCGCTAGGCACCTCCTCGGGCTTGACCGCCGCCAGCGAGACCGAGGTCAGCGGCACCATGAAGAACGGCATCGCCAGCCCCTGCAATATCTGCGGCATCGCCAGGGTCCAGAAATCCGCGCCGGTGGTCCAGCCGGTGCGCAGCAGCGTCATCAAGGCCATCCAGACGATCGCGCAGGAGATCATCACCCGGGGATCGGCCCAGGCGAGCATCTTGGCGGCGATCTGCGCGACGGCGATCGCGGCGATCGCGGTGAAGGCGGTGATCAGCCCGGCCTTGGTCGCGGTATAGCCCATCGAACTCTGCAGCCACTGTGGGATCAACACGATCGAGGCGAAGTACGCGCCGAAGCCGAAGGCCAGGGTGAACACGCCGGCGGAGAAGCCGCGGTTGCGGAAGATGCGCAGGTTGACGATCGGGTGCTCCTCGGTGAGCTCCCAGATGATGAACACGCAAAAGCCGATCGCCGCGCCGATCGCCAGCATGACGATCTTGGGATCGCCGAACCAGTCGTGATCGCGGCCGATATCGAGCATGACCTGCAGGCAGCCGATCCAGAAGATCAGCAGCGCCAGCCCGACCGCATCGATAGGCAGCTTGCTGATCTTGGTCTCGACCGGGCGCAGCAGCAGATAGCCCATGACCACGCAGAAGGCCGCGACCGGCAGGTTGATGAAGAAGATCCAGTGCCAGCTGATGTTGTCGCTGATGTAGCCGCCGATGATCGGGCCGAGCGCGGGCCCCGCCAGCGTCGTCATCGCCCAGATGCCCATCGCGGCCGTCCGGTTCTCCGGCGGGAACACCCGCAGCAGCAGGGTCTGCGACATCGGCATAAGCGGCGCGCCGCAGAGGCCCTGGCCGATCCGGCAGGCGATCAGCATGCCCAGGGTCACCGAGCTGCCGCAGAGGAACGAGAAGATCCCGAATCCGACCATTGCCATCATGAAGCAGCGTACTGCGCCGAAACGCTGCGACAGCCAGCCGGTCAGAGGCACGCAGATCGCCTCGGCCACCGCATAGGAGGTGATCACCCAGGCGCCCTGGTCGAGCGAGATACCGAGATTGCCCGAGATATGCGGGATCGAAACATTGGCGATGGTGATGTCGAGCACCACCATGAAGTTGCTGAGCGCCAGAATCATGCCCGCAAGGATGCGGCGCGACGGCGGGATCAACAGCCAGGTCTGTTCCTCGGCCTGTCGCGCCTGAGCGGATTGGGGCTTGCTGGCCATTGTCCGATCACTTGCCCGCGGTGTCGATCTCGACTTCCATCGAGAGGCCGACGCGCAGCGGGTGCGCGGCCAGTTCCTTGGGATCGAGCTCGATGCGCACGGGCAGGCGCTGGACCACCTTGATCCAGTTGCCCGTGGCGTTCTGCGCGGGGATCAGCGCCATCGAGGCGCCAGTGCCGCCGGCGATGCCCGTGACCTTGCCGTGATAGGTGATCGAGCCGCCATAGATGTCCGCCGTCGCCGTCGCCGGCATGCCGACCTCGACGCCCTTGAGCTGACGCTCCTTGAAGTTGGCGTCGATATAGACCTGGTTCAGCGGCACGATCGTCATGATCGGTGTGCCCTGGGCCACGCGCTGGCCGAGCTGGACCTGGCGCTTGGTCACCGTGCCATCGATCGGCGCGCGGATCACCGCGCGCTGGAGATCGAGCCGCGCCGCGTCGAGCTTGGCCTGGGCCGCCTGCACCGCTGGATCGTTGTCCTCGCGCGAACCGCGCACCAGCGCGTCGTTGGCCTCGTATTCGCCCTGCGCCGCGGTGCGCGTCGCCTGGGCCTGGGCTATGCCGGCCTGCGCCCGCGCGAGCTGCGCCCGCGTGCTCTCGAAGGCCTGTCGCGCCGAGCTCAGTTCCTCGCCCGAGACCGCGCCGTTGCCCGAGAGCGCCTGGCGGCGCTGGAGGTCGATGCGCGCCTTCTCAAATTCCGCCTGCGCCGCGGTCACCTGGGCCTGGGCCTGGGCGATGTCCGCGCCGCGGGCCTGGACCTGGGCCGATAGCGAAGCATTTGTCGCCACGGTCTGGCGGAACTTGCGCCGCGCCTCGGCCAGTTCGGCTTCGGCCTGGGCGACGGCGATCTTCTGGTTCGACGGGTCGAGCATGACCAGGATGTCGCCGCGCTTCACCGCCTGCGTGTCCTTGACCCGCACCTCGATCGCCTGACCCGAGATCAGCGGCGTAACCTGCGCGATCTCGGCGTTCACATAGGCGTTGTCGGTGCTGATGTGGTTGCGGCCGACGAGGAAATACCAGAGCGCATAGCCGAGCGCGACGACCGCGACGACGATGGCAAGCCGCGTCAGCCAGATCCGGCGCTTGGCCGCCTGGCTGGCCTGCCTGATCGCAGCCTCATCCTCCGCAGCAGCGGCCTGCTGGATGTCCTCGGGGTTGGCTTCAGCCATGCGGTTCGTCCTTGGTATCAAGACTGTCGGGAGTGGGAATGCGGTTTGGCGCAGCAAGATTGGCAGGCTCGAAGCCGCCGCCCAAGGCACGGATCAGGTTGATCTCGACGCTTCGTTGGCCGGCGTCGAGGCTTGCCACCGCAAGCTTCACGACCAGTAGCCGATCCTGAACTTCCAGGACATCGAGATAGTTCGAAAGCCCGCCCTGATAGCGCTGGCGGGCGATCTCGAAGGCATCCTGCGAAGCAGCCAGCGCAGTCCGGGCGTCAGCCAGCTGCTGCGCGATCGACCGCTGGCTGGTCACCGCATCGGCAACCTCCTGATAGGCGGTGACGACCGTCTTGTCGTAATCGGCCACAGCCTCGTCATAGGAACCGCGCGCGCCGCGGTACTGGCCCTGGATTGCACCGCCGTGGAAGATCGGCAGGCTGATCGCGGGGCCGACATGGCCATAGGTGGAATCGCCCTCGAACAGCGAGCCGAGCCCCAGCGCCTGGACGCCGAACAGCGCGCTCAGCCGGATCGCCGGAAAGAAATCGGCGCGGGCGACCTTGATCCGGCTCGCCGCCGCTTCGACCCGCTCACGCGCCGCGGCGACGTCAGGTCGCCGTCCGACGAGGTCGGTGGTCACGTTCTCGGGCAGTCCGCGCGCCGCGACGGTCGGAAGCGCCGGCTCGGTTATGGCAAGCCCGCGGTCCGGCCCCGCGCCGATCAGCGCGGCGATCTGGTTGCGACGCAGCCCGATCTGCTCGTTCACGGAGCCGAGCGAGGCGCGTGCGCTGGCCACTTCGGAATCGGCCTGGCGTTCGTTGCCCCGGTTCTCGAGCCCGTTGGCCCGACGATCCGCGATGAGCTTCTGGTTCGCGATGCGCACGTCGAGTTCGCCCTGACGGACATCGTGCAGCGCGAACAACCGCGCGAGATCGACATAGGCCGCAGCGACGCCGGTCGCGATCATCAGCCGCGCCTGCTGCGCGTCGATCGCGGCTGCGCGCCGTTCCGAGGTCGCTGCAGCGAGCGCCGCACGGTTCTTGCCCCAGATGTCGAGATCGTAGCCGAGGCTGGCGCTAACCTCGCCGAAATCGTGCCAACCCTTGGGCAGGAAATCCTTGAACTGATCGGGATAGCCGAGGTTGATCGACTGCTTCTGCTCGACCACCGAACCGCCGACGTCGAGCGAGGGCAGCGTTGCGCCGCGGGCTTCCTGGGCCATGCCGGCGGCGCGGCGGAACCGCGCGGCCGCGGCGGCGACGTCGGGCGAATTACGCAGCCCTTCCTCGATCAGGGCGTCGAGCTGGGGATCGCCGATCGCCTTCCACCAGAGGTCGCCCGGCCAAGCGGCGCCAGGCGTGGCGGGCAGGCTCTGGCGCGAATCGACGGTTTCCGGCGCGCGCGGCAGCGGCTTGGGACCGAGATTCGGCACAGGCGCGCAGGCGGCAGCCAACAAGGCGGCCAGCGGCACGGCGGTTCGCAGGGCAAGAGAGAGACTCGGCTGGCGCATCAGGAAACCGTACTGTCTGGTATGCCGGCAGAGATGGGCGCGGCCCTGTGCCTTGTCAACAGAAAAACCGTACTATATCGTACGATGAAATGCACGAAACGCCTCCTCCTGCTCCGAGCCGCCGCGAAGCGCGTCGCCAGTCGCGGCACGAGGCGATCCTCGACGTCGCTGCGGCGTCCTTCCTCGAGCACGGCTATGCCGGAACCACGATGTCAGCAATCGCCGCGACGCTCGGAGGTTCCAAGGGAACCTTGTGGAGCTATTTCGCGTCGAAGGAAGTGCTCTTCGCCGCGGTGATCGACCGCGTGACCCAGGCCTTCCGCGCGCAGCTTTCGCTGATCCTCAATCCTCGCGACGGGGTCGAGGCGGCGCTGCGGCGCTTCTGCATCGAATTTCTGCGCAAGGTGACCTCGCCCGAAGCGATCGCGCTGCACAGGCTGGTCGTGGGCGAGACCAACCGCTTTCCCGAGATCGGCCAAATCTTCTACGAGCGCGCGCCGCGGCAGACACAGCAACTGCTCGCCGAATTCCTCGCCGGGGCGATGGAACGGAAGTCGCTGCGCCCCGCCGACCCGCTGATCGCCGCGCGCCAGCTCATCGCGCTGTGCATGGCCGGCGAACATCAGCGAATGCTTATGGGCCTGATCGACTCGCTCGCGCCCGAAACGATCGAGGCCGAGGTCGACAATGCGATGACCACCTTCATCCGCGCCTACGTCGTCTGAAAACGGTCATATTTCGGATATTTTTCGGACACCGAGCTGGAGCACAGCTGTCATCGAGCCCGGCTAACGACTCGCCCTCTAACAACAAACCATGGGGACCGGGCGATGACGGACACCACAATCAACTTTGGATACAGCGACGGCGACGTCGATACCAACCGCTCTGCAAACATCTCGCTGAACGAAATCGTCGCGGAGCGTTACTCGCGCCGCCAGACGCTGTTCGGCGGGATCGGCGCCGCGACAATGGCGCTTTTCGGCACCTCGATGCTGACGGCTTGCGGCGACGACGACACAGCCAACGCTGCACCCGTAGTGACCGCGGGCTCCTCCGGTGCCACGTCGTCGGGCCGCCTCGTCACCCTGACCGGAACCGCGACCGACGACGGCACCGGCGGCGGCGTGGTCTGGGCCCAGACCTCAGGACCGACGGTCACGCTGACTGTCACCAACGCTACCGGCAGCGTGGTCACCTTCCTGGCGCCCAGCGTCAGCGCGGCGACCGATCTGAAGTTCCAGTTCACCGCGCGCGACGCCAAGGGTGCGACCACCACGGCCGAAACCACGTTGACCGTGAGCCCGGCCGTGCTGGGCTTCACCGCCGTGGCCAAGAGCCAGGCCGACATCGTCAGCGTCCCCGCCGGCTATACCGCGACCGTGGTCTATCGCACCGGCGATCCGATCGCGACCGGCGTCTCGGCCTATGCCAACGACGGCAGCGACGCCGGCTTCTCGCAGCGCGCGGGCGACCACCACGACGGCATGTACTATTTCGGCCTCAACGCCGCGGGCAGCCCGGATCCGACATCGAACACCCGCGCCGTGATGTGCATCAATCACGAGAACATCAACCAGGCCTATCTCCACCCCGCAGGCGCCACTTCGCCCGGCGGCGTGCGCCCCTATGACGAGGTGCTCAAGGAGGTCGAGTGCCACGGCATCAGCGTGATCGAATTCGCGCAGGGCACCGGCGGCGCCTGGGGCTACGTCCAGAACTCGACGTTCAACCGCCGCATCACGCCGCTGACCCCGACGACCTTCAGCGGCCCGGCCAAGGGCGCGGCCTTCCTCAAGACCGCCTTCTCGACCGACGGCACCAAGGGCCGCGGCACGGTCAACAACTGCGCCAACGGCTATACGCCGTGGTCGACCTACCTGACCTGCGAAGAGAACTGGGTCGGCTATTTCCGCCGCGACGCCAGCGACGTCACCGCGCGCGCCGGAACCAAGGATGCGGTCTCTCTCGCCCGCTACGGCAAGGGCTCGGCCAACGGCGGCAGCTTCAACTGGACCACGGCGACCGCCCCCGCTGGCGACACCAGCATCGCCAAGTTCAACATCACGCTCGATCCGGCCAAGCCGGCCGACGGCACCGGGGACTTCCGCAACGAGATCTACCAGTATGGCTGGGTGGTCGAGATCGATCCCTACGACAAGACGCAGGCGCCGCGTAAGCGCACGGCGCTGGGCCGCATGAACCACGAGGGCGCCTGGCCGGGCAAGTTCATCGATGGCCGCAAGCCCGCTTGGTACATGGGCGACGACGCGACGAACGAATACCTCTACAAGTTCGTCTCGAACACCCCCTGGGCCGCGGCCGACGCCTCGGCAACGAGCCGCCTGGCTATCGGCGACAAGTACCTCGACGCCGGCACGCTCTATGTCGCCAAATTCAACGCCGACGGTTCGGGCCAGTGGCTGCCGCTGACCTTCGGCAGCGGTCCACTGACCGCGGCCAATGCGACTTATGCCTTCGCCGATCAGGCCGACGTGCTCGCCAATGCCCGTCTCGCCGCCGACGCACTCGGCGCGACCAAGATGGACCGGCCCGAATGGACCGCAGTCAATCCGGTCACCGGCGAGATGTACCTGACACTGACCAACAACAGCACGCGCAACATCACCACCAACCCGACCGATGCGGCCAACCCCCGCGCCTATACCGATCCCAAGACCACCGGCGGTGCGACCAACGGCAATGCCAACGGCCACATCATCCGTCTGAAGGAAACCGGCGACACCACCGAGGCGACGGGCTTTGCCTGGGACATCTACCTGTTCGGCTCGGGCAAGGATCTCGATCCCGCCAACATCAACCTTTCGGGCCTCGACGACACCAACGACCTGTCCTCGCCCGACGGCCTGTGGTTCGGCCGCCCGCAGAACGCCAGCGGTCTGGTGAAGCCGCTGCTGTGGATCGAGACCGACGACGGCGCCTATACCGACGTGACAAACTGCATGCTGCTCTGCGGGCAGCCCGGCACGGTCGGCGACGGCACGACCAAGACGATCACCAACAGCCTCAGCGGCGGCACGGCCACCCAGGCCACCCGCATCGGCGCCGCGCCAGGCGCCAACCTGCGCCGCTTCCTGGTCGGACCGAAGGAATGCGAGATCACCGGTATCGATTCGACGCCGGACGGCCGCACCGTCTTCGTCAACATCCAGCACCCGGGCGAGAACGGCAATCCGTCGAACATCACCAGCAACTGGCCGCAGAGCCAGGCGGGCAACGCCACCGGCCGCCCGCGCTCGGCGACGATCGCCATCACGAAGAACGACGGCGGCGTGGTCGGTCTCTGACCGTCGCAGTCTGGAATTAAGGAAAGGGCTCGCTTCGGCGGGCCCTTTCTCTTTTGCCGCTCAGGTATATTCGCGCAGTGCGTTGATCCGGGCGTTTTCCGCCTCGTCCTCGAGCGGCATGCCGAAGGTCTTGGTCAGCATCGCCATCGTCACGTAGCAGCCCGACAGGAAGACGACCTCCATCAGCTGCTCCTCGGAATAGCGCGTGGCCAGCGCCGCCCAGGTGGCATCGCCGATGACCTGATCGCGCAGCAGTTCCTCGGCCGCATCGGCCAGCGTCCGGTCGAAGCCGGTCAGGCCCTTGCCCGAAGCAGCCGCCTCGATCTCCGCATCGCTCATCCCGGCCTTGACCGAGATCACCTTGTGGTGATGCAGCTCATAGGTGTCGTTCGCCGCGGCCAAGGTGCGCAGGACGATGATCTGGCGGTCGCGCGGCGGCAGCTTGGTGTCGGCGATGACCTTCTCGATATAGGGCAGGAATATCCGGTACATGTCGGGCCGCCGCACGAGCACGCGCGAGAAAACCAGGTTCTTCCAGTCGCCGACCAGCTCGGCCTGCTCGGGCGTGAATTCTTCGGGCGGAAGCGGCGGGATGCGGGGCCCAGGAATACGTGAGCTATTCTGCGGCATGAGGCTCTCCCTTGTCTGCAGGAGATCATAGGTCTTCAAAGCTCACGACCAAGTGCGAACATCAACCGCCCGGCGCGATCCGTTCTACAATCAGGCTCTTCCGGTGACGTTCGCCAGCAGCGCCGGGTCGATCCCCTCGGCCTTCCACGTAGCGGTCCAACGATCGGCATAGGCCGTCTCGAACAGCACCTCGCCGTGCGCGTCGGCGGCGTACCAGCCGTGGTGGCGCATCTCGTTGTCGAGCTGGCCCGGCCCCCAGCCGGCATAGCCGAGCGCGATCAGCCAGTGGCTCGGCCCGCGTCCATTGGAGATGGCGCGCAGGATATCGAGCGAGGCCGACAGCGCGCAGAGCCCCGTCACCTCGACCGTCCCTTGCCCGCCCCAGTCGGGCGAATGCAGCACGAAACCGCGCGTCGGCTCGACCGGGCCGCCGTTGAGCACCGCGCAATCGGGTGCCTCGCCCGGATCGATCTCGAGCTCTTCGAGCAACGAATGGAGCCGCACGCCCTCGCGGACATGGCCGATGCCGACGCCGAAGGCGCCGTTCTCGTCATGCATGCACATGGCGATCACCGAATGATCGAAACGCGGATCGAACATCCCCGGCATGGCGAGGAGCAGTCGGCCGGAGAGATATTGCGCGTCGGTCATGGTCGGCCGGATCATGGACACTTGCACGGCGCGCGACAAGCGGCTCTTGCCTGCGCGACCGCCGCGCGCCACTGCTGGTCGCATGACCACGCTATTCGACCTGCCCACGAGTCCCTCGGTCCCCGTGCTCGGCGAGAGCGCCGGCTTCCCCGTCCGCCGCATCTTCTGCGTGGGACGCAACTATGCCGACCATGCGCGCGAGATGGGCGCCGAGCCCGACCGCGAGGCGCCGTTCTATTTCACCAAGTCACCCTGGGCGATCTGCCCCTCGGGCGCGACGATCGCCTATCCGCCGGGCACGGCGAACTGCCACTACGAGATGGAACTGGTCGTCGCGATCGGCGCGCCGGCCTTTCGCATCGCCGCAGCCGACGCGCTGTCGGCCGTGTTCGGCTATGCCTGCGGCTTCGACATGACCCGGCGCGACCTGCAGAACGCGGCCAAGGACAAGGGCCGTCCCTGGGACCTCGGCAAGGATTTCGAAAACGCCGCGGTCATGGCCCCGATCACCCGTGCTGCCGCCTTTGGCACGGTCGGCGACCAAGCGATCCGGCTGACGCAGAATGGCACGGTCAAGCAGGACTCGGTGCTATCGGACATGATCTTCTCGGTGCCCGAGCTGATCGCCGACCTCTCGAAATTCTACCACCTCGCGCCGGGCGACCTCATCTACACCGGCACCCCGGCCGGGGTTGGGCCGATCGCGGCGGGCGACGTGCTCGTCGGCACGATCGACGGTCTCCTCCCGGTCGAGCTGACCATCGGAGCAGCCGAATAGCCGCGCCTGCTGCCAGCGAGGCGCTGCCACGTATCGCCGGCTGGGCGGAGAAACGCTCGCTCGATTTCCGCCACGATCGGGCAAGCGGCTTCGGTGCCGTGTTCAGCCCATGCGGCACCTGGCGCTACCTGTTGTGGCGCCTACCGACACCACACGCCAAGCTGGTCGGCATCGGCATGCTCAACCCTTCGCAGGCCGACGAAACGCGGGACGATCCGACCATCCGGCAGGCTCGCGCGCGAGGGCGTCAGGCCGGCTTGGCCGGGCTCGTCGTCTGGAACCTCTTCGCCTTCCGCGCGACGCTTCCGACAGACCTCAAGTGCGCTTTAGATCCGGTCGGAGCTGACAATAACGAGGCGATTGCGCTGGCCCTGGGCCTATCCAGCCGCACCATTCTAGCCTGGGGCAACCACGGTGCTTTCGCCGGCCGCGACCGCGCGGCGCTGGCGCTCTGCAACGCGCATGGGGGGCCAGTACACGTCCTGGGCGTCACCGGCGAAGGCCATCCGCGCCACCCGCTCTACTTGCCGCGCGGCACACGCCTTCGCCGATGGAATCCGCTCTTGCCAAACCAAAGATAGCATTTACTATCTTAATCGCGAGTCCTGGACGGGACGCTTGGGAGAGGATGCTATGACGGCCGAGATCGAACCGGCGATACTGCCCTATCTGGCCGACCTCGAAGGCGCGGTCGATAACCTGGCGCAGACCTGGCGGCCCGAGGACCCGGCCTACCGGGCCGATCTCTATCGCCAGACGATGACCAGCCTATCGTTTTCCTATTTCATGTACTTCCACGCCACGCCCGAGCACCCCGACTGGGGCCCGCTGTGGAACCCGGTCTATACGCTCCAGCCCAACCCCGACGATATCTACGTGTTCACCCCAATCCGCGGCGATCTGATCTACCGCGTCAGCGGCAATCGCGGGACCTGCAAGATCCTGTCCTTCACCATCCAGGGCGTCATGTCGGGCACGGTCGACCAGATGCCGCGGCCCAACGCGCACAGCGACTACGACGATACCGACCTCGGCCTCGAACTGGGTGAGGACTTCGAGGTGGTGTTCAGCGCCGAGCGCCCGGCCGGCTATACCGGCAAGTGGGCGCAGATCGATCCCAAGGCCGGCGCCATGTACCTGCGCTATCGCCGCTATGACTGGGCGAACGAGACCGACCCCGAACTTTCGATCGAATGCTTGAGCCCGGTTCCGCCCAAGCCGCGCCTCACGCCCGAGCAGATCCTCGCCAAGATCGGCGAGATGGCGAAGTTTCCCAAGCGCAAGACCAACCTCTATTTCGCCATGCAAAACGGCGTCATGGACCGCGTCGGCTGGAACGTGTTCGAGCCGATCCGCATGCCCGGCGCACTGGTCAAGCAGACCTACTGGCCCGCGAACTTCCAGTTCGCTCCCGACGAGGCACTGATCATCGAGACCGAGATCCCCGAGCGCGCGCCCTATTGGAACATCCAGCTCAACGACCCTTTGTTCAACGCTCTCGACTATGTCTACCGCCTGTCGAGCACCAATGGCGCGATGGCCAGGCTCAGCTCCGACGGCAAGTTCCGCGCGGTGATTTCGCTGGAGGATCCCGGCGTACCCAACTGGCTCGACCCGGCCGGCTATACCGAGGGCGGCATCTATGGCCGCTGGTACGACTGCGACAGCGAGCCGACGCCGACGATCAAGCGGGTGAAGCTGAGTCAACTGCGCGATCACCTGCCTTCGGATACCCCCGTGGTCAGCCCCGAGGAACGCGCCGAGGAACTGCGTATCCGGGTGAGGGCTTGTCAGCGGAGGCGCCGCTGGTGATTACCGAACAACTCGATTTCACCGGCCGCGTCGCCATCGTCACCGGCGGAGCAACGGGCATCGGCTATGCCACCGCGTTCCAGCTCGCCCGGCTCGGCGCCAATGTCGTCATCTGCAGCCGCACGGCCGACGAACTCGAAGCCGCCGCAGCGCGGATTACCGAGGCGAGCGGCAACCGCTGCCTTGCGGTGCCGACCGACGTCAAGAACGAGGACGCGGTGATCGCGCTCGTGGAGCGCACGGTCGCGGAATTCGGCCGCGTCGACATCCTCGTCAACAACGCCGGCGGGACGCGCATGGGACCTCTGGAATCGATCCCGACCAAGGGCTGGGATCTGATTTTCGATCTCAACGTGAAGTCCGCCTATGTCGCCACGCGCGAGGCCGGCAAGCACATGGTCGCGCAGAAATCGGGCGCGATCATCAATATCTCCTCGGGCGCGGGCGAGAACGGCGTGCGCGGCGGTGCGCACTATTCGGCGGCCAAGTCGGCCTTGCAGATGTTCACCAAGGTCACCGCCGCCGAGTGGGGCAAGCACGGCATCCGGGTGAACTGCGTTGCGGCTGGTGCGATCGCCTCCCCACGCGTGCTCGACGCCTGGAAGGTCGCGGGGCTCCAGCCGGATGAGATGGGCAAGGCGATCCCGCTGCGCCGCACCGGCACGCCCGACGAGATGGCCAACATGATCGTGTTCTTCGCCAGCGACGCCGCCTCCTACATCACCGGCCAGACGATCGGCGTGAACGGCGGACCGGCGCTGGGAGGCATTCCTGACGCCTGAGGTGACCTCACCAGGGACTTTTGACTTATGGATTTCAGTTACGACCCGCCCGAACAGTTCCGCACCGCGGCCGACCAGCTCCACGAACTGGTTGCTAAGGAAGTCGGCAGCGACGATTTCGGGCCCGACGACTACCTGGCCGGCCTGAAGGTCTATCTCCAGTCGATGGACTATGACCCGCGCTTTTCGGAGCAGGGCAAGCGCGGCGCCTGGGGCCAGGTCGTCGGCGTGTTGCGCAGCCGGGCGAGCGCCATCAAGTCGATGAAGGAAAATCCCGGCTTCGATGCCCGGCCGATCGTCGCGCCCGTGGTCATCACTGGCGTGCCGCGCACGGGCACCACCGCGCTGCACCGGCTGATGGCGGTCGACCCGCGTTTCCAGGGCCTGCAGACCTGGCTGATCGACAGCCCGATGCCGCGCCCGCCGATCGAACGCTGGAGCGAGTACCCGCAGTTCCGCCGCTCGGTCGGTGAGCTCGAAACGCACTACAACAACGCGCCCGAAGCCCGCGCCGCGCACCTTCGCGCCGCCGAGGAAGTCCATGAGTGCTGCATGATCCTGTGGCACAGCTTCAAGTCGAACATCATCGCCTGCGGCGGCTGGTCCTCGGCGACCTACGACACCTGGTGGCGCACCCAGGACGAGCGGCCGTCCTACGAATACTATTACAAATGCGTGCAGCTGATCGGCAGCAACGAGCCCGAGAAGCGCTGGTTGCTGAAGAACCCCGGGCATATCGACAACCTCGACCTGCTGTTCGCAATCTATCCTGACGCCAGGGTCATCCAGACGCACCGCGATCCGGCCAAGGCCGTGCCCAGCCTCGTCTCGCTGCTGATGAACCTGCACCCGATCTACGAGGTCGGCCGCGTCCAGCAGCGCGCCGAGAACATGCTGGTGCGCGAGGTCAACAAGTGGGCCGATTCGGTGCGCAAGTGCGACGCGGTGCGCGCGAAGCACCCGGGCCAGGTGATCGACGTGGTCCATGCCGATTTCCATGCGAACCCGATGGCCGTGCTCGAACGGATCTACGATTTCATCGACATGGACATCCCCGACGACACCCGCGCCGCCATGGCGAAGCGGATCGAGGAGAAGCCCGAACTGTCACGCGGCGCGCACCGCTATGACATCGCCGACTACGGTATGACGCCCGATCAGGCGCGCGAGCCGTTCGGCGACTATGTCCAGCGCTACGACCTGGTGGAGAAGAAGAAGTGAAGGCAGCGATCTATCCGGGCGGCGGGGGGGCCGTCACCATCGAGGAACTGCCGAATCCCGAACCCGGCCCCGACGACGTGATCATCAAGGTCTCGCGCTGCGGCATCTGCGGCACCGACCTGTCGTTCACCAAGGGGACGATGTGGGACTTCGGCCAGAACACCCAGTTCGGCCACGAATATGCCGGCGAGATCATCGAGATCGGCAAGAACGTGACGACCTTCAAACCGGGTGAGCGTATCGCCGTGCTACCCTCGGTGGCTTGCGGCGAGTGCTCTTCATGCCGGACGATCGAGAACAACGTGCTCTGCCAGTCGATGCCGGGAACGGCGATGGTCGGCTTCGCCGAGCTCGCCAAGGTGCCGGTCAGCGTAGCGACCCGCCTGCCCTCTGTCCTGTCCATGACCGACGGCGCGCTGATCGAGCCGCTGGCGATCAGCCTCTACGGCGTGAAGCTCGCTCAGATCAGGCCGGGCGACCGCGTACTGGTGCTCGGCGGCGGCACGGTGGCGCTCTATGCGATCTACTGGGCGCGGCGGCTCGGCGCCGGAAAGATCGTCGCCATGTCGCGCTCGGACCGGCGCAAGGACCTCTGCCTCGAGATGGGCGCCGATGCCTTCGTCTCCTACGGCGACAACGAGATCGGCGAAGTGATCGAAGCGCTGGGCGGATCGCCGCAGCTCGTTATCGAAGGCGTCGGTGCCGAGGGCATGCTGACCAAGGCGGTGATGCACGTCGCGCAGTTCGGCAAGATCGTCAGCCTGGGCTTCTGCACCACGCCCGATCCGATCATCCCCGGCATGGCGAGCTACAAGTGCGCTTCGATCCAGTTCGCGGTCGGCTATGGCATGAAGGAATTCCTCTACATCGCCGACCAGATGGACAAGGGCCATGTCGATCCCAAGGGCATCGTGACCAACGAAGTGCCGCTGCTCGACCTGCCGGCGACTATGACACGGCTGCGCGGGCCTAACGAGGAAACCAAGGTCCACGTCGTGATGTAATTCCCCCCTCCCGCTTGCGGGAGGGGCCGGGGGTAGGCCTGCCGAAAGGTCGCCCCAGTCGAGTTGCCCACCCCTAACCCCTCCCGCGAGCGGGAGGGGGACTTAGGAGAGAACCAAATGACCGCCCCCATACCCGCTCTCGTCGTCGGCACCGGCTTCGGTTGCCGCATCCACGTCCCCGCCCTGCGCGCCACCGGCTTCGAGGTCGTCGGCCTCGTCGGCAATACGCCCGAAAAGCTTGCCAAGCGCGCCGAGCAGAACGGCATCGCGCGCTACTTCACCGATCTCGACGAGGCGATCACTGCGACCGGCGCCAAGGTCGTGACGATCGCCACCCCGCCCAGCACTCACGCTGCGCTGACCTTGAAAGCCATCGCCCACGGCTGCCACGTCGTCTGCGAGAAGCCCTTCGCTTTCGACAGCGCCGAGGCGCAGGCGATGGTCGATGCGGCGGAGAAGGCCGGCGTGTTCCACATGGTCGCGCACGAGTTCCGCTGGCTGCCCGACCGCGCGCTGTTCGGCCGCGCCATCGCCGAGGGCATGATCGGCGAACCGCGCTTCCTGGCGATGGACCAGTTTATCCCGTTCTGCGCCGATCCCGAAACGCCGCTGCCCAAGTGGTGGTTCGACAAGGCCTCGGGCGGCGGCTGGCTCGGCGCCGGCGGATCGCACATGATGGACCAGATCCGCGCCTGGCTCGGCGAGTTCGAGGACCTTTCGGCCAACCTGTTCCTCGTCTCGGATCGCAAGGCCGACGCCGAAGACTCCTACTCGATGCGCTTTCGCATGAAAAACGGCGTCGAAGGCTCGATGCAGCAGACCGCCGGCGCATGGGGTCCTTCGGCGACCCTGTGGCGCTGCGCCGGCACGAAGGGGACGGTCTGGACCGAGGGCGGCAAGGTCATGGTAGCCGACAGGCAGGGCACGCGCGAACTCGAAGTGCCGGCCGACCTCCAGCTGCCCCCGCCACCGCACGCCGAAGACGCCAATTCCAGCCGTCGCCTGTCGCACTTCGAGATCGGCCCGTTCACCCGGTTCTGCGAGGCCCTGTATGCGGGGGTCGAGGGCCGCGCGATGCCCTCGTCCGTGCCCGTCCCGACCTTCCGCGACGGCCTCGCCTCGATGCAGATCCTCGACGCGATGCGCGCCTCATCTGCCAACGGCGGCGCAGTGACCGAGGTGGTACGATGAGCAACGAAAACATCGATAAGGGCCAGGCCCTCTTCGCCGAAATCTACGGACAGGACATGGCCGATGGCTGCCGCGCATTCGGCGACAGCGGCGAGGGCTTCGGCTCGCTCCAGGCAAAGTGGACGCTCGAATTCCCATTTGGCCAGATCTGGACCCGCGACGAGCAACTGCCGCGCAAGCTGCGCAGCTTCGCCGTGCTGGGCATGCTGATTGGCCAGGGCCAGGTCGACGAGATCAAGTACCACACCAAGATGGGCATCGCGAACGGCCTGACCCGCGTGGAGTTCGAGGAGATTTTCTACTCGACACTGGTCTATGCGGGCTTCCCGGCGGCCAACACGGCCAAGGCGGCGATGCTCGAGGCCTTCGCCGAGCTTGAGGCCGAGGGCAAGACGATCCCGTGAGCGCGGGCGCTTGTCCTCACGCGCCATGAGGCGGCAGCGCGGTCAGTCCGGCTTGCACCGACCGGGAGAGCCTATATCACCGGTGGAGTTTGAAAATAGACGAGGGACGGGAGATGGACCGCTTCACGCTGGGCGATGCCACGATCCACCGGGTCGAGGAAATGGCGGCACCGATGCCCTTGACGATGTTCGGCGAGGATTTGGTCGCGCGCAATGCCGACTGGTTGATCCCGCAGTGGGGAAGTGCCGACGGCACTTGGGACATGGTCGTGCAAAGCTGGATCGTCGTGGTCGACGGGCGGGTGGTGGTGATCGATCCCTGCGTCGGCAACGGCCGCAGCCTGCCGCATTTCGCGCTGTTCGATAACCTCGACACGCCGTTCATCGAGCGCTTCGCCGCCACCGGCATCCGGCCCGAGGACGTCGATCACGTGTTCTGCACCCATCTTCACAGCGACCACTGCGGCTGGAACACGACACTGCGCGACGGCCGCTTCGTGCCGACCTTCCCCAATGCCCGCTACCTGCTCGCCCGGCGCGAGCTGGACCGGTGGAATCCGGATCTGCCCGGCTACCAGCACGTTCCCGAAAACGCCGGCATCTTTGCGGCCAGCGTCCAGCCGGTGATCGAAGCCGGCCTCGTCGACGTGGTCGGCGAACATCATCGCATCTCGCCAAGCCTCGAAACGCAGCCCGCTTACGGCCACACGCTCGGCCACTCAGTGGTGCATCTCGCTTCCGCCGGGCGGGAAGCCTGGTTCACCGGCGACGTGTTCCATCATCCGATCGAGCTGATCCATCCCGAGATCGACGCCAATACCTGCGACGACTTCAGCCAGACTCTCGTCACCCGCAACCGGCTGATCGACGCCTTCGTCGCCAGCGGCGCCCTCGTCATTCCCGCTCATTTCGCCGCGCCGCATGTCGGCCATCTGCGCGAGCTGGACGGCAAACGCATCTTCGAATCCTGGCATCAATAAGGAACGGATCATGAGCAATCTCGACGGACTCGGTTACAGCGGCAAGACGGTGGTGGTGACCGGCGGCTCCTCGGGCATGGGCGAGCAGGTTGCGCGGATCCTCGGAGAGCTTGGCGCCAAGGTGCACATCGTCGATATCCAACCGCCCAAGGTGCCGAACGCCAGCTTCCGTCAGTGCGACCTCTCGGATTTCGACCAAGTGCGCAGCGTCGCCAAGGGCCTCGCCGATGTCGCGCCGATCGACTTCGTGTTTCCCTGCGCCGGCCTGCCGCCGCACATCAAGGGCGCGCTCTACTGCATGCGCGTGAACTACATCGGCACGCGGCTGTTCGTCGAAACGCTGCTGCCTTCGGTGCGCGACGGCGCCGGCATCGCGCTGATCTCTTCCGATGCGGCGATGGGGTGGCAGGGCAACGTCGCGCAGAGCCTGGAGATGCTGGCGATCTCGGACCCCGACGAGGCCTATGCCTGGTGCGAAGCCGATCCCGACAAGCGCGTGCGCGACGGCTATACCAGCTCGAAGGAAATGCTCGTCGTCTGGGTGCAGAATAAGGCGGTAGAGCTGGGCAACACCCGCCGCATCCGCCTGAACGCGATCGGCCCCTGCCCGACCAAGACCGCTTTCGTCGATCAGTCGAAGGAGATCATGACCGACGAATTCATCGCCGCCTGGCCCTTCCCCTCGCTCGGCCGCATGGCCACCGCCGAGGAACAGGCCTGGCCGCTGATCCTGCTCAACAGCTCGCTCTGCGCCACTGTCACCGGATCGTTCCTCTACACCGACCAGGGCTTCGCCAGCGGCGTCTTCACCAGCGCGATCAGCCCGGCCTTCATGGGCGGCGGCGCATGAGCAACGTCGACTTAGACCGCTTCGCCCCGACGCGGACCGACGATCCCTACTGGAACGAAAGCTGCTGGTTCTCCTTCTCGATCCCGGAGAAGGAAATCCACGGCATGGTCTATTACTTCTTCCGCCCCAACATGAACCTGCTGATGGGTGGGCCGGTCCTGTGGGACGGATCGGGCGCGCATACCTGGGACTGCCTCTACTACGACTGGCACCACTTCCAGACGATGCCCGAAGGCGGCGAGAAGTTCGACTTCCGCTCGCACACCTCGTTCGAGGTGCGCGTGCTGGAGCCGCGGCGGAAGTACGCGCTGAAATACGATCAGCCCGATTTCAGGATGGACCTCGTCTGGAACGGGATCGAGGAACCGCATCACTTCCTCGGCATGGAGATCGAGGCAACCGGCATGTCGGCCGACAACCGCATGCATTTCGAGCAGATGGGCCGCGTCACCGGCACGATCGAGCTGCGCGGCGAGACGATGCAGGTCGACAGCTATGCCCTGCGCGACAGTTCCTGGGGGGTGCGCCAGATGGACGGGGTTAAACGCGGCTCATATTTCTGGGCGGTCGCGGACCCGGACAATGCGTTTCACACCCAGGTCATGGGCGAAGGCGACGAGATGCGCGTGGTCGGCGGATTCCTGAAGTTGAACGGCGAGACGGCGTCGCTGGTCGGCGGACAGCGGCTGATTACCGAGATGGGCAAGGTCACTCCGCGCCTGTTCGACGTGACGCTGATTGACGAGAAGGGTCGCAGCATCGCCATCAAGGCGCGCACCTGCAGCGATCTGATGGTCAACTTCTATCCACGTGTGCAGGTGGTCTGGTCGCTGCTCGAAGCCGACTTCGGCAACGGCATGAAAGGTTGGGGCGACATCCAGGAATTCCAGCCGCTCGAACAGTTCCGCGCGATGGTGCGCCTGTGAGCGGCCAGATCGTCGTCATCAACGGCACCTCGGGCGCGGGCAAGACGACGACCTGCGCCACTCTCGCGCGCCATTCGCCCGATCCTTACCTGATGTTCGGCATGGACCTGCTGGCGGGCACTCTCCTGCCCGCGCGCTACACGATGTTCGGCGCGATGAAGGAGCAGGGCTACCAGCCGACCGCCTATGGCCCCGTCTGCATGCAGGCGCTTTCGGCGATGCATGCGATGATCGCCGCGGCATCGCGCACCGGGCAGAGCGTGGTGGTCGACCACCTGATGTTCGTCGATCCGCCGGTTCTTCAGGACGCGGTCTGGCGGATGGAGGGCGTGCCGGTGCTGTTCGTCAACCTGAAGCCGTCGTGGGACGTGCTGGAAAAGCGCGTCACCACCCGCGAGATCAGCTTCATCCCGCCGCCGATCCAGGAAGCCATGGCCGCGGCGGGTCCCGAGATCGTCCAGGCCTTCGCCGAACAGCTCGGCGCGGTGACGCCGTGGTTCTATGAGCATGCCTACGCCAACGAGATCTACGACCTCGAGCTCGACTCCAGCGCGATGACGCCCGAGCAAGTCTGTCAGCGGATCGAGGCCCGGCTCGCCGAGGGTCCGGGCACCGCCTTCGCCCGGCTGCGCGAGCGGCATCCCAAGCCGTTCTGACGCTCCGGACGGTGGGACGCCGAACCGGGACGAACGGCAATTGCGGCATCGCCCCCGGCCGCTAACCTCTCCGCCCAGAACAAAGCGGAGAGGACGCGATGACCGATACCGAACTGGCCTGGACGCCGGCCTGGCGCCTGCGCGAGATGTTTGCGAGCAAGCAGCTCTCGCCGCTCGAATTCGCGCAGTTCCTGTTGGCCCGCGTCGAGCGACTCGAAGACCTCAGCGCCTTCATCACCGTCTTCCCCGATCGCCTGTTGAGCGAGGCCAAGGCGGCGACCGAGAACTATGCGCGCGGAGTCGAAGGCCTGCCGCTGCTCCACGGCCTGCCCGTGAGCCTCAAGGACTCGATCGCCACCAAGGGCCAGCGCACGA
Source organism: Novosphingobium sp. G106 (assembly GCF_019075875.1). NCBI lineage: Bacteria > Pseudomonadati > Pseudomonadota > Alphaproteobacteria > Sphingomonadales > Sphingomonadaceae > Novosphingobium > Novosphingobium sp. G106. The sequence continues at coordinate 4,893,175 of NZ_JAHOOZ010000001.1, read as the reverse complement.
CTTACGGCTCACAGCTGTTCAAGGATCACGTGCCCGAAGTGGAATCGGTCGCCGCCGAACGGCTGAAACGGGCTGGCGGGATTGTCTTCGCCAAGTCCAACCTGCCCGAGTTCGAGCTGAACCGGCGCAGCGTGAACCTCGTCGCCAAGGAATGCCTCAACGCCTGGGACAAGACGCGGACCTCAGGCGGATCGAGCGGCGGCGCCGGCGTGGCGACCGCCGCGGGCCTCGGCCCGCTGGCGCTGGGCACCGACGGCGGCGGCTCGATCCGCATCCCGTCCTCGTTCAGCGGCATTTTCGGCCTCCAGCCGAGCCGCGGCCGCGTGCCCGACATCAAGGGCGACTTCGGCCTGCTCTCCAGCGTCGTCGGCCCGATGACGCGCGACGTGCGCGACGCGGCCATGCTGATGCAGGCGGTGGCCTGCAGCGACGAGCGCGATCCGCGCACCCGCCGCGATGCACCGCCCGACTACCTCGCCGAACTCGACAAGGGCATCGCCGGGCTGCGCGTTGCCTGGTCGAGCGATCTCGGCCGTGTCGAACCCGATGAGCCAGCGATCGTCGACCTCTGCCATGAGGCGGCGCAGGTCTTCCGCAAGTTCGGCGTTACCTATTCCGAACCCACCTTTCGCTTCGAGGACCCGCACGACGAGCTCGAGCTCGACGGCGACTATGCCAAGTGGAAGATGGCGGCGCTGTCGCAGCAACTCATGCCCGGCATGCTCGACCCGATCTCCTGGGCGATGAGCCAGGGCAAGGAAGCCTGGTCCAAGGTCGCGATCTACATCCGCGACCGCTCGGACCGGCCGACGATGCTCGACTATGCGCTGTCGATCGATCCCCAGGTCCGCCGGCGCAAGCGCACCCACATCGACGACTTCTTCCGCGACCACGACCTGCTGCTCTGCCCGGTCATCGCGCGCACGGCCTTTCGCTGCGGCGTCGAGAACGTCACGCCGTTCCAGTACACCGCCTATACTTTCATCACCAATGTCGCCGGCTATTGCGGCGCCTCGGTACCGATCGGCTTCCACCAGGGCATGCCCGTGGGCCTGCAGATCATCGGGCGGCCGGGCGAGGAGCACCTGCTCCTCCGCGCCGCCCGAATGTTCGAACAGGAACGGCCCTGGGCGCAGAACCGGCCCCCGGTAGACTAGGCCCAGACTAGGCGGTGAAGTTCGGCATGCCGAGGTGCTGGAGGTAGTCGGGCTTGCCCAGCGACACGCCGCCAGCGCGCAGCAGCGCATAGGCGGTCGTGACGTGGAAGAAGAAGTTCGGCAGCGCGAAGCCCGTCAGATAGGCACGGCCGCTGAAGTCGAAGCCGGTGCCGTTGGGGAAGCGTAGCGCGATGGGGCGCTCTTCGCTCGCCGCGATCACCGCGGGGTCGAAGCTCTCGACATAGGCGACCGTGCGCGCGAGGCGGTCCTTGAGTTCGGCGAAAGTGGTCTCGGTGTCGGGCATGGACAGCGCCTCGACCCCGGCGAGGCGGGCCATGCAGTTCTTCGCCGTGTCCGAGGCGAACTGGAACTGCGAGGGCAGCGGGCGCATGTCGGGCGCGAGGCGGGCTTCGAGCAATTCAGCTTCGGACTTCTCGGCCGCCGCCTTGTCCAGCCAGGCGCTCATGTCGCGGAGCGAGGCGATGAAGATCGGGGCGGAGGCGTCGTAGAGAGTGAAGCTCATGGGGTTCCTCGCTGAGTGCTGTTGTGCGCGCAGGAAGTGGCTACGCCACAAGGCTTCGACAACCTCCTAGAGCGATTGTTTTCGCCAGGCTCGCACGGCTTGCGCCGTCCGCGCCGCCGCTCCATCGGCGGTCATCGCCGCCAGTTCCTCGCTGAACACTTCGACCTCGATCGTGATGTCCGGGCTGTTGGCCAGTGCCGCCGCGACGATCTCGCCCAGGGGCAGTTCGCCCTCGCCGGGAAGCGAGCGGCCGGTCATCGGCACATAGGCCGTGCCGGGCGGCGGTGCGATGCGGTCGGACAGCTGGAAGGCGCCGATCGAGCCGGGCGGCAGCGCGCGGATGTCCGCTACGGTGCCGCCGCTTCGCGTCAGGTGCCAGGTATCGAGGTGGATCTTGCAATTCCTCTCGCCGCAGGCCGCCACTATGGCCTGGGCATTGCCGATGCTCGGATTGCCACTGTCGGGCACGAATTCCAGGACCACAGTAACGCCACGCGTCGCGGCAAGGCGACAGGCCGAGGCAACCGCTTCGGCAGTAGCCTCGATCTGGGCGGTCGTCGCGCCGAAGTGCGAGACGTTGATGATCGGCGCATCCAGAGCTTCGGCCACTTCGAGGCAGGCGGCGATGTCGAACCGCAGCATGGCCTTGCCTTTGAACATCACCGGCTCGGTCGGCATTCCCGGCAGGCCGCCGGTGATGCCGTCCACCACCCGGACGCTGACCCCGGCATCGGCCAACCGCCGCCGCAGCGCCTTCGCGTCGGTACCCGCGGCGAGGCACTCGTGGTAGATGTCGGGCGGGATCTGCAGCGTCGGAAAGCCGTGGCGCGCCGCCACTTCGATCGTCTCGATCAGGTTCGCCTGATAGACCGTTCCCCAGGCCAGGCCGATCGTCTGTTCGGTCATCGTCATCCCTCCCGGCATTTTGCCGTAATTATGGAAGTGATCCTCCATCGCCGAACAGCGTTTGACTAGCCGAATTCGATCTGGCCCCATCAGCCGGACAAGGATTGGGAGAGCGACATGGCAGTGATGGACGGTTTCAGCCTGGCGGGCCGCGTGGCGGTGGTGACCGGCGCGGCTTCCGGCATCGGGCGGCAGACGGCGCAGACCTTCGCCGAAGCCGGCGCGCGCGTGGTGCTCGGTGACGTCGATGAAGCGGGGCTGGCCGAGACCGCCGGCATGATCGGCGCTGCCGCCGTCCCGCTGCGCACCGACGTCAGCCGCCGCGCCGATGTCGATGCCCTCGCTGCGAAGGCGCTCGAACTCGGCCGGATCGATGTCTGGGCCAATGTCGCCGGCACCGCCGGCCCCTGCCCGATGCTCGACGTGACCGAGGAACTGCTCGACCGCATCATCGCGATCAATCTCAAGAGCGTGTTCTGGGGCAGCACGGCCGCCGCGCGGGTGATGAAAGAACAGGGATCGGGCTCGATCATCAACATCTCGTCGACCGGCGCGGTCAGCGCGCCGCCGAACCTGTCGGTCTATGCCATGACCAAGTCGGGCGTCAGCGCCGTCACCCGCAACATCGCCCGCGAAATGGGGCCTTTCGGCGTCCGCGCGAACACCGTGTCGCCGGGCTTCGTCGAGACCCCGCTGGCGACCTGGAGCTACCGCAACCCCGACGGCACGCTCGACGAGGCCAAGCGCGCGGACGCCCTGCGCCTGCGCCGCGGCGCCGCGCCACTGGGGATCATCGGCGAACCGACCGACATCGCCTACGCCATGCTCTACCTCGCCTCGGACGCCAGCCGCTTCGTCACCGGGCAGAATCTCTACGTCAACGGCGGCGTGACGATGGATTGAGGCTGGCTCAGGCCACTTCCTCGGCAATCTTGCGCGCGGCCAGCGCCCGCGCTTCGGCGGGCTTTATCTTGGCGGTGCCGGTCAGGCCGAGGTCGTCGCCGCTGACGAAGATCACCTTGCGCGGCACCTTGTAGGACGCGAGCTTGGGCTTGAGGAAGGCGATCACGTCTTCGCCGGTCAGCGGATGGCCGGGCTCGGGCGCGACCAGCGTCACCACCATTTCGCCCAGCGTGTCGTGCGGCACGCCTGTGGTCTTGCAGACGCTGATCCCGGGGCAAGAGGCCAACGCCCAGTCGATCTCGACCGGCGATACGTTGGCGCCACCGGTCTTGATGATGTCGTTGATCCGCCCCTGGAAGATCAGCCGGCCCCGATCGTCGAGATAGCCGCCGTCGCCGGCGCGGTAGAAGCCCTCTGCATCGAGCGCCTCGTCGTTGGGCACGCCGATGTAGCCCAGCATCAGCGTCGGTCCCTTCACGGCGATCTCGCCCGTCTCGCCGCGTTTCAGGGTTTCTCCGGTCTCCGGATCGACGATCTTGACCGTGTTGCCCGGCTGCACTTCGCCGCTCGTCCCTTCCCAGACCGCGCGCGGCGTGCCGAGGGGATAGACGGTGGAGATCGTGAAGGTTTCGGTCGAACCATAGCTCGACCGCGGCTCGGTCCATTTGGTGGTGACGCTCTTCTGCGGGCGCCGCAGGTTCAGTTCGGCGTCGACATAATGGAAGCTCGACAGGTCGGCGTCGTCCCAGCCGGGCAGAGCCTCGAGCTGCGCCCACTGGTGCGGCCAGCAATAGACCAGGCTGACCCGCTCGCTCTCGAACAGCCGCAATGCCCCTGCGGGATCGAAAGTCCGCTGCAACACCAGCGTGCCACCGGCCGCGAAAGTACCCCCGAGCGCGATGGAGAAGTTGCCCGACCAGAACAGGCCGTTGGCCGACCAGGTGCGCAGTTCGTGATCGAATCCGTAGATGCGATTCCAGCGCCAGGACTGGATGTTCACCCCGCGGTGCGAATTGAGAATGCCCTTGGGCTTGCCTGTCGATCCTGACGAGAAGAACAGCAACGCCGGGTCCGACGGCTTTACCGTCGCGGCGCGGGCATCGACCAGTTCAGGCGCGACCGCAGTACCGTTCGCCAGGAACGCGTCCCAGCTTTCGATCGCGCCGCCGGTCCGACCGGCATCGACCATGGCCAGCCGCCGTAGGAACGGGAACTTGGGCGCAGCCAGCTTCTCCGGCGCGGCGCTGGTGATCGCCGGTTCGAGCTCGGTCAGGATTGCGGCGAAATCCTTGGCCAGGACCCGCCCCTCGAACATCACGACCGACACGCCCGAGGCCTTGATCAGGAATTCGAGTTCAGCCGGGGTCGAGAAGGTCGAGAGGCCCACCGCCGTGCCGCCCGCGAGCCCGATCCCGAAGAAGGCCGAAACCCATTCAAGCCGGTTGGTCATCAGAATGCCGACGCGTTCGTCCTTGCCCACGCCGCAAGCGATCAGCGCGCGCGCCACGGCCACCGAACGGTCCCACAGATCGTCGTAGGTCCAGCGCTCGGGCGTGCCGTCTTCGCGGTGCTCGACCAGCGCTTCACGCGGGCCATAGCGATCCACCACCTGGCGCAGGAAACCCGGCAGGGTCAGCGCGCCGAGTCCCGGCTCCTCCTCGAGCGGGATCCCCCGAACGATCGCCAGTTCTTCCGCCATGATGGCCGTGCTCCCGCCTATTGTCCGATGGGCGATTGACGGCCCATGCCTTGCCGGTGAAACTTGCAGGGATTCCCGGCGGCCTCAAGGTGATAAACGCGGATCGGGATGGGAGAAGGCGGGGAAGCGATGGACGCGCCGATCGATATCAACTTTCGCGCGGTGCGCGTCTCGGACGAATACGAACTGGTCGATTCGCCGACGATCGCCACGCGGATCGCTGCCCGGCTGAACGATGCAGAACAGGAGCCGCGAGCGCTGCGGCTGCTGACCCCGCCGGTCTACTATTCGCTGGCCGGCGGCATCGAGGATAACCGCGCGGTCAACGACGCGCTGGTGGCAGCGGCGCGAGAAATCGGAAGCCGTGCCTTCGGTGTCGCCGAGCCGAAATACGCCGATGCGGCCGCGCGGGAGATCGAGCGGCTGGCCTCGCTCGGTGCCGTGGGAGTCGTCTGGAGTCCCCGCGCGCAGGGCCTGTTTGGCAACGATGCAGGCCTCGCCGAACTGATCCGCCACGCCCACGGACTCGGCCTCCTCTCAATGGTACACAGCGCGCCCTATTCGATCGACGAAGGGCTCTGGCGACTGTGGAACCTCGCCGGACAGTGCGGCGGAGCGCCGCTGGTGATCCTCGGCGCCTTCGAATCCTGGGAAAGCATCCAGCAGGTGCGCGACGCCAAAGGTGGACCGCCCGGCGTGTTCTACGACCTGTCGGCGATGTCCGAAGGCTACGACCTCGACCACCTCGTCGCGAGCATGGGGGCCGACCGACTGCTCTTCGGCACCGGAGGGGGCGACGGGTTTGCCGAAACGATGGGCGTGATCGAACGGTCGACGATCGGCGAGCAAGACCGCAACGCAATCCTCCATCGCAATGCCGCCGGGCTCTTTCCCTTCGTGGAGACGCCGGCATGAGCATGCACTTCGATCTGCATCAGCATTTCGGCAAAGTGCCCGGATCGGCGGGCCGCAGCGCGACCGTGGAAGAGGACCGCGACACGCGCATCGCCTTCCTCGACAGCTTCGGCATCGGCCAGTGCGCGCTGATGCCCGGCCATTCCTATGCCGCGCCGCAGGGCATCGCCGATGTCCGCGCGATCAACGACGGGCTCCATGCCTATGCCGCGCTGGCGCCTGACCGTTTCGTGGCGGTGTTCGGCACCCTCGACCCGCGCCATGGCATGGCCAATGTCGCCGAAGTCGAACGCCTGGCGGCAATGGGTTTTCGTGGCCTGTCCTGGCATCACCGCTTCCAGGGGCTGCCAATGGATCATCCGGTGATGTTCGCGGTGGTCGAAGCGATGGAAGCGCACGGCATGGCGGTGCTCGCGCATTGCTATGCCAATGGCGATTTCGAATCGCCCTGGCGGCTGCGACGGCTGGCCGAACGGTTCCGGCGCACGCCGTTCTTCGCGCTCGATGCCATGACCAGCCCCGAGAACCTCGACCAGCTGATCGCCGTCGCCGAGGTCTGCGACAACGTCCATATCGACCTTACCTCGACGCTGCTCGGCAGCCGCGGGGTCGAGCGGGCGGTGCGCCGCATCGGCGCCGGCCGGCTGGTCTTCGGCAGCAATTACTACTCGATGTCACGCGTCCCACGCGTGGTCGCGCTCGACGCGGTCGAGCAGGCGGAGCTCGACGAGGAGCAGAAAGCTGCGATCCTGGGCGGCACTGCGCGCCGGTTATTGGGGCTGAACTAGCGCGAAGGATCGCACTCCACGATCGCGCCGTGGAGTTCGTAGCCGTTGATCTCCTCGATCCAGCCCATCGTCGGCTTGCGCGCGAGGCGGATGCCCGGCACGCGGAGCAGCGCATCGAGGAACACCCGCGTCTCGTGCATCGCGACCTGCGCGCCTGGGCAGCGGTGCGGGCCGTCGGCGAAGCTCATCCAGTTGCTCGGCATCTTCTGGCGTTTGGAGCGCTCGGGATCGATCGCGAAGGGGCAGGCCCCGGTCGCTTCCTCGTCGAGGTTGATGTTGCGGATGTCGACGAGGAACTGCTCGCCGGCCTTGACCACGCGGCCGTCGGTCGCGGTCATGTCCGCCTCGGCCTTGCGATAGACATAGGCGGCGACGGGATCGATACGCAGAACCTCGTCGAGAATGGCGAACTGGACGTCCTCGCCGCCTTCGAGGAACTGGCGCCGCAGGTCCTCTTTCTCGAGCAGGTGCCAAGCGCACATGACGATGAATTCACGCGTGGTGATCATCCCGGCGGTCGCATAGGTCATGCATTCGACCAGGATCTCCTGGTCCGAATAGCCCTCGCGCACGAGGAACGAGATCACGTCGTCCCTATCGTGCTTCTGGCGGTGGCGGATCGCGGGAACCACGTCGCGCTTGAAGAACCACAAGGTGCGAACCACGTCCTCGAGCGCGCCGAGCTTGCCCGCCAGACCCGGACGCTTGCGCTTGCCGCTGGCGGTGAACTTCTTGCGCAGCCGATTGGACATCGCGTCGGGATCGGTATTGGTCAGGCCGACGATCTCGGCGGCGACGTCGCAGGCCAGGCGCAGGCTCATCACGTCGAGCTGGCCGCGGCCGGTGCGGCGCAGCTGTGCCATCACCTCGTCCGTGGTCTGGTCCATCACTTTGCGGTGGCGGTCCTTGATCGCCTTGGGCGTGAAATAGCGCGCCAGCTGCGCGCGGCGCTTCTTGTGCAGCTCACCGTCGAGGAAGATCACCGGAACCTTGCTCGGTTCCTTGTCCTTGAAATAGTCGGCTTCCATGCCCTGGACCATCGCCGGGCTGCGCATGACATCGCGCGCGAAGTCGAAATTGACGATTGGCGCGAACCCGGCATCGGGCCGCGCCTCGGCTTCGGCGAGCGCGGCGGACTTGCGATCATCGCGATTGGAGAAAGGGCAGGCGTCGGCTTCGGACATTCAGCATTCCCAATCTCTTATGATCTATACTGTATCATTGCCAATCATAGCGGAAAATGTCAATGCGCGTGCGCATCGGCCCCATTCTCACGGGCCCGAACCTTGCCTATGGGAGCTGCATGAATCCTATCCGCCTCGCGCTGCTGAGCGCCGCCGCCACGCTCGCTTTCCCGGCTGTCGCCAGCGCCGAAACGGCCGATAGTCCGGCGTCGGACATCGTCGTCACCGGCCGCGGGCTGGAGGAAACCCCGGCGACCCCGGCCTATGACATTTCCGAGATCGGGCGGGAGCGGATCAACTCTTCTGCCTCGGGCCGCCTCGAGGACGTGCTGAGCTCGGTCGCGGGTTTCCAGCAGTTCCGCCGTTCGGACAGCCGGGCCTCGAACCCCTCGGCCCAGGGCATCACCCTGCGCGCGCTGGGCGGCAATGCCACCAGCCGGGCGCTGATGCTGCTCGACGGCGTGCCGATGGCGGATCCGATGTTCGGCTATATTCCGTTCTCCGCGATCTCGCCCGACCGGCTGAGCGGCGTGCGCGTGACCCGTGGCGGCGGCGCCGGCGCCTTCGGATCGGGCGCGGTCGCCGGCACGATCGAGCTGACCAGTGCCAATGCCGAGGAATTGGGCCTGTTCTCCGGCCAGGCGCTCGTCGACGACCGCGGCGAGACCGAGCTGTCGGGTACGCTCGCGCCCGAGCTTGGCTCGGGCTTCGCCGTGGTCTCGGGCCGCTGGGACCGCGGCCAGGGGTTCTGGACGACGCCGGCGTCCCAGCGCGTGCCGGCCAGCGTCAAGGCGCGCTATGATAGCTGGTCCACCTCGGTCCGTGCGGTCGCGCCGCTGGGCGACGATATCGAGCTTCAGGCACGCGGCCTGCTGTTCGAGGACAACCGCGTGCTTCGCTTCAATGGCGCGACGACCGGGGTCAGCGGCCAGGACGCCAGCGTCCGGCTGGTCGGACGCGGCGACTGGCAGTTCGACGCGCTGGCCTATCTGCAGACGCGCGACTTCAACAACATCGTTATCAGCTCGACCAGCTTCGCCAAGACGCTCGACCAGCGCAAGACGCCGTCGACCGGGATCGGCGGCAAGATCGAGCTGCGCCCGCCGGTGGGCGAGGCCCATGTGCTGCGCCTGGGCGCCGACCTGCGGACGGGCGATGCAGAGCTTCAGGAAGAGAACTACGCGGCGGGCGCGGTCACCCGCCGTCGCCGCGCGGGCGGGCGCAACACCGACATCGGCCTGTTCCTCGAAGACGACTGGACGCTTGGAAATCTGGTCCTGACCGGCGGCGTCCGCGCGGATCGCTGGATGATCCGCGACGGCTTCCTGCGCGAGACCAACCCGGCCGGCACCACGGTGCTCACCAACAACGTGTTCCCCGACCGCGATGGCTGGGCCGCCTCGTTCCGCGGCGGCGCCGTGTTCAACGCCGGCGGCGGGCTGTCGCTGCGCGCGGCCGGCTACAGCGGCATCCGCATGCCGACGGTGAACGAGCTCTATCGTCCCTTCGTGGTCTTCCCGATCACGACCAATGCCAATGCGGCGCTCCAGAACGAGGAACTGCGCGGCGTCGATGTCGGGATCGACTTCGCCCCCTCGCCCGCGATCAATCTCTCGGTCACGGCGTTCTACAACAAGGTCGATAACGCGATCGCCAACGTCACGCTGACGCCGACCGTCCGCCAGCGCCAGAACGTCGATGCGATCCGAGCGCAGGGGCTGGAGTTCGGTGCCTCGATCCATGTCGGCACGGTCAGCCTCGACGGCTCGCTAGCGCTGACCGATGCCGAGGTCGAAGCCAGCGGCACGCAGGCGCAGCTGAACGGCAAACGCCCGGCGCAGACGCCCAAGGTCGCCGGCAGCGTCACGCTGGCCTGGCGACCCAAGCCGGGCTGGCTGCTTTCCACCACGCTGCGCCACGTCGGCGCACAGTTCGAGGACGACCTGCAAGTGGACACCCTGCCCGCCGCAACCACGCTCGACGCCTTCGCCGAAATCCCGGTGACCGGCCCCTTCAGCCTAGTCCTGCGCGGCGAGAACCTGTTCGACGAGGACGTGGTCACGCGCAACCAGGCCGGCTCGATCGACCTCGGCGCGCCGCGTACGCTTTGGGCCGGGGTAAAGGTTCGCGTACGGTAGCAACCGCCGTTTCGAGGCGCTAAGGGGACCTTATGGCAGCGCTAACCGTCAACACGCGTCCGGTCGAGTTCCGCATGGATCCGCAGACGCCGCTGCTCTGGGCGCTGCGCGATGCCGCCAACCTCACAGGCACGAAATACGGCTGCGGCGTCGGCGACTGCGGCGCCTGCACGGTGCTGGTCGACGGCGAGGCGACGCGGTCCTGCCTGATGTCGCTGGCCGAAGCCGAGGGGCGCGTCGTCACCACGATCGAAGGCCTTTCGGCCGACCGCTCGCATCCCGTGCAGCAGGCGCTGGTGGCCGAGCAGGCAATCCAGTGCGGCTTCTGCACGCCGGGCATCGTCATGGCCGCCGCCGCGCTGCTGGCGCGCAATGCCGATCCCAGCGATGCCGACATCAAGGGCGCAATCACCAACCTCTGCCGCTGCGGCGTCTATCCGCGGCTGATCCGCGCGATCCAGCGCGCCGGCCGCGTAGCGCGTGGGATGGAAGCACTGACCGCGGCGCCCGTCTCCGGCATTACTTCAGCAGCGGCGCACCGCACGGTGCCTGCGCTTACACCGAACAAGGAGACCGACCGATGAAAGCGACCATCTGGCATAACCCCGGCTGCGGCACCTCGCGCAAGACGCTCGAGATCCTGCACGACATGCCCGGCGTCGAAGTCACCGTCGTCGAATATCTCAAGAACCCGCCGAGCGCCGACAAGCTCGCGCAGCTCTATCGCGATGCCGGCATCACCCCCGCCCAGGGCCTGCGCCTCAAGGGCACCGATGCCGAGGAGCGCGGCCTGCCGCAGGCCGGCGACGCCGCGGTTCTGGCCGCGATGGCGGCCGAGCCCAAGCTGATCGAACGCCCGCTTGTCGAGACGGACAAAGGTGCGCGCCTGTGCCGCCCCCAGGACAAGGTTCGGGAAATTCTCTGACTAAGCAACGGCTCCGCTTGCAATGCCCGGCCAAATCGGGATACCGCTCGCCACTGCCACAAAACTGCCAATAATCACGTAGGGCACCACGCCAGCATGACGACAAGACAGCTTGCCGAAGAGGCGTTGCCCCAGAAGTTCAAGCGCCGGATCAAGCGGATGTTCGGCCCCTGGGGTGTTTTCCTCGAAGGCTTCGTGCGCAATCCGGTGATGGTGGGCTCGATCGTGCCGTCGTCCGACCGGACGATCACCAAGATGCTCGGGCCGGTGAACTGGGACGAGTGCAAGCTCTTCGTCGAATATGGCCCCGGCGTCGGCACGTTCTGCCGCCCGGTGCTCGACCGGCTGCGCCGCGACGGCATGCTGATCGTGATCGACACCAATCCGCTGTTCATCGACTATCTGCGCCGGACGATCTCCGACAGCCGCTTCGTCGCCGTGCACGGTTCGGCCGCCGACGTAGAGGATATCGTCCTGTCGCACGGCCACGACCATGCCGACTACGTGCTCTCGGGCCTGCCCTTCTCGACGCTGCCCGACGGCGTCGGCCCGGCTATCGCCTCGGCCACCTGGCGCGTGCTGCGGCCGGGCGGGGCTTTCCTCGTCTACCAGTTCACCGCCCGGGCGCGCGCCTTCATGGAGCGCCACTTCAAGCGCATCGACAATGCCATGGAGTTCTGGAACGTGCCGCCGGCCTTCCTGTTCTGGGGCTGGAAGGACGAACCGGCGGACGACTGAGTCGTTCGGCCGGGCCTGGCGCTGGGGCGCTCAGTCGAAAGGCCTGCCGGCCTGCTCCGGCGAATTCCCGCGCAACTGGCGATAGATCGCGACGATGATCGCGGCGAAATAGGAAACCGCAACAGCGGTGGCCACGCTTGAAAAGAAGCCTGCGACGATGTCCGCCGTGCGTCCTTCGCCTAGCGCCAGGGCGGCGGCAATGCCGACGAGGAAGGTCAGCACCATCAGCAGGAAAAAGGTCGCGGTCGCCAGCAGGAACAGGAAATTGCCGATGCGGAAACCGTTGCCGCGCGACAGCGCCACAGCTTCCAACAACGCGGCAAACGGATTCTTCTCGCGCTCCAGCACCACCACCGCGCCGCCGGCGACGAACCGACCAAAGGCCTGGCAGGCCGCATAGATACCGAGCGCGACGCCCAGCACCGGGCTGATCAGGCTGGCGATGCCGACGACGAGGAACAGCACCATCGTCATCAGGAAGCCGGTGATCAGTTGCATCGCGATATAGGTGGGCAGCGCGCTGAGCCCGGCACGCAGCGCCTGACCCACGGTGGAACGCCCGGCGCTACCGAACAGCTGGAGCAGCGTCACCTGGCCCACCGACTGGATGATCGAGGCGAGGAGGAACCACGGCGCCGCACTGGCGAAGAAGGGCTCGAGCACTTTCATCATCTGCTCGGGCGTGCCGCCTGGCGCCATCTGCGGCTGCTTGATCAGCATGATCAGCGCGAAGCTGGGCAGGAAGAAGAACACCCCCGCCAAAGCGAGCACGAGGTCGCGATGGACCGCCATCGTGGCGGTGGCCTGCTTCCAGACGAGATTGCCGTCGAACTTCATCATTTCCCTTTCGCGCCCATCGCTTGCAGGCGCCCCCTTGATAACCGGAGCAAATGCCGCCACGCAACGCACGATGACTGCTGAGCTTCCCGGCGATATCGAACTGCGCATCGACAGCGCCCTCGTGCCCTATCGCGCGGCGCTGGACGAAATGACAGCGCGCAACGCGGCGATCGCCGAAGGCACCGCACGCGAGCTGATCTGGCTGCTGGAGCATCCCCCCGTCTATACCGCCGGCACGAGTGCCGCCGCACCCGAACTGCTCGATCCGCGCTTCGAGGTGGTCTCGGCCGGCCGCGGCGGGCGTTATACCTACCATGGGCCGGGCCAGCGGATCGGCTATGTCCTGCTCGATCTCAAGCGCCGCTCGCGCGACGCGCGCGGCTTCGTCCATGCGCTCGAAGGCTGGGTCATCGCCACTCTGGCAGGCTTCGGGGTCGAGAGCTTCCGCCGCGACGGCCGCATCGGCATCTGGACGATCGACATCGATGGGCGCGAGGCCAAGATCGGCGCGATCGGAGTGCGCATCCGCAAATGGGTGACGATGCACGGCTTCGCAGTGAACCTGTCGCCGGATCTGTCGCACTTCGCCGGCATCGTGCCCTGCGGCATCGCCGAATATGGCGTCACCAGCCTCGCCCGGCTCGGCCTGACGGTCGATCAGGCAACCTGGGACCGGGCCATGCTGGCCGAGGCCGGCACTTTCCTCGCAGCGCTCGACAAGCCCTGCCCCCCACTGTCGTTCGAGAATGAGGCTGCTGCATGAACTCGATCCCGCGTCTTGCCGCGCTCGCCGCCCTTGCCGCCTCGTCGCTCGCGCTTGCCGCCTGCAAGGGCGAGAAGAAGCCCGCCGAGGCGGGTACGGCGCAAGGGGAGATCCTGCAGGGATCCGTCAGCGACTCGATGCTGCCGCTCGACACGGTCCGCTCGCAGCCGCCGCTCGCGCCGGAAGCGATATCGAGCGGTCAGCCGGGGAAGAAGAGCACCCACGGCGTCGCGTCGGGCGAAGCCAGTGAAGCGGCCAGCGAGGCCGCCGAAGCGCCCGCCGCAGCGCCCTCACCGGTAGCTGCGGCTGCCCCCACGCCTACGGCCAAGCCCGCCCAGTAAGGCTCAGAGCGGCTTTTCGTAGATCACGTATTCGCGGTTGACCTTGCTGTCGATCGCGTCGGCGACCGACCGCATGCCCTGGTTGTCGTCGAGAATCCAACCGATCTCCGCGGTCTGAGCGCCGTTGTTCTTGACCGCGGATCGCCTGATGTACTCGATCATCATAAAAGCGAGCTGGCTGGCCATGCGCGAGCTTTGCAGATGCTTGCGCACGCCCATCAGCGGCACCCGCATCCGCGGGCTCTTCGGCTTTCTTACCCAGGCCAGCAGCTTGATGAAATTGAACGGGAAAAGATTGCCTTTGAACGGCTTGATCACCCGGTTCATGTCCGGGAAGGTCAGCATGAAGGCCACCGGCTCGCCGTCGAGTTCGGCGATACGCAAGAGATCGGGATAGACCACCGGCGCCATCTTCTTCGAGACATAGCGCACTTCGCTGTCGGTGATCGGCACGAAACCCCAGTTGGTCGACCAGGCATCGTTGAGGATGTCGAAGACCAGATCCGCCTCTTCCTTGAAGCGTGACTTGTCAGCCTCGCGGATACGGATGCGCGGGTTCTTCTCGCCCGATGCGACGATACGCTCGATCAGCGGCGGGAACGGCTTGTCGACCTGCAGGTCGTAGGTCAGCAGCGTCTTGGCCGGCGTATAGCCGCGTCCCTCGAACCAGGCCTGATAACGCGGCGAATTGTGGCCCATCATGATCACAGGATCGTGGTCGAAACCCTTCACCAGCAATCCTGGCTCGTCCCAGATCGACAGGCTGAGCGGTGCAAGGACGCGGGTCATGCCCTTGGCGCGGAGCCAGTCCTCGGCAGCCGCGATGAGCGCGGCAGCGACCGCCTCGTCCTCGGCGTCGAACATGCCCCAGTTGCCCGTGCCCGGCCCCATCCCCTGCTCGGGCGGCAGCGTCCAGGCAAGCTTGTCCATATGCGCCGAGATCCGCCCGACCACCTGGCCGGCGCGGCGCGCGAGAAACAGCTGCACTTCGGCATGTTCGAAGAACGGGTTCTTCTTGGGGTTCAACAGTTCGTCGACATCGGCCTTGAGCGGCGGCACCCAGTGCGGGTCGCTCGCATTGAGGCGGTAGGGCAGATCGATGAAGGCCTTGCGATCGGCCTTGGTGGCCACCGCGGTGACCCTGATGTCGCTCATGCTGAAATATCCCCCAACGTCCCGGTTCGATGCCAGGTCAGGCTTCTGCGTTGTCCGTCGCCATCGCCCGGCGCCGGGGGTGACCGCTGGCGATGCCGCCCGAAAGCTGCTTCACCCACGGATAGGTTTTCGCCACTTCCTCGTCATAGCCGAGGTTGAACACCGTCGGGCTGCGCGTCGGGCGATCCTTCTTCTCGTAATAGGTGCCGAGCAGGCGGTCCCAGGCATAGTTGGTGATGCCGTAGTTGCCGTCCTCGTCGAAGTAGTGATGCTCGTTGTGGCGCTGCTTCATGAACTGCACCCACTTCCACTTCGGCTTGAACGAGAGGTGCTGGATGCAGTGCATGAACTCGTAATAGCAGGTGGTCAGGATGCCCGTCGCGAAAGCCGCCAGCGCCCCGCCCGTGCCACCGATCAGCCAGCCGACCGGCAGCGTCGCGATCGCGATCGTCGGCAAGGTCGTATGCAGCGCGCCGAACAGCACTTCGAGGTGGTTGGGATCCTGGTGGTGATCGTAGTGGATCCGCTTCCACGTCGCCGACAACCAGGGCAGCTTGTACATCCACTGCCCGTGCAGGACGTACTGGTGCAGCAGGTGCCAGACCAGCGGATAGACGAACAGCGCGGCCAGGACCGAGAGGCCGGTCTGCCACAGGTTTGCCGGAAAGAAGGCGAAGCCGACCACGCAGGCCGCCGTCACCGCAAGGTAGGCAACGATCGTGTAGTGCTGGAAATAGGCCGTAACCAGATCGCGCATCGTCATGCGGTCGAGGTAGTGCGACCGCTTCCAGAACGGCAGGTGGCTTTCATCGCCGGAAACTTTGGCAGTGGTCTGCGACACGTATAGACTTCCTATGGGCCGGCATTGGCAAACCGCCCTTGTGCGCGGCGCCTTACCAGACTTGGGGAGGCAGCGCCATAAGCGCAACTTTGCGGCGGCAATGCGGCGTGGAAAGCGCAGCGCGCATGCTATTCTTCTGTACGGATCAGCACTGTCTCGCCGATGAACGCAAAGAGCAGAAAAGGCGCCCAAGCCGCCACCAGCGGAGGATAACCGCCGAAATTGCCCATGGCCAAGGCGGCGTTGTCGATGACGAAATAGGTAAAACCCAGCGCCATGCCGATGATCGCGCGGATCAGAACCTGGCCCGACCGGGCCAACCCGAACGCCGCCATCGCCCCCAGCAGCGGCATCAGGACCGAGGACAGCGGACCGGAGATCTTGTGCCACCACTTGCCCTCGAGTTCGGTGGTACGGCGGCCCGCGGCCTGCAGATCGGCAATCGAGCGCGTCAGTTCGAAGATGCTTTGCGAGTCCGCGTCGACCGAACTGATCGTGACCTGGTTGGGCTCGACATCCTTGGCGATCACCAGCGAGTCCAATTGCTCCGTCTCGGTGCTCTTCACGTCGAACCGCACAGGCGACTCAAGCCGCCAGCCCGGATTGGAGAAAGTCGCATGCGGGCTGCGCAGTTGCTCAGTCACCATGCCCTGGGCATCGCGCCGGTACCAGCTCACCCCCTGCATCGCCATGGCATTGCCCGTGCCGGTCACCGTCGCAGCCATCAGGATATTGTCGCCGTCGCGCAGGTAGACGTTACTGCGCACCCCCGAATCCTGGGGTAGCGGACCATAGCTGGCATCCTGCCAGACCTTGAGCCTTCCGGTGGCATGGGTGACGACGCGCTCGTTGAAAGTGAAACTGACCACGGCCACGACGATCGCGGTCAGGAACAGCGGCGCGAGCACCTGGTGCGCCGAAAGCCCCGCCGCCTTCATCGAGATCACCTCGCTGTTCTGGTTCAGCGTGAACAGCGTGAGGATCGTCGCCAGCAGCACCGAATAGGGCAGGAAGCGCGCGATCAGTTGCGGCGCGCGCAGGGTCACATAGGTCCACAGCTGTGCCTGGCCATTGCCCTGGTACGCGAGGATCTTGCCGCTCTCGGTCAGCAGGTCGAGCATCTGCAGGATGAGCACGAGCATCAGCAGCACGCCGACGACGCGGGTGATGAATAGCCGGGCGAGGTAGAGCGTCAGTGTCCGCGAAGGAAAGAATTCGAGCTGCATCTAGTCCCCTCAGGCCGGCTGCCGCGCGCGGCGCTTGATCAGCGCGCGGATACGCTTGCCGACCATCGACGAGGCCGTCTCGAGCCAGCCGATCGCCTGGCCGCCGGGGACATAGGCGACGCGCCAGTACATCCAGAAGATAAGCAGCGCGAAGAGCACGAAGGGCCCCCAGAGTGCCAGCGTCGGATCGATCCGGCCGAGCGAGGCCACCTGCTGCCCATATTCGTTGATCTTGTGATAGACCGTCACCATCACCACCGAGACGAAGACGCCGAGCGCCGAGGTCGAGCGCTTGGGCGGAATCGCCAGCGCCAGCCCGAGCAAAGGCACGAGCAGCATCATGACCACTTCGACCATGCGGTAATTGAAGCTCGCCTGGCTCTTGACGCGGACGTCCTCGGACAGGTTGTCGTTCCAGCCGATGCGCAGCAATTCGGGCAGGATGTATTCGCGGTCGGCATCGCCGCGGGCGCGGAACTTCTCGATCGCCGGCAGGTCTATCGGCAGGTCATGCCGGGTGAAGGTGAGCACGCGCGGGGTCTCGTTCGGCACCTCCTGGACAATCTGACCCTGGACGAGCCGCAGGATAATCGTGTCGGGCTGCCCCTTGAGTGCGAGGAACCGCCCCTCGCGCGCCGAGATCGACATGACCTGGCCCTTGGCATTGGCAATGCGCGCAAAGATGCCGATGAGCTGGCGGCCCTCGTCGCGGCTCTGCTCGACGCGCAGCGCCATCTTGTCCTGCAAGGTGGTGAACTCGCCGACCTTGATCGCCGCGCCCAGCGCGCCCGAGCGGAGCTCGAAATTGAGCTGCTCATAATAGTAGCGCGACAACGGCTGGAGATAGCCAACGTTGAGGAAATTCACCCCGACGAGCACAAGCGCGATCATGTAGGGCACGCGCATCAGCCGGGTGTAGGACAGCCCGACCGCGCGCATCACGTCGAGCTCGCTCGAGGTCGCGAGCTTGCGGAAGGCGAAGAGCACGCCCAGCATCAGCCCCAGCGGGATCGCAAGGCTGGCATATTCGGGCATCATGTTGGCGAGCATCTTGAACACGATGCTGACCGGCCCGCCTTCGGCTGCGACGAAGTCGAACAGCTTGAGCATCTTGTCGAGAATCAGCAGCGAAGCCGCGATCACGAAGACCGCAAGCATCGGCATCAGCACGAGCCGGAAGATGTAACGGTCTACGGCGGTGAAGAATTTCACGTGAAAGGCGATTCCGTCGGCTTGGCCTGAACCCCTATCGCCGCCGGGCGCATGGCGGAAGCGGAATCGACCTGTTCGCCCTTAACCAAAGCCCTATCGCCGAATTTGTTGCCGATGGGGCGGTCGGTCAGGCCTTTTCCAGCGTGCATTGCAACGGGTGCTGGTTCTGCCGGGCGAAATCCATGACCTGGTTAACCTTCGTCTCGGCGATCTCGTATGGGAAGATGCCGCAGACGCCGACGCCGCGCTGGTGGACGTGAAGCATCACGCGCGTCGCCTGCTCGAGATCCATGTTGAAGAAGCGCTTGAGGACCATCACGACGAATTCCATCGGCGTGTAATCGTCGTTGAGCATCAACACCTTGAACTGGCTCGGCTTCTTGGGCTTGGTGCGGGTCTTGGTGGCGACGCCGAGCTGGTCCTGGCCGTCTCCGCCGCCCGTCCCGGCCCCACCTGCGTCGTCGTCATCGCCGGCGCGCACGCGCCGGGGCAGCGGGGAATCAATGAAGCCGTAATCGTGATGCATAGGATGAGAATATCGTAAGCCGGGGGGAAACGACAACCCATCGAACACGGTTAACGCAAAATCGGACCGGCCGGCCTTGCGCCGTCCGGTCCGATTTGGTGCGTCGTAGGCAGATCGGCCCGGCGCGATGCGTCCGATCAGGCGCCGATTCAGGCGGCTGCCTTGACCTTGTCCAGGGCGAGGCTGACGCGGCCCGAGAGCGGCTTGATCACGTCGCCCGAGAGCTTGACCATCGCTTCGCCGGTCTTGGTCGAATAGGCCACGGCCGTATCGAAGTTGCGGCGCAGCAGGTCGGTCTGGAACTTGAAGAACTCGGTCGGCGACTTGACGGCGCTCAGCGCCTTGACGTCGGTCGTCGCGGTCTCGAATGCGCTCTTGCTGTCGGCGACGAACTTGTTGCCCAGTTCCTGCAGGCCCGAAGCCAGGATCTTGCCCGATTCGACGAAGGCTTCGACATTGCCCTTGGCGAACTCGGTCGCCTCGGTGGCGGCGGCAGTGGTCTTGGCGAAGGCTTCCTTGGCCTTTTCCTGGGCACCGTTGACGGTGTCCTTGATCGAAGCGGTCACGTCCATGGGGATTTCCTTGATTTTGGCGAAGAAGGGGGTGGACGGCGCAGCGCTCGGGCTGGCCTTCTTGACGGGCGAAGCGGTCTTGGGAGCGGTCTTGATTTTCTGAACCGAGGCCTTGCGCGGCTTGATCGGCGCCGACTTGGCGGGAGCGGCAGTCACGGACTTCGCCGCGCCGCGCTTGACCGCCAGCTTGGGAGCCGGCGTCCCTACCTTGATTGGGGCCTTGATCGGCTTGGCGGCGCGCGGCTTGGAAGCGGGCTTGGCCGCCGGCAGCGCTTCGACGACGGGCGCGACCGCTACCGGCTCGGCAGGCTTGCGCGCGCGCTTCGGCTTGGCGGGAAATTCCACCGGCTCGGCGCCGGCGTCGCTCTCGACTTCGGTTTCCGCCGGAGTTTCGGCCTCTGGAAGCTCCTTGGCCACGATCGCCTCGGAGGCGGCAGCATAGGCCTTCTCGGCCGAGTCGTCGATTTTGGTAACGTCTGAATCGGCCATTGCAGCGGAATCCCTAGCTTCGGGCGACCATTCGCACGGCAAGTGCGAGCGCGATTGCTGCACTGCACAATAATACACGAAATGCCCACGTCAAGGGTTTTTGTGCAGTGCAACATAACTGCAATGAGCCAGATAGCTCGTAGTCAGCGTTCCATAACGTAGCGGCCCGGGGCGTCTTCGATCACCTTGTCGCCGCGACCGCCGGGGTTGCGCTTGCCCGTCGCCTTAACCTCCGCGGCGTCCTGCCCGCGCAGCCAGCCGAGCCAGTGCGGCCACCAGCTTCCGGCATGCTCCTCGGCGCCAGCAACAAACTCGTCCAGCGTCTCGCCGGGCTTGGCGTTGGTCCAGTAGCCGTATTTCTTCGAGCCCTCGGGATTGACCACGCCGGCGATGTGCCCCGAGCCCGCAAGCAGGAAGGTCCAGGGGCCTTTGAGGTAATGCGTCAACTTCCACACGCTCTCAGGCGGGGCGATGTGATCCTCGCGCCCGGCCTGGATGAAGCTGGGCGTCGCGATCTGGCGAAGGTCGATCGGCGTGCCGTCGGCGCTGAGCGAATCCGCCACGACCAGCCGGTTGTCGCGGTAGAGATCGCGCAGGTAGGCGCAGTGCCACTTGGCCGGCAGGTTGGTGACATCGCCGTTCCAGTGGAGCAGGTCGAAGGCCGGATAGTCCTCGCCCATCAGGTAGTTCTTGGTGACGTAGCTCCAGATCAGGTCGTTGCCGCGCAGCAGGTTGAAAGTCGCAGCCATGTAACGGCCGTCGAGATAGCCGTCGGGCGCCAGATGGGCGATCGCCTCGATCTGCTGGTCGTCGATGAAGTGCTTGAGATCGCCCGGCTCCTCGAAGTCGACCTGGGCGGTGAAGAAGGTCGCGCTCTTGACCTTGTCGGCCTCGCCCCGCCGCGCCAGCACGGCCAGTGTCGCGGCGAGCGTCGTCCCGGCGACGCAGTAGCCGATCGCGTGGGCCGAGGGCACGTCCAATCGCGTCCGCACGACGTCGATCGCCTCGATCTGGGCGTGGATGTAATCGTCCCAGACGACGTCGGCGAAAGTCTCGTCGGCCGATTTCCACGACACCATGAACACCGTGATCCCCTGCGCCACGGCCCAGCGCACGAAGCTTTTCGCCGGGTTGAGATCGAGGATGTAGAACCGGTTGATCCACGGCGGGAAGATCACCAGCGGCGTCGCCAGGACGTTCTCGGTGGTCGGGGTGTATTGGATCAGCTGGTAGAGCTTGGCCTCGTGCACTACCTTGCCCGGGGTGACCGCGATGTTCTCGCCCAGCTTGAACGCATCGGGATCGGTATGGGTCAGCTGCCCGCGGCCGAGATCGGCCAGCAGGTGTTCAAGCCCTTTGACCAGGCTCTCGCCCTTGGTCTCGATCGCACGGTCGAGCGCGACGGGATTGGTCAGGGTGAAATTGGCCGGGCTCAGCGCGTCGAGGATTGCGCGGGTGAGGAAGCGCAGCTGCTCCTGCTTGGCCGGCTCCAGCCCCTCGATCCCTTCGGCCATGGCCTCGGCCTGTTCGGCGAACATCAGGTAAGCCTGGTGGATCAGAGCGAAGAACGGCTGTTCGCGCCACCTGGCATCGGCGAAACGACGGTCGCTGCGTGGCAGCCTCGGTTCGTCACCCGGCTGCGCATCGGTGGTTTTCGGTCCTATGCCGTACTGGCCGAGCACGGTCTCCCAGAGCGCGAGGCCATCCCCCCAGAGCCGCTTCTGCGTCTCGGGATGGGCGAGCGGCATCTGGCGATACCAACTCTCCACCAGCCCGATCAGCTTGGCGGGATCGGTATAGTGCTTCGCTGGCCGCGCAGCCTCGGCAATGGTGTCCCTCTGGAAATCGAGCCACATCGCCTGCATGCGCTGGGCGACCTCTGCCCAGTTCTGCGACGAACCGCTTCCGCCCGGGCCGGCTTGCGTGGGGGGGCAGGAATTGACCGAACAGGCTCCCGAAAACCTGAGTCGTGGCTTCGGCCTGCGCGCGCAGCATTTCGGCGAAAATCTCGGGCGCACCGCCTTCGCTTTGCGACTTGTCTGGCATTCGCACGGACTCCTTTGCCTTCGGCCTTGCACCCTCGAGTGCGCCTATTTCGAGTCCTCTCCGATCCCGCCCACAGAATAGCCGGACATCGGCCATTTGCCAGAGACAGTTTATCGCTTACATGGGACGCGCGGCAATTCCGCCGCAGAAATTGGAATGCAAGAGGTCATGGAAGACGAATTCTACCGCATCAAGCGACTGCCGCCCTATGTCATCGCCGAAGTGAATGACATGCGAGCCGCAGCACGCGCAGCAGGTAGAGACATCATCGACCTCGGCATGGGCAATCCCGATCTGCCGCCGCCTTCGCACATCATCGACAAGCTCTGCGAAGTCGCCCAGAAGCCCTCGGCGCACGGCTATTCGGCCTCGGCGGGCATCCCCGGCGTGCGCAAGGCGCAGGCCAATTACTATGGCCGCCGTTTCGGCGTCGAGCTCGATCCCGATACCGAGGTCGTCATGACCATGGGATCGAAGGAAGGCCTCGCCTCGATGGCGACGGCGATCACCGCGCCCGGCGACGTCGTGCTGGCCCCGAACCCGAGCTACCCGATCCACACCTTCGGCTTCATCATTGCCGGGGCGACGATCCGCTCGGTGCCGACCACGCCCGACGAGGAATACTGGCGCGCGCTCGACCGGGCGATGGCCTTCACCGTGCCCCGCCCGTCGATCCTCATCGTCAACTACCCGTCGAACCCTACGGCCGAGACGGTGGATCTGGCGTTCTACGAGCGGCTGGTCGCCTGGGCGAAGGAGAACAAGGTCTGGGTCCTGTCCGACCTCGCCTATTCGGAGCTCTATTACGACGGCAACCCGACCGTATCGATCCTGCAGGTGCCCGGCGCCAAGGACGTGGCGGTGGAATTCACCTCGATGTCGAAGACCTTCTCGATGGCCGGCTGGCGCGTCGGCTTCGCCGTCGGCAACCGCAAACTCATCGCCGCGCTGAAGCGAGTGAAGAGTTACCTCGATTATGGAGCATTTACTCCGATCCAGGCGGCGGCCTGCGCAGCCCTCAACGGACCGCAGGACATCGTCGAGAAGAACCGCGAACTCTACCAGAAGCGCCGCGACGTGCTGGTCGAAAGCTTCGGCCGCGCCGGCTGGGAAATCCCCTCCCCGAAGGCCTCGATGTTCGCCTGGGCACCCCTGCCGCCGGCACTCAAGGACATGGGATCGTTGGAGTTTTCCAAGCAGCTCCTAACCCATGCCGAAGTCGCGGTGGCACCGGGCGTCGGCTATGGCGAGGACGGCGAAGGCTTCGTCCGCATCGCCATGGTCGAAAACGAGCAGCGGCTTCGCCAGGCAGCGCGCAACATCAAGCGCTATCTGTCCAGCATGGGCGTGAACAGCTCGGCCGCCTGATAGGCTAGTCGCGCTCCCATCGGTATTGGCAAGCCATCCGACTTGCTGTGTTCTTACCGATCCATGACGGCGATTCGCCATGGATCGGGTCCACAAAGAACATGAGGCCGATGGGGGCGTGCATTGCGCCTGTTTCAATGGTTGTGCGCAACCGAAATCCCACATGCCTTGGATCTGCGCCGTTGCGGGTGGCGATTGACCGAGGCGGAGGCGGGATCGGGAGATTCCGTCGCGCTGGCCCATCTCGCGGCGATGGACCCGCACGCCTGGACCCGGCTGCGTCACGACTATCCCCGACCCCAGCATGATCGCGTGTTGCTGCTCGGCGTCGGCGACAGCGCCCGGCGCGCGCGGCTGCTCGGGCTGGGCTTCGGCGACGTGCTCTGTGATGCGCCGGTCCTGAGCGAGATCGCCGCGCGCGCCGAACGTGTGGCCGAACGCGTACAGATGCTGCCGCGGTACCGGACGATCGGGCCGCTCCGGCTCGACCTCTTCGCCCGTGACGGCTTCGTCGCGGGGCGCCCGCTGGCGCTCCATCCGCGCGAATTCGCCCTGCTCTGGCGCCTGGCGGACCGGCCCGGCATGGCCGTCTCCAAACAGGCGCTGCTGAGCGAAGTCTGGCGGCTGTATCACGTGCCCGACACCAACAGCCTGGCGGTCCATGTCTTCCGGCTACGCGCCAAGCTGGCCGGTGCGGGGCTCGAAGGCTACGTGCGGACGGTCGATGCGGGTGGTTATATGTTGGCTGGGCCCGCTGAGTCGCACCAGCCTGCCATTCCGATGCTGGTGGGTGAGCCCCGCCTGGCCGATCTTGTCGTTACCGAAGCGGAGACCGTAAGTCATGAACCATGAATTCGCCGCCAATGATAGGGTCGCCCTAACTATTGAGGAAGATGGCGTGGCGCGGGCGACGCTGACCCGCGGCGACAAGCTGAACGCGCTCGATCCTGCGATGTTCGAGGCGCTGCTCGCCACAGGCCGGGCGCTGTTCGACATGCCCGGCCTGCGCTGCGTAGTCCTCTCGGGCGAGGGCAAGGCATTCAGCGCGGGTCTCGATCTTGCGACCTTCGAGACGATCCTTGGCGGCGATGCCCTGCCGCTGGCCCAGCGCACCCACGGCAACGCCAACGGCTTCCAGCAGGCAGCCCTGCAATGGCGTAAACTGCCCGTGCCGGTGATCGCGGCAGTCCACGGCGTTTGCTTCGGCGGTGCGCTGCAGATCGCCGGCGGCGCAGATGTCCGCATAGTCGCACCCGATGCCCGGCTGGCGGTGATGGAGATGAAGTGGGGCATAGTCCCCGACATGGGCGGCTTCGCGCTGTGGCGCGGCTGTGTACGAGACGACGTGCTACGCGAACTGACTTACACCAACCGCGAGTTCTCAGGCGAAGAAGCGCTGGCGCTCGGTTTCGCCACGCTGGTCGATGCCGATCCGCTGGCGCGGGCACTGGCGATAGCGCGAGACATCGCTCGCCGCAGCCCCACCGCGATCCGCGCCGCCAAGTCGCTGTTCAACCGCCGCGCCGACTTGCCGCTCGACGACATCCTCGCCGCCGAAAGCTTCGAGCAGGCACGCCTGCTCGGCAGCCGCAACCAGCTCGAAGCCGTGATGAGCCAGGCCGAGAAGCGGGCAGCGGTCTTCGTCGATCCCTAAGCTGCGCCCCGCTCGGCCACATATTCCGCGACCTTCTCCTGCACCGTCTCGTAGAGGTGACGCAGGAGCATCTCGTGGTCCTGGAAATGGACCTGCTCGATCGTGCCGCGGGCGATGCCGCGTTGCCCGGCCTCGACCGCCCAGCGGTCTTCCGACAGCACGTCGCGGATCGACATCGCGCCGAACTCGCGCGCAAAGACGCGTGAAGCGTTCTCGGCCTCGGAAGTCCAGTACATGCGGATCGTCCCGCGCGTGCGGCTGGGGCCGAGCGGCATCATCGTATGGGTGTACTGCTGCGCCGGCGGCAGGCCGACAATGTGGAAGGCCGGGAACAGCTTGAAATCGGTCTTGGGGAAATTCGCCCCGTCCTTCGCCGCGAGCGCCGCGCCGCGCGAATAGCCCATCAGCAGGGTCGGCGGGATCTCCGGCGGATCGGGGTTCTTCCACAGAGTCTGGCTGCGGTGCGGGCCCGAGAAGCCGTAGTGGGTCGGATAGCCGAACGGGTTCTCCGGCCCGATCGTCGACGCCCCGGTGCGCGGATGGATGAAGCGCAGGTGGTAGTTTTCCTGGAAGTTGTCGAAATTGAGCTTCCAGTTGGCCTCGATCTCATAGGTCCATTCGGTGAAGTCCACCGCCCGCGCCATCGGCAGGCCTTCCATCTCCGCGGCGATCGGCCCGAAGAACTCGCGGACCGATTCCTTCGGCTGGGGCGCGAAGTTGATGAAGATGAGCCCCGCGAGCACCTGCGTCTGGACCTGCTTGAGCGCGCAGTCTTCCTTGGCGACATAGAACCGCTCGAAGTCGGGCGCCGATAGCAGCGCGCCGTCGGTGCCGAAGGTCCACATGTGGTAGCGGCAGGAAAACTTCGACGCCTTGCCCGCGGCCTCGTCGGTCAGCTGGGTGCCGCGATGCGTGCAGACATTGTGGAAGGTCCGCACCTCGCCATCCTTGCCGCGGACGATCAGCAGCGAGGCATTGGCGAATTCGATCTCGCGGCGGATGAAGCTGCCCGGCTCGGGGATCTCGCAGACGTGGCCGACATGGAGCCAGGTGCGCAGGAAGATCGCCTGCTTCTCGAGTTCCCACCACTCCGGATCATAGTAGGGCCGCGACGAAACCGGCCCGCGCCCGCGCAGCTTGGCCGCTTCCTCGGTGGGGAGCATCGGGATCGATTGCTGGACGTTCATGCGTCCTCTCCTCTCATGGACCCGTATCGTCCGAATAGGCTCGCATGGCTGGCACTTATTCGACAAGAGTGTTGGAGCAATAGGAGCGACGGAAAGAGGATCGGCAATGCACGTGATCGGAACCAGCAACCGCCCGGATCATCCGCTGGCCGTCGTGATCGGCGCCGGCGGCCTCGGCATGGCGATGGCGCGGCGGCTTGCTCTCAGCCACCGGATCCTGCTGGCCGACATCAACGGCACGGTCGCCGAGGAGCGCGCCGCCATGATCCGCAGCGAAGGCGGCGACGTAACCGCGATCGCCTGTGATTCGACCAATCTCGCCTCGGTCGCCGATATGGCCGGCGCCGTCGAGGAACTGGGCGGCTTCCGCGCGCTGCTCTACGTCGCCGGCCTCTCGCCCGCGACCGGCGGCTTTCACGACATCATGCGCGTCAACCTGATGGGCGCCGCCCGTGTCTGCGAGGCGCTGCTGCCGCAGGCCAGCCAGGGCAGCGCCGCCGTGCTGATCTCTTCGCTGGGCGCGGCCCATGCGCAGCCCACGCCCGAAATGAAAGCGATCCTGGCCGCGGCATCGGCAGAGGAAATGTCTCAGAAGCTCGAAGCAGCGCTGGGCGACCAGGTGAGCGCAGGCATCGCCTATCCCTATTCGAAATGGGGCCTCAACCAGTACGCCCGCCGTCAGGTGACCGCCTGGGGCGACCGCGGCGCGCGTATCCTGACACTATCGCCGGGCATGATCGCGACGCCGATGGGCGCGCGCGAATTCGCGCGCAGCGAGACCAAGCGGACGATGTTCGAAAAGAGCCCTCTGAAGCGCGAATGCACGATGCTCGAGATCGCCGACCTCGCGGAATTCCTCGTGAGCCCGCGCGCCTCGTTCATCAGCGGTACCGACATCCTCGCCGACGGCGGCCTGACCGCGGCGCTGAAGGAAGAGGCCTACTAGTCCTCGACCTCGCGCAGGAAGGCGCCGATCGCGCCGGCCAGTTCGACATGGCCCGCGGTCACGCCCAGTTCCGCCTCGCGAGTCAGCGACAGCGCCGCGCTCGTCGCCAGCAGTACCAGGCCGATGGGCGCGATCGCCGTATCACGACCCTTGGCTTTCAGCGCAGCGGTCAGGGCCTCGACCTGGATGGCACGCGATTGCTCGATGAAGGCGATCACTTCGACGCGCAGCCCCTCGCTGCGATTGGCGAGCGCGGTGAATTCGGTGATCAGCCGCGCGTCGGTGGTCGTGATCAGCACGTCCCACAGCTCGTGCAGCGGCCTCGGCGTCGCGGCGATCTGCCGCATCCGCTCGAGCTCGCGCACCGAAAGGCGGCGGAACGTCTCGACGATCAGGTCGTCCATCGTTGCGAAATAGTAATAGACCAGCCGCTGCTTGACGCCGATCCGCTCGGCCACCGCGCGCGAGGTCAGCGCGGCATAGCCTTCCTCGCGCAGGATATCCTCCGCACCGTCGAGCATGGCCAACCAGTTAGCCGATCCGGCCGGCCCCATGCGGCGGGTGGTAGTGGTCTGCGCGTCCATCAAGTCATTTCCCTGTTGGAGCCTGCCTACCGCCCATGCCAGACTGGGTAAAGCCCGGCGACTTGACTCGCCAGGACATGGCTAACATTGTGACGAACAAGATCACAAGAGGCTGGAGAGTGTTATGCCGCAAGTCGGGGAATTCGTCGGGATCGCCAAGGGGCTCTACCTCGAAGGGCTGGCTGTCGACTATGCCCGCGACGTGATCTGGTACAGTGACGTGATCGCCGGCGGCATCCACGGGGTGAAGCCAGACGGCACCAGGGTCGCGACGCTTAACCCGGACCGGATGTGGACCGGCGGCGTGATGATGAACGAGGACGGCTGCGTGCTGTCCTCGGGCCAGGGCGGGATCATGTGGAACAATCCCGACACCGGCCAGTCGGGTTGGCTGGTCAGCGAGATCGCCGGCGCGCCGATCAACGGCATCAATGAAATGATCCCCGACGGCACCGGCGGGATCTATTGCGGCACGGTCGACATCGAGATGATCGCGCAAGGGAAAGAGACGCGCCCCGCCACCATCTATCGGATCAAGGCTGACGGCGAGGTGCTGGTGGCCGCGGCCGAAG
Organism: Novosphingobium sp. G106; assembly: GCF_019075875.1. Classification (NCBI taxonomy): domain Bacteria; kingdom Pseudomonadati; phylum Pseudomonadota; class Alphaproteobacteria; order Sphingomonadales; family Sphingomonadaceae; genus Novosphingobium; species Novosphingobium sp. G106. The sequence continues at coordinate 4,864,977 of NZ_JAHOOZ010000001.1, read as the reverse complement.
TCGGTTTCGCCAACGGCATCATGCTCAGCGCCGACGGCAAAGAGCTCTATTACAACAACACCTTCGTCTCGCCCTTCGTCTTCGACGTGAATGCCAACCACGAGTTGTCGAACCGCCGCAAGCTGATCGACAAGGAAGACTGCGACGGCATGGCGCTCGATGCCGAGGACAACCTCTGGATCACCGGTTTCCGCTCGAGCGCACTGACCCGCATCCGCCGCGACGGCACGCCGCTCGACCCCGTCGAGACTCCGGCGGGCGCGATCACCCAGATCCGCTTCGGCGGCGCCGACATGTGCGACTATTACCTGACCGCCGTGCCCGCCGACGGTGGAGACGGGCTCAAGGACGGCATCATGCCGACCGAACAGCGATCGGTGCTCTATCGCGGCAGGTCGGAAGTGCCCGGCCTGCCCATCGCGCCGGCACGGTTCAAGCTAAGATAGTTCAAGCCGGGATAGATCAAGCTCCGGGAGGGAGAACCCCATGAACGAGATGACATCGCCGCCAGCCGCCGTGACCGAGAAACCGGTGGTCATCCCGATCGAATGCTTCGTCTCGCGCGACTATGCGCGGGCCGAGAGCGACAAGCTCTGGGGCAAGGTCTGGCAGACGACCTGCAGGGTCGAGGAAATCCCGAAGGTCGGCGATTATGCCACCTACGACATCATGGACGAATCGATCATCGTCGTGCGCACCGCACCCGATACGATTTCCGCCTATTACAACGTCTGCCAGCACCGCGGCCGTCGCCTGACCAAGGGGTGCGGACACACCAACCAGTTCTATTGCCCGTTCCACGGCTGGTCGTGGAACATCGAGGGTCGCAATACCTTCGCGCTCGACCGCGAGGACTGGGGCACGGCGCTGACCGACGACAACATCGCGCTCAAGAAAGTCCGCGTCGACACCGCCGGCGGCTGGGTCTGGATCAACATGGATCCCGATGCCGAGCCGCTGAGCGACTTCCTCGGCCCGGTGAACGAGATGTTCGCGGCCTTCGAGCTCGACAGGATGCGCTTTGCCTGGCGCCAGTGGCTGCACTTTCCGTGCAACTGGAAAGCCGCGCTGGGCGCGTTCAACGAGAGCTATCACGTCCATGCATCGCACCCTCAGCTTTCGCGCACCGAGCAGCCGATGAACTGGTGGTGCCGGGCCGAGGGCAAGCACGCCTGGCACGGGCCGACCGCGCCGCGCAGCAGCGGCGGCGAGAAGATGGGCGGGCTCGCCTCGGCCCGCGCCAAAGTCGGGCTCGACCCGCGCGTGGCCGTCGCTGAGGACCTCCAGGGGCTGTGGGACACGCTGCGCGCGACGACGACGGAGACGTTCGTCAAGGCCGCCGAGCGCCTCGTCGACGAGCTGCCCGAAGGCTCCACGATCGAGGAGGTCGGTCACCACCTGCTCGCTTCGGCCAAGGCCGACGACGCGGCACGCGGCGTGGTCTGGCCCGAAGTCGCGCCGGAGCGGCTGGCGACGCTGGGCATCGACTGGCACATCTTTCCCAACGCCATCGTCCTGCCCAGCCTGACCACCGCGCTGTGCTATCGCGCGCGGCCGCATGGCGACGATCCAGGCAGTTGCGTGTTCGAAGTCTGCGTGCTCGAGCGCTTCCCGGAAGGCCAGGAGCCGAAGACCCAGTGGGTGCACGAGCCCGATCCAACCGAGGAGAAGTGGCGCCTGATCCTGGCTCAGGACTTCGGCAACATGGAGGCCGTCCAGCAGGGCATGAAATCGCGCGGCTTCGTCGGTGCCCGGCCCAATCCGATAGAGGAGCTGACCGTCGCCCATTTCCACCGTATCCTGGCGGAATACATGGGTACCGGCGGGCCGGTTCCGATCGAACCGGAATGATGCTCCGTACTCTCACGAGTGCGACGGAACGCGAATAACAATTGTAATCTGGCCGGATCGCCCTATTTCGACCTTGCAATCGTCGCATGCGACGGGACTCGGCCGTGCGCCTACCGTTCCTTTTCACGCTTCCATGCTCCGCCGCCGGCACCGGGTCGCGCGGCAGCACTCATATTCGAGACCCTATACCGAATGGCCAAAGAAGAACTTCTCACCCTTGACGGGCAAATCGACGAAATCCTTCCCGACGGACGTTTCGGCGTCCTGCTGGAGAACGACCACCGCATCATCGCCTATACCGCCGGCAAGATGCGCAAGTTCCGCATCAAGTCGATCGTCGGCGACCGTGTGCGCGTCGAGATGACCCCCTACGATCTGACCAAGGGCCGGATCGTCTATCGTGAGAAGATCGGCGGTCCCGGCGGCCCGGCGGGCCAGCGCCGACGCTGAATGCGGCCGCGTGATGCGGCCCCGATGGAGAACGCAGGATGTCGCAGCCGGTAAGCTTCTACGTCGAGCAGGCGGCAAAATGCGGCACCGCGGCCGCCGCGGCGAAGCTCGTCAACGAGCGCGAAAAGTTTCTCGCCGCGCAGATCGCCTGGCAGACCCTGGCCGACGCCGCAATGAAGACGCGTGACGAAGCCGCAAAACGCGAGGCCGCCAAGCTCGCCGGCGCGCTGAGCTAGAGCGATTTCGAGCCAGATGGAATCATCTGGCGGCTCGGAAATCGCGGCCAAAAAAGAATCTAGCGCGCGTAGACCACGACGGGCAGCAATTCGCGCGGCTGCGACCTGCCGCCGCCATAGCTGCCGATCAGCACTCCCATCGCCGTAAGCACGGTTAGCGCAACGACCCCCCAGTGCACGACCTCTGCCGGGCGCTCCAGCCGAGCAGTCGCGGTAAGCACGGACAGCGGCTCGGACCGATCCTGCTGCCACGGCGGCGTCTCGGACGGCTTGGCCGCCGGGGTCGACGTTGCGGGGGGCTGGGCGATCGTTTCGGGCATTTCCATAAGCACTTAGCTAGGGAAACATGGTAAACGGAATCTTACCGAAACTTGCTGCTCAATAGAAATTGCGCCGCAGCACGGTGACGCTGCGATCGGTCCGCGCCATCGCCATGACATGCGCGCCCGGATAGGCGATCTTCTCCACCTCACCCAGCGGAATGCGCGGCCATGGGTTCATGTCGCGGATCAGCGTCTCCTCGCTGAGATGGACCGTGACGAGCCCTTCATCCTCCGTACGGATCGTGACGTCCCTACCTTCGACCCTGTCCACCGACCCGATCACCGGCTGCGGCGCCGAGGCCGGGATCGCGCGGACGTCGAGCGACATGCGGATTTCGTCCGAGGGATTGGGCAGCGCGGTATGTGCGGTCAGATAATTGAAGATCAGCACGTCGCCGACACGGAAGCTCGCGGAGCGCCAGGCGTCTTCGGCGATCGCCTCGCGCGGGATCGCGTTGCCCGGCAGCGAAGTGTCGTGCAGGCTGCCGCGGTGATGCGTGCCCGGCGCCACCGCGAAGCTGCCACGGTCCATCGCCACGTCGCGCACCGGCATCCAGCAGATCGTGAACAGCATGCCCTCGTTGTAGAACCCGTCCTGGTGACGGCCGGCGAAGATATCCTGCCCTTCCTCAACTGGCCCCGTCGGCAGGCCCGAACGGTGCGCGGCGATGGGTATCCACACGGGATCGTCGGCAAAGATGTCGCGCATGACCTCGTTGAGCAGCGGCTGCTTGACTACCTCGTGCCAGACAGTCGTACCGATCGCGTCGCAAGGGCGCCAGGTATCGGTCTTCTTGCCGGTCCAGACCGGCGCCTCGATCGCGGGATCGATCAGCCCCTCGGCGGTCAGCGCCTCGCGGTACTTTTCGCGGCCCCAGGCCATCAGTTCGGGATCGATCACCCCGCGCAGGAAGACCACGCCGTCATCGAGATAGCGCTGGCGCAGCGCTTGCGGATTCCCGATCAGATTGGTGCTGTCGGTGAGCTCGGCGACGTCGATCATGTCCTCTCCACGATGCTTTCGACAGACATGTAGCAAACGCTTGGTTTATATTCAATCGGGCAGATCGAATGCGATCGGCAGGCCGCGCAGCCCCCAGGTGCCGGGGAACGGCCGGTAGCCCTCAGGCCCGGGCGAGCGCGGATTGACCAAGCGCTGCGCGATCAGGTGCAGACCTTCGTGGATCTGCGCGCGGGCGATGTACTGGCCAAGGCAGATATGCGCGCCGAGGCCGAAACCGATATGCGGGCTCTTCTGCTCGCGCTCCGGATCGAAGCTGTCGGCACGGTCGGCATAGCGCTGATCGTGCGTCGCGATGCTCAGCGGGAACCAGACGATCGCGTCCTTCTCCAGCACTATGTCGCGGTATGCGATGTCCTCGTTGAGCACGCGCTGGTTCGAAGTGGTGGAACCGTAGCGAAAGCTCTCCTCGACGACGCTGCGCGCAAAGGCATGATCTTCGGCGCAGCGGCGATAGACTTCGGGCCGGTCGATCAGCAGCCGCATCGTCAAGGTCAGCATGTTCTTCGAGGTGTCGTAGCCCGCGACGAAGAGGAAGATCAGGATATCGCCGAGCTCGCGGTCGGTTAGGCCACCGTCAGCCGTGGTGCGGAGCAGCAGGTCGAGCAGGTCCGGCTCCTCGCCGTCACGCGGATTGGCCCGGCGCTGGGCGATAAGGTCGTCGGTGAAGCGCTCCATCGTGACGACGCCTTCCTGCATCGCCGGCAGCCAGCGCTTGTCCATCGACGTGGAAAGCCCGATGGCCTCCATCGCCGAACGCAGCCCCGGGATCACCGAAGGCGAGGCGCCGATCAGCCGGCACATCACGGTAATCGGGAAATAGGAAGCGAACTCCTCGAAATCGAAGGCGCGCCGGGGTGCCCATTCATCGAGCAGTTCGTTGATCGTCTGCTGCATCAGCGGACGATGCTGGTTCGCCTGGCGCGGGGTGAACGACGGCGCCAGCACGTCGCGCACGCGCTTGTGCGTCGCCCCTTCCATCGAGAGCATGTGCCGCTGCCGGAAATCACCCCAGGGCGTGCCCTTGGCGTCCATGATCGCGACGATATCGTCATACATCATCCGCATCCGCCCTTCCTGGGCGAACAGGTCGCGCATCGCCTTGTAGTCGGTGACGACATAGCCCAGCGTCCAACGTGCCAGCCAGGGATGCTGCGCCCGTGCGCGATCGAAATGCGGGAAGGGATCGACGGCGAAGGCGTCCTCCTCCATCGTCAGATAGGGCAGATCGAGCTCGGCGCCCTTCAGCATCACAGTCCCTCTCTCTGTTTTGCCCAGAAGGATGCGGCAGGCATGTCGGGAGGTAAAGCGCCCGGACATTGCCACGGCGGCAGTGGCTCTGCTCTCCCGGAGAGCAACGCCGAAGCTGCCGGGGATTGGCATAGGCGCCCATTGCGCCTAAGCCGCGCCCCGGCCAGCCGGTTTTCCCAAGGCCGAAAAGATCGCGCCGGTGCCCCGCAAGGGGCTTAATCCGGGAACACGGTAGGCGGGATTTACCCGCCAAAGCCGAGGCTGTCCCTGCAACTGTAAGCGGATAGCGCGATGCACAGGGCTCCTTGGAGGAAGGAGCCGCCACTGGGCCGAGCCGAAACGGCAGCGCCTGGGAAGGTCGTGCATCGTGCCGTAACCCGCAAGCCAGGAGACCGGCCGGCGCACTGGTCGCTCTTGCCTTGGCCCAGGGATTGGCCACGGCACGGTATCTCCGTCTGAGCGACGAACCAAGCGGCGGGGTCCGCTTCGGTGCGTTGGTCGCGGGCATGAAAGCGCCAGTCCGCAGCCGACACGTCGGCCGATGGCGATTGCGCCCCGGCAGTCCCCCGCCACGCTCGCGCATACAGGGGGGCCAAAGCCCATGATGAAGACCAAGTATCTCTCGCTGCTCGCACTGAGCGCGGCCACGCCCGCATTCGCGGCGACCAATCCCGACCAGTCGGCCACCAACGAAGCCGGCGAGACCATCGTCGTCACTGCCTCGCGCTCGGGCGAAGGCATCCCGATCGACAAGCTCGGCGCCTCGGTCACGGTGCTCGACGACGCCGCGATCGACGCCCGCCAGACGCGCGTCGTTTCCGACGTGCTGCGCGACGTACCCGGCGTCGCGGTCAGCCGTGCAATCGGCGGTCTCACCCAGGTCCGCCTGCGCGGCAGTGAGGCCAACCACACGCTGATGCTGATCGACGGGATCGAGGCATCCGATCCGTTCAACGGCGAATTCGACCTCAACGGCATGATCGCCGATCCCGCCGTGCGCATCGAAGTGCTGCGCGGCCAGCAAAGCTCGCTCTACGGCTCGGACGCGATCGGCGGCGTGATCCATTACATCACGCTGACCGGCAGGGAAGCGCCCGGTTTCACCGCCCGCGCAGAGGGCGGCACCTTCGGCACCTTCGACGGCGCGGCGCGCTACGCCGGCGCGAACGACACGCTCGATTACGTCGTCTCGGGCGGCTATTACCGCACCGATGGCACGCCCGTCGCGCGGAACGGCAAGCGGGACGTCGGTTCGGAAACGGCCGGCATCAACACCAAGCTGACCTGGTCGCCGGCGCCGAACTTCAAGCTGACCGGCGTCGCCCGCTACAGCTGGACCGACTACGACATCGACCTGCCCGACGATAATCCGGCCAGCCCGCTGTTCGGCTTCATCATCGACAGCCCGGGCGTGCGTGCGACCAAGTCGAGCATCTACGCGCTGCTCCGCGCCGAACTCACCGCGCTCGACGGGCGCTGGACCAATGCGTTGTCGGGCCAGTACGTCGACGTCACGCGCAAGGGCTATACCGGCCCGGTGCGCGACACCGGCAGCAACGGCCGGCGCTACAAGGGATCCTATGAATCGAGCCTGCGCTTCGGCGATGAAGGCGTCGTCCACAAGCTGACCGCCGCGCTCGATGCAGAGCGCGAGGAATTCCAGAACAACACGCCGTCGACAGGCTCGCCTTTCGACCCGTTCACGGGCCGGCGCAGCACCACCAACATCGGCCTCGTCGGCCAGTACGAGCTGACCGTCAACGACACGGCCTCGCTCGGCGCCTCGATCCGCCAGGACTGGAACAACCGCTTCGCCGACACGACGACCTGGCGCGTGCAAGGAAGCTATGCCTTCCCCACCGGCACGCGGGTCCACGCGGCCTATGGCACCGGGATCAAGAACCCCGGCTATTTCGAGCTCTTCGGTTTCGTCAATGGCCAATATATTGGCAACCCCAACCTCAAGCCCGAGAAGTCGGAGGGCTGGGAAGCCGGGATCGAGCAGAAGCTGGGCGACGTGGCGACGCTCGGCGCGACCTATTTCAACGACCGGCTGACGGACGAGATCTTCACCACCTTCCCGCCGCCGAACTTCACCGCCACGCCGAGCAACCGCACGACCAAGTCGAAGCAGCAAGGCGTCGAAGTGACCTTCGCCGCCCGGCCATTCCCTCAGCTGCGGATCGACGCCGCCTATACCTATCTCGACGCCAAGGAGAACGGCGCGGTCGAAGTGCGCCGGGCCAAGCATATCGGCAGCTTCAACGCCACCTGGTCGAGCGCGGACGAGCGGTTCTCGGGAACGGTCACGGTACGCTACAACGGCAAGCAGCAGGATGTCGCCTTCACCGATCCGAGCTTCGTGCCGGTCAACGTGACGCTCAAGGACTATGCCCTGGTCAATCTCAACGCCGAATACAGGCTGACCGACAACGTGACGCTGTTCGGCCGCGTCGAGAACCTGTTCGACGAGAACTACGAGGAAGTCTTCAGCTATGCGACGCCCGGCACCGGCGCCTATGCCGGCGTCCGCGTGAAGTTCTGAGACAGCCCTAGAGGACCATGTCGAGGGCGACACGCAGGCCTTCGGGCCGGTAGTCGAACTCGACATGGCCGTCGCTGCCGTGGAGCGCGGAAGCAATCATCCGCGAGCCGAAGCCACGATGATTGGGCGCCGCCGTCGGCGGACCACCCCTCTCGCGCCATTCCAGCCGCAATGTCGGCCTTTCGGCGACGGCCATCTGCCAATCGATCGCAACCCGCCCCTGCTCGACCGACAGCGCCCCATATTTGACCGCATTGGTGCCCAGTTCGTGGAGCACCATGGTCAGCAGCAGCGCCTTGTTCGCCGACAGCCCTACATCTGGCCCGTCGCAGGCCACGCGCGCCTCGCCCTTTTGGGAGAAGGGCTTGAGCGTCTTGCCGACAAGCGAAGTAATCCCGATGTCCTGCCAGTCGCTGAGCGTCAGCAGGTCGTGCGCGTCCGAGAGCGCGTGGAGCCGGCTGATGAAGGCATCCTTTTCCGCGGCCGGAACGCCTTTCAGCGTTTGCGTGGCGAGTGCCTGGATCGTCGCCAGGGTGTTCTTGACCCGATGTTTGACCTCGTGAAGCAGCAACTCGCGGGCGTCTTCGGCCTTCTTGCGCTGGGCGATCTCGTTCTGCGCGGCGCTGTGCAACCGGGCGTTGTCGATCGCGACCGCCGCCTGCCCGGCGATCGCAGTGATCAAGGCTTCGGTCTCGGGGGCAAACCGGTCGGGCTCCGCATGGCCGAAGAACAGGCCGCCGATCACCTCACCCGAGGATGAGATCACCGGCACCGCGAGGTAGCTGACCACCGGCAGATGTCCGGCGGGCATGCCGTAGTGCGGCTTGTTCTTTCCGTAGCGCGGATCCTTGCGGATATCGGCCGAGCGCACCACGCCCTCGCCCCCGAAAGTCGGCGCGAAGACCGCCGTGTTGCGGGGCATGCCGAACTTGTCGAAGGCTTCTCGCGGGACGCCCGACAGCGAATAGAGGAAGTAGGTTTCGCCCGCGGCGTCGATGACGTTGTAGAAGAAGGCGCCGAACTGCGCGCCGCTGACCGCAGTGGCTTCGTCGGTCACGGCCTGGACGATGCGGTCGAGATCGAGATCCTGCGAAATGATCCGCGAAACCCGGTTCAAGGTCTCGAGCCGCTCGGACTGCTGTTGCAGCAGATCCTCGGCATGCTTCTTCTGGGAAATATCGCGCGCGATCTTCGAGGCGCCGACGATCGTGCCGTCGCTGCTGCGCTTGATCGGTGAGACCGTAAGCGAGATATCGATCAGGGCGCCGGACTTGTGGCGGCGCTGGGTCTCGAAATGCTCCAGCCGTTCACCGCGGCGGATCCGCCCGATGATCTCGGCTTCCTCGCTGTGGCGCTCATCGGGGATCAGCATCATGACAGACTCGCCGATGATCTCGTCGGCGGTATAGCCGAACAGTCGTTCGGCCGCCCGGTTCCAGCTGGTAATCGTGCCGTCGAGCTGCTTGGAGATGATCGCATCGTCCGAGCTTTCGACGATCGCGGCGAGCCGCTGCGTTTCCTGCTCGCTGCGGTCGCGGTCGCTAACGTCGAGGATCAGGTGAATCGCGCCGACGACGCAGCCCGCCGCGTCGGTCAACGCCGTCGAATGCGGCACGAAGGTATAGCGCTTGCCGTCCTGCCGCTGGGCTATGATCTCGCTCGCTGCGCCGAAGCCGTTGCACCCGACTTGCGCCATCGGCGAATCCGCGTGCGCCAGCGGCACATGGTCGCGGTTGAACAACGCCTTCGAACCGCACCAGCGCACCTCGCCCGGCCCCGGGTCACGGCCCCAGAGCGCCGTGGCAGCAGCATTGTGATAGACCACGAAGCCGTCTGAATCGGTGATATATACCGCGATCGGCAAATCTTGCGCGATCGGCAAGAAGGAACTCTGCGGCGCGGGCCGCCCGGCGTTCAGCAGGCGAAAGAGGTGTACGGGAATATCGGAATCCTGTGCTGCAGCAGCGTCACCGTTCGATCGAGCATCGCTCTGCAGCAACTGTCCCATCATCCCCCCAACGGCCTCGCACAAAATGATCTTCGAAGCGGGAACGATCGAACGCCAGATTAGTTTCAATTCGAATCGGATTTACAGGACGGACCTGCGGGGGCTTGGGTGAATGGACTTTCGGCACGCACTGTTCTGATTGTCGAGGATGAATGGCTCGTGCGGATGGAACTCGCTACGGGCTTCGAGGATGAGAACTGCGCTGTTCTGGAAGCAGCATCGGCTGAGGACGCGCTCGCTCTGCTCCGTGGCCAAGCGCGGATCGACTTGCTGGTCACCGATATCAGATTGAGCGGCACGCTGACCGGCTGGGATCTCGCCTCCAAGGCGCGCGAAGCCGATCCCGCAATCCCGGTGATCTACGTTTCCGCCAACCCGCCCGCGCCCGGCCGTCTCGTCCAGGGCGGCGTATTTATCGAAAAGCCCGCGCTCATCGCCCAGGTCATCGGCGCGGCGCGGCAATTGCTCGACTAGGCCGCCTTGCGCCACGGCTGTGCGCGCAGCGCCGTGTCGCGAAGCCCGCGGGCTGCAAACCGCGGCGCAAGGAAGCGATGGAACAGGGCCCGCTGCCATCGATAGGGCGTGACGTGGTAGAGCAACCGTTCGCCCAGCGTCCAGCGCACGCCCGAGCGGTCATGCCGCCGCGCTGAAGGAACGCACCACAACGCCCGGTCATAGGCCTGCGTACCCAGCCGCAGCACCCGGTTCATCAACTCGTGGTCCTTGAGCACATAGGGCCAGAGCCGGCCGTCGTAGCCGCCCGCAGCGCGCAGTGCAGACAGCCGGAAAGTCTGACACGCGCCGCTCGTGTGGTTCTGCCAGTACAGCAGCTGCGAGACGATCAGGCGGTGCAGGATAGTCAGCCGTTTGCCCAGGCCGCGGTCGGCCGAAGGATTGCACGCAGCAACGGCAACGCAGCGCTGCCCCCGCGCGCCGAACACCTGGCCGGCACGCTCGAGGTAATGCGGCGGATACCAGGTATCGGCGTCGCAGATCGCGACGAATTCGCCGCTCGCCGCCGCGATACCGCGCTTCAGGGCATGGACTTGCCCCGGCGTCGGCTCTTCGAGGAAGAGGGCATCGAGCCCATGCTCGGTCGCCAGCACCCGCGCTGCTGCGATGCAGCCGTCGGTCGACCCGTTGTCCACGACGATCAGCGTGAAAGGAACCGTCTGCCGGGCCAGCGAAAGCAGGGTACGGGGCAGGAAATCCCGCTCGTTGAACACCGGCACGACGACCGACCAGCGCGCGTCTTCGCAATCTCTCAGCATCGCCCGACACGTAACCGGCACGGATGACGGGCTTGTGACCGCACCGGCAACAGAAGCGTCATCGTGCTCTCATAGCCCTGTAACACAGCGCGTGCAGGAGCACCGGCAAGCAGCTGAAGGGCCGGCATCCATGTACAAGGACAGCTTCGCTACCGGCGAGCTGGCGGCAGATCCGGGAGCGACGTTGCAGGCTGCCGACGGCATCCGGAATTCACGCAAGGCCGCGCTGTTCAGCGCACTCGTTTCGCTCGCGCTGCTGGTGGCGGTGGCTGTGCAGTTCGACGGTATGGACTTCACCCATATCGTCGCGATGATCCCGTCGAGCCCGCTGTTCTGGGCGGTCTTCGCCGTCTGGTACCTCGTCGGGCCGGTCAGCGAATGGATCATCTATCGCCGGCTCTGGCACATCCCGGTCAGCGGCATCGGCGCTCTGATGCGGAAGATGGTGAGCAACGAGCTCCTTCTCGGCTATCTCGGCGAGGCGCAGTTCTACGCCTGGGTGCGCGGACGCCGCCAACTCTCTGCCGCGCCATTCGGCGCGATCAAGGACGTCACGATCCTCTCCGCGCTGACCGGCAACGTCACCACCATGGCCATGCTCGCGGTGGCTTGGCCGCTGGTGTTCTCGGGAAAGATCGGGCTCGGCATGCAGTCGACCTTCGTCTCGCTCGGCGTCGTGCTGGTCAGCTCCTTCGTCATCCTGCTGTTCCGCCAGAAACTGTTCTCGCTGGCCGGCAACGAGCTGCGCTTCATTGCCGCGCTGCACCTCGTGCGCATCTTCGCCAAGGTCGGGCTCGGCGCACTGCTCTGGTATCTGGTCTTGCCGGACGTGTCGGTCGAGCTTTGGCTGGTGCTCTCGACGCTGCGCATGCTGGTCTCGCGCCTGCCGCTGGTGCCGAACAAGGACGTCGTCTTCGCGGGCATCGCCGTGGTCCTGCTCGGCCATCACGTCTCTGTCGCAGCACTGCTGGCGATGATGGGCGGGCTCGTCCTCGTCTTCCATCTCGTCGTCGGCGCCGGTTTCGGTGTGGCCGACCTCGTCGAATCCTCGAGCCAGCGTTGAGGAGCGCGATGTGAGGATCGTCGACGTCTGCGCGTTCTACTCTCCGCAGGGCGGCGGTGTGCGGACCTACATCGAGCAGAAATTGCGGATCGGTCCTGAGCTTGGCCACGAGATCATCATCCTCGCGCCCGGCGATGACCATGCGGTGATCGAGCACGGCCCAATGGCACGGATCGTCACGATCCCCTCGCCCCGCCTGCCGTTCGATCGGAAGTACTGGTATTTCGGCGACGAGCCGGCGCTTCATGCCTCGCTCGACAGGCTCGATCCCGATTTCGTCGAAGTCGCCTCGCCCTGGCGCAGCCCTCACTACGTCGCGCGCTGGCCGGGCACTGCGCCGCGGTCGCTGGTGATGCATCACGATCCCTTCTCGGTCTATGCCTACCGCTGGCTCGAGCCCTGGCTGCGGCGCGAGACGATCGACCGCCAGGTAGATTTCTTCTGGCAGCACATGCGCGAGCTGGGCCAGGCCTACGATCGCGTCGTCTGCGCCAATCGCGAGCTGCAGGGACGGCTGGCGCGCGGCGGCGTCGCCGGCACTGCGCTCCATCCGATGGGCGTCGACACGGCGCTGTTCCGCCCGGACCGCCGCGATCCCGCAATGCGCCGGCGCCTGCTCGAAATCTGCGACCTGCCCGAGGACGCGCACCTGTTGATCGGCGCCGGCCGCTTCTGCGCCGAGAAGCGCTGGCCCGTGGTGATCGATGCGGTGATGCGCGCCAGTCTGACCATGCCGATCGGCCTCGTCCTGTTCGGCGAGGGCGGCGCGCAGAAGCGGCTGGCGAAGCACATTGCCGGCAATCCGCACATCCAGCTCGTGTCGCCCGAACGCGACCGGGTGAAGTTCGCGACGATCCTCGCCAGCGCCGACGCGCTGGTCCACGCGAGCACGTCCGAGACCTTCGGCATGGCTCCCGCCGAAGCGCGCGCCTGCAGCGTGCCGGTGATCGTCCCCGACGAAGGCGGCGCGGCCGACCATGCCCGCGGCGGCGCCGGGCTCACCTACCGCGCCGGCAATGCGCTGGCGGCGGCAGAAGCGATTTTGGCGCAGCTATCCGACCCGGGTCCGCGACCCGTCCAGCCGGCGCTGACCATGCGCGATCACTTCGCCCAGCTATTCGCCGACTACGAGCGTATCGTCGAGGGCGAGCGGCAGGTCGCGTAAGACTGTTGTCGTCAGGCTGTCACACGAATGATGCTTGCCTGGCCCGATGATCCCTCGTCGTGTCATGGCCGCGTTCCGTTGCATGCGGGCGATCCTCGCGCTGGCGATACTGCTCGCGTTGGCCTGCCCCTGGATCTGCATGCCCGCAGGCTCGCGCTTGAGACGCACTCTTCCGGTCGCCGGCTGGCGCGTCCTGCTTGCAGGCTTCGGCATTCGCATCCGCTGCCACGGATCCCCGCCCGATCCCGCGAATGCGCTGATCGTCGCCAACCACGTCTCCTGGACCGACATCGTCGTGCTCGGACGCCTGGTCGACGCGGGCTTCGTGGCCAAGGCGGAAGTTGCGAATTGGCCGGTGATCGGTCCGCTGGCTCGTCGCTATGGCTGCCTTTTCATCGCGCGGGAAAGCCGTGCGGCGGCGCATCGGACGGCGACGGAGATGAATGCGTATCGGGCCGGATCAGGCCTCGTCCTCTTCGCCGAGGGCACGACCGGCGACGGCGACGGCGTGCTGCCCTTCCACAGTAGTCTCTTCGTCACGGGCGCGCGCTGGCCGCGCATCCAGCCGGTTACCCTCGCCTATGCCCGCGCCGACGGCAGTCCGCTGTCACCGCAGGAACGGCGCCGCGTGGCCTGGATCGGCGACGACGCCCTGCTGACCCACGCAATGGCGCTGGCGGCAGCGGGAGGCGTCACTGTCGACGTCTGGTTCGAGGAAAGCTTCACCGCGCAGAACCGCAAGCAAGCCGCCGAGGAAAGCCGGCGGCTGATCGCCGACCGGCTGGCGCAGGCTCAGGCGGCGACGCTAAAGCGCGCGGCGTAGCGGCCGGCGATCAGGTCGACCGGCATGACCACGCAGACGTCGATCGTGTTGAAGGCATGATCGACATAGGCCCCCTCGCCGAACTTGGCGCCGACGCGCATGTAGCCTTTGACCAGCGGCGGCAGGCCCATCAGCGCGCGGCGTTCGTCATAGGAACCCAGCGGCTGTCGCTCGAGCGCGATGCCGCGCCCTTCGTCGATATGGCCCGGCAGCACAGCCGGCCGCTGCTCGGCCGGCGAGAGATGGTGATGGTGTAGGTAGGACAAGGCCGCCGCGTGCGCTTCGGGATCGGTACCGGCGAAGGAGGCACAGCCGAACATCAGCGAAATCTCATAGCGCGCGATATAGTCGGCGATCCCGCGCCACAGCAGCGAGATCGTGCCGCTGGTGCGGTAGGGCGGCAGCACGCAGGAGCGCCCGAGTTCGAGTAGTTCGCCCGAACCGCCCGCATGGGTGAGCGGCTGCAGATCGAACTCGCCGGCGGAATAGAAACCGAAGCTGCGCCGCGCGACGCTTTCGCGCAGCAGGCGATAGGTGCCGACGACCTGCTCGCCCGCCAGCGCGTCCTCGTCGATCACCAGCAGATGGTCGCACAGCGGATCGTAAACGTCGGCATCGAGATGTTCGGGGCGCGGTGCGTCGGCTTCGGAACCGGCGCCCCTTTCGGCATAGAACACCTGCCAGCGGAGCCGCTGGACCGCGGTGAGTTCCCGCTCGTCCTGCACCAATCGCAGGGACAAGCGGCGCTGGCTTACGACTGACTGCAAACCCGGCTGCATTCGTCCTGGCTAGCAAGGCATCGTGACAAGGCTTTTGCAGTCCGATTATGCTTTCATGACGGTCATTCGAGGTAATTTGCCCGCAGCGCCGCGATGTCGGCAGCGGTAACGCCCACTTCCTTCTCGAGATAGGCATCGACCGAACCGTACTTGGCATCGATCGCATCGAAGGCCCCGAGCAACAACGACTTGCCATTGGCGTCATAGAGCGGCTGCGGCTTGCGGACCACGCCGGCGCTCTGCCCTCGTGCCAGGAACTGCGCGACTTGGTTATCCGGGAAGGCCGAGATGTTGATCGGCGGCAGTTCCCATTGCGGGTGGCGATAGGTCGTCGAGAGGTGATAGTCCTTGACGATCGTGTCGCGCGGCACGCCGAGGGCGGTGAGCACCATAGCCGTGGCGAAACCGGTGCGGTCCTGCCCGGCCGAGCAATTGTAGGCGATCGGCCCCTCGTGGCGCTTCAGCGCATCGAACACGAGGCGCATCTGCGGCACCAGCATCGTCGGCAACTGGCCATAGAGATTTCCGGTCGGCCCCTGCGCCGACATCTTCAGGATGTCCATCATCGAATAGCCGACCGCTGCATAGGGCACGCCCTCGATCCGGGTCGGCGCCAGCACGCGCTCCTCGCTCGAACGCAGGTCGACCAGATCGCGCAGGCCCAGCCCGCGAATGCGGGTGAGATCGCCCGGGGTGAGCATCGCCGTCGCGCCCGAGCGGTAGATCATTCCCCAGCGGACATGCTTGCCGTCCGCCGTCTGATAGCCGCCGACATCGCGGAAGTTCGATCCCTGCTCGAGCGGCACGACGCGCTCGGCGACATCGACCACGGCGCCGTCGGCCTTGTCGACGATCAGGAAGTAGGGACGCACGGCGGCATCGACCGTCACGTCCTGATGGCCGTCGCGATCCTTGGCCGAAACCAGCTTGGCTGCTGCGGGATCACTGACCGGATGATCGGCCCAGAACAAGTCGACCGGACCCTTGGCGGTCCAGCTTACCGTTACTTTGTCGGGCGCGGTGCGTTCCACCTGTGCGTTCTCGGCGCGGGCGAAAGCGGGCGCGGTCGAGGAAATCAGCGCGAGTGCGGAGAGGCCGATCAGGCCGCGGAACTGGGTCATAGGTGTTCTCCCGGGAAAGTGTTTGTTTCCACGCTAGCGCATCCGCAAGACGGTTGGATGACCACTCAGCCGTAATTATTACTCTTTTATGACACTTTCTGTTAGAACTGGTGGCGCGCCGCATCGGCCACCTAAGAGCCGCTGCGGACCAACGGGATGCCTTTCCTCCACGCCCGGGTCGCGGGATTGGATATACACCGATGGCCAAGGGCCAGGAAACCGAACTGAAGCTCGCCGCTTCTCCGGCCATGCTGCTGCACTTGCGCGGCCACCCTCTGCTCGCCGGCGAAGACCGCGAACTGACGCTGGTCACGCGCTATTTCGACACTGCCGACGCATCACTCTACAAAGCCAATGCGACGCTGCGACTGCGCAGCGGCGGCGCGCACGGCGAGCAAACCTTCAAGAGTTCGGCCAAGGGCGGCGCGGCCCTCCACCGTGGCGAATGGAACGCGCCGGTGACAGGTGACGTACCAGATCCGGCGGCTTTCCCGGCCGATGTCCGGAGCACGATCGAAAGGCTGCTCGATGGCGCTCCGCTTAAGCCGCTGGCGGTTACCCGGATCGAGCGCTCGACGCGGCGGATCCGCTTCGGTGGCTCGACGATCGAAGTTGCGTTCGACTTCGGCACGGTCGAGGCCGGTCGCCGCAGCCAACCCATATCCGAACTCGAGCTCGAACTGGTCAAGGGCAATGCCGCCGATCTCTTTGCATTGGCGCAGCAGCTGCCGCTTGGTCCCGATCTCGCCTGGTCGACCGAAAGCAAGGGTGAACGCGGCCACAAGCTGGCGCTCAAACTGCCCTTTGTCGCGGTGCGCGCGAGCAACGTATCGCTGTCGAAGAAAATGGACGTCGGCCAGGGCTTCCAGGGGATTGCCTGGAACTGCCTCGGCCAGTTGCTGGGCAACTACCGCGAGGTGATCGCCAGCGGCGATCCGGACGCGGTACACCAGACCCGCGTCGCGATCCGCCGCCTGCGCGCAGCCTTCAGCCTGTTCGGCGAACAGGTCGCCGACGATCACAGTCGGGTCTTCCGCGCCGAATGGAAAGCCGCAGCCGCCGCGCTGGGCCCGGCACGCGACCTGCATGTCATGATCGAACGGGTCGAAGCGGCCGCAGCCGAAAATGCAGGCGACGCCGACGATTTGCTCAAGCGGCTGCGCGGCAAGCGCGCCACAGCGATCCGCGCGGCACAGGCCACGCTTGCGGGCACCGCCTTCCAGCACCTGCTGGTCCGGTTCGCCGAATGGCTCGAGCGCGGCATGCCGCGCAGCCCCGAACCGCTTGCCCAGTTCGCCGAGGAGACGCTCAGCGAACGCCGCCGCAAGCTGGTCAAAGGCAAGGCGCTCAACCGACGGACCGACGAGGCACTGCACGAGCTGCGGATCAAGGGGAAGAAGCTGCGCTATGCCGCCGAATTCTTCGCGGCGCTCTATCGCAGCGAAGACGTTCGCGAGGAACGCAAAGCCTTCGCCAGGGCGCTCGGCGAAATGCAGGACTGCCTCGGCCAGGTCCACGACCTCGCGGTCGCGCACGAGCAGCGCGACAGCCTGTTCGCCGACCTCGAAACGATCACCGGCGCCGGCCTCTCGGCTCAACTCGGCGAACTGCTCGGTGATCACGGCCCGACCCGCAAACAGTTGATCCGCTCGGCGGCCAAGGCGCTCGACGATGTCGCAAAGGCGCCGGCCTGGTGGAAATCACCGGCACCAGCGGAAGCAGAATTCGCCCTGCAGAACCAAAATTCACCTATGCAACCCACCTCCGCCGATTGACGCCCTTCTTCGACCGGCTAGTGCAGTTTGAAGAAACAACGCTAGCGATTCGCACGCAGCGGCGAGAGGGATGATCGGTGAGCAAAGAGAGCGACGTCTGGACTGATCCCAAGGCAGCCACCACCTTTCCGCAGCTGATCCGCGCTGCCGCGGCGACCTATGGCGAAGCGCCCGCCGTCAAGCTGACCGGCGAAACCCTTCCCGACGAAACGCTGAGCTTCGCCGATCTCGACCGCAGGTCTGCCGAGATCGCCCGCGGCCTGATCGCGCGCGGCGTCGGCAAGGGAACGCGCGTCGGCTTCATCTATGGCAACGGACCGGGCTTCGCGACCATGCTGGCCGCGATCGCTCGCACCGGCGCGGTCGCTATTCCGATCAGCACGATGATCCGCGCCAACGAACTCGTCCGCGTGCTGCGCCAGTCGGACGTCTCGGGCCTGATCCTCCAGCGCAAGTTCCTCAATAACGACTATGTCGAGCGCCTCTGCGAAGCCCTGCCTGAACTGCGCGAAAGCGGGCGCGAGCTGCGTATAGCCAAGACGCCCTACCTGCGCTGGCTGGCCTCGACGGGCGAGAACCTGCCTGCGAGCTTTGGCGACCTCGGCGAGCTGATCGCCGGCGGCGGCTCGGTCGGCGAGGACTTCCTGCGCGAGTTGGAGAACGAGGTCCATCCCACCGATCAGATGATCGAGATCTACACTTCCGGCTCGATGGCCCTGCCGAAGGGCGTCAAGCATAACCACGGCCCCGGGATGTTCCGTGCGCACTACCTGCGCGGCATCATCGGGATCGAGCGCGGCAAGGAATATCCCTGCTACCTGCCGATGTTCTGGGTTGGCGGATTGATGATGTCGCTGTTGCCCAACTGGGAGGCCGGCGCCCTGACCGCCTGCACCGAACGCACGATGAGCAACAGCCGCGTCGCGATGGGCTCGACCTTGGCCGACGAAGACCTGGCCATGCTGAAGAACCAGAAGCCGCCGTTCTGGGGCCTGGGCATGAGCGAGACGCTCGGGCCCTATTCCTATGGCGATGAAGTGCGCGCGCCGGGCCGCCCGGTCTGCTCGCCGATGGATCACTTCGCCGACGGCTACGAGATCCGCATCGCGGACGAGAACGACCAGCCCGTGGGCGACGGCGAGATCGGCGAGATGCAGGTCCGCGGCTATCCGCTGGCGACCGGCCTGCACAAGGTCGAGCAGTCGGTCTACTACACGCCCGACGGCTACTACCACACCGGCGACATGTGCCTGATCGAAGGCACGCGCGTGCATTTCATCGGCCGCAACGGCGACATGATCAAGACCGCCGGCTCGAACGTTGCTCCGGCGGAAGTCGAGATGGAGATGCAGGCGGTCGAGGGGATCCACAACGCCTATGTCGTCGGCCTGCCCGACAGCGAGCGCGGCCAACTCCTCGTCGCCGCCGTCGTCCCCCGCGATGAGAACGCGAAGCTCGATTTCGCCGAGATCGAAGCCAAGCTGCGCAAGCAGTTGTCGGCCTACAAGGTGCCGCGCGCCTATGTTCAGATCACCCGCGAAGAAGTCCCGCTGCTTCACAGCAACAAGGTCTCGCGCCGTATGGTGACCGAGCTTGTCGCCGCGCGGCTCGGCCGGCCCGCAGCGTGACCCGGTTCGCTGAATTCGCCGGCAAGGAAGTCGGCACCGGCACCTTCACCTGGGATTCGGACCGCACGCTGCTCTACGCGATCGGCGTCGGCGCCGGCGTCAGCGATCCGCTGGACGAACTGCAGTTCACCACCGAGAACACCGAAGGCGTGCGTCAGGAAGTCATCCCGACATTCATGTCGCAGCTGTCGATCCGCAGCAACTGGCTGAAGGAACTGGGTTTTCCGGCGCGTCCCTGGGACGGCTATCCCGAGGGGCTGGTCCAGGGCGAACAGAGCGTGCGGCTGCACCGCTCAATCCCGGCCGAAGGCACGGCCGATCTCAAGCAGGTCATCGTCGGCATCTTCGACAAGGGATCGGGCGCGCTCATCGTCTCCGACACGCACGCGACCCTCGCCGATACGGGCGAGCCGCTAGGTTTCTCGCGCACCGGCCTGTTTGTGCGCGGCCAGGGCGGTTTCGGCGGCCCGCGCGGCCCCGAGGACGCGCTGTCCTGGGAGAAGCAGGAGCGCGCGCCGGACCTCACCGTCTCGCTGCCCCTGCCGATCGGTCAGGCGCTGATCTTCCGCCTGTCGGGCGACCGCAACCCGCACGGGACCGACCCCGCCATCGCCAAGAAGGACGGCTTCGAACGGCCGATCTTCTTCGGGCTCGGCACTTACGGCTTCGCCTGCCGCGCCCTGCTCAAGGGCCTGTGCGACGGCGACGTCGAGCGTTTCGGCGCGATGGAAGGCCGCTTCTCGCAACCGGTCATCCCGGGCGAGCAGCTCGACACACAGATCTGGCTGACCGAAGGCGGGGCGCAGTTCCAGACACTGGCCAACGGTGAGCGCGTGGTGATCGACCGCGGGATCTTCCGCTACCGCTGATCGGCTTCCCGCTGCTTCGCCACTTCCTCGCCCCGCAGCACGAAACGCTGGATTTTGCCGCTCGGCGTCTTGGGCAGGCTGTCGACGAATTCCACCTCGCGCGGATAGGCATGGGCCGAAAGCCGCCGCTTGACGTGCGCGGACAGTTCGTCGGCGAGCGCAGGGGTCGGGGCGACGCCGCGGTGCAGGATGACGAAGGCTTTGACGATCTCGGTCCGCTCGGCGTCGGGCTTGCCGATCACCGCGGCCTCGACCACGGCCGGATGCTCGACCAGCGCGCTTTCGACATCGAAAGGCCCGATGCGGTAGCCCGCTGAGGTAATGACGTCATCGGCGCGTCCGACGAAACTGATGCTGCCGTCGGCGTTGAGTTCGGCCGTGTCGCCGGTGAAGTAGTGGCGCCTGCCAAGGCTCGGCGTCGCCATGCCGAGGTAACCGGCGAAACTGAACAGCGGCGACCCGCCGAGGTCGACCGCGAGCTGGCCGGGAACGCCGGGAACCAGATCGGCCCCGTCATCGTCGACGACGACCACGCGGAAGCCGGGCATCGAAAAGCCCGCGGCGCCCGGATGCACGGGATGCGCCAGGGCGTGGTGGTTGCACAGCACCATGCCCATCTCGGTCTGGCCATAGTGATCGTGGATCGGCACGCCCAGATGCTGGTCGAACCAACGGATGACTTCGGGATTGAGCGGCTCGCCGGCACTGCTGACCACGCGCAGCCGCCCCTTGATCGGTAACACCGCCTCGGGTCCGGCGGCGATCAGCAGGCGATAGGCCGTCGGCGCGCCTGTGAGATTGGTGACGCCGTGATCCCGAATGATCGCGACCGTGGACTCGACGCTGAACGGCCCGTCATAGAACAGCGTCTCGTACCCCATCGCGAGCGGTGCGATCACCGCGTAGTATAGTCCATAGGCCCAGCCCGGATCAGCAAAGTTCCAATAGCGGTCCTCGGCGCGCAGCCCCACGGCATCGCGGACATAGACCACATAGGGCACGATCGCGCGGAGCGGCACGAGCAGCGGCTTGGCCGGCCCCGTCGTGCCCGAAGTGAACATGATGAGGAACGGATCGCTGGACCTGCGCGGTACCGGCGCCAGCCCCGGTTCGGCCCGCGCGATCTCGGCATGGAAATCGAGATCGCCGGGCGGCACGGGCTCATCGCCCGCCACGGTGACGATCCGTGCACGGGTCTGCACCTCGTCGAGCTTAGGCCGGTTCGCCGCGTCGCTGACGATCACCCGTGCATCCGACGTGCCGACGCGATGTGCGATCGCTTTCGGGCCGAATGCAGTGAAGAGCGGCTGATAGATCGCACCGAGCCGCCACACCGCCAACACTGTGACCAGAAGCTCCGGCACGCGCGGCAGAAGCCCGGCAACGACGTCGCCCGACATGACGCCCTGTTCGCGCAGCACGCGGGCAAGCCGCTCGGAACGATCCTTCAGTTCCTCGAAAGTGAGGCGCCGGCTGCTTCCGTCCTGCGCCACGGCATTGAGCGCGATGCGCTCGCCGCCGCAGTGCCGATCGCAGCACAGCACCGCAGCATTGAGCGCCATGTCGCCGGGACACAGAATTTCCGTTGCGGCGTTATCCGCGTCGAAGCCCCCATAGGCTTCGGGATAGGAAGGGTTCACCAGCGCTCGCCACCCTCGGGTGCCAGCGGGCGCTGATAGGACGGATCGCTGCGATCACGGCTACCCTTGACGTAGCCCGAGCCAGGCGGTGTCGCGCCATTGGGCAGCACCGCCTTGCCCTCCATCACGACTTCCACAGTCGTGCGGCGCAGCGCGATCTTCCATTCGCCGTCGCGCTTCTCCAAGCGATCGAGATAGCGGCCCGCGAGCATCCGCGAGGTCTCTCCGCCCCGGTCGGCGAACATGCCGAGCACGTAGCTTTCGGCGTGGGCCACGTCGCCGTCGATATCGCAACTGTGCATGCAGACCGTATGCATGTTGATGTCGCACATCGCCGCGTGGCCGTTGTTGGCATAGTCGCCATATTCGGGGCCCGGGATGAGGTTCTGGCCGAGCTCGTGCAGGCCGTCGGGATGGTACGATCCGACGATCAAATCGACGTCGAAGCGGTCGTTGCCGCGCGAAGTGCGCACGAGGCAGTCGTAGATCTCCTGACGGTCGGTCAGGTATTGAACCTTGCGTTCGAGCTGAGCCAGACGCTCTTCGCTGCTCATCGCCTTCATCCTCTCGTTGTCACCATGCCGTCCGGTATCCTATCGCGTGTATCCGATCGAGAAGAGAGGAAAAGGATGTTCGCCGCCCCGCCCGCCGTCACCGCCGAAGTCTTCGCCGAAATCCCCGAGAAGTACCGCAAGCGGGGCACGCCAAACCACTGGATCGACGTCCAGTTTCCCGGACAGGACATCCCGAGCTTCCTCGAGGGCCCTTGCTTCGACGCCGCGGGCAACCTCTGGGTGGTCGACATACCCTGGGGTCGCCTGTTCCGCATCAAGCCCGGCGGCACGGTGTCGCTGGAGATGGAGTACGACGGCCATCCCAACGGCCTGAAATTCATGGACGACGGCCGCGCATTGATCGCCGACGGGCAGAACGGGCTGATGCTGTTCGATCCCGCCAAGGGCGCGGTCGAACCCTATTGCACGCGCGACCTGCTCGAACCGTTCCTCGGGCTCAACGACCTGACCGTTGCAAGGAATGGCGACGTCTGGTTCACCGACATGGGCCTGTCCGGGCTGCAGAATCCCAACGGGCGGCTCTACAAGCTCTCCGGCGCGGACAAGCTCGAATGCATGCTCGACAATCTGCCGAGTCCCAACGGCCTGGTGTTCAACAAAGCCGAGACGGTGCTCTATCTCGCCTGCACGCGGACCAACGCCGTGTGGAAATGCCCGATCATGCCCGACGGCTCGCTGCGCAAGGTCGGCGTCTTCGTTCAGCTCTCGGGCGGCACCAGCGGGCCCGATGGACTGGCGATCGACAGGGACGACAACCTCGTCGTCTGCCACAACGGCTTCGGCGCGGCCTGGATCTTCAGCGCGGTGCGCGGCGAGCCGATCCTGCGGATCAATTCGCCGCGCGGGATCTACACGACGAACTGCGCCTTCGGCGGGCCGGAGAACAAGACGCTTTTCATCACCGAGTCGAGTAGCGGAACGGTGTTGAAAGCCGAACTGGAAGTGCCGGGACGGCAGCTCTACTCGCGCATCCTCTAGTCCTCCACCCCCGCCAATACCTCGGAGTGCTCGAGCAGGCCGATATGTGTGCGGCGGATATGCGCCGCGAGGATACGCGGCGCGAGATCGGCTTCGCGGCGGACTATGGCACCGAAAAGGAGGTCGCGCTCCGCGCGCATCACGTCCATCAGTTCAGCATTCTGCAGCACGACCACGGCATAGGCGCGGCGGTAATGATGCGTGGTGTCCCAAAGCCGCTCGACGATCTGCGCGAGCAGCGGCGCCTGGTGGCCGCGGAATGCGGTCCAATGAAAGTCCCTGGCCAGCGGCATGTAATCGTCGGCGTCGCTGACGCGTTCGAGCCGGGTCTTGATGTCGCGCATCGCAGCGAAGTCGTGGTCGGTGAGGTGGGGGATGCTTTCCGCGAGCAGCATCGGCTCGAGCATCTCGCGGATCTGGTAGGACAGTTCCATGTCGCGCACCGTGAGGCTTGCCACGCGCGCGCCGGCATTGGCACGCAACGACACCAGCCCGCGCGTTTCGAGGATACGCAGTGCATCGCGCACCGGGATGCGGCTGAGGTTGAGCTCGCTGGCCAGTTCGTCCTGCTTGATCCGGTCGCCGGGCTTCAACTGTCCCGTCAGGATACGCTCGGCGACAACGTCGGCGACGCGCTGGCTGGCAACAGGGGACTGCTCTGACTGCTTCATCGTGGCTCCGCTATGAGGACACAGACCGTCACCTAGCCCTATTGCGGCGGATTGACCAAGCGCGATGATCCGTGCCATTGGCCGGCATCGCCCGAGCGGGTGTAGCTCAATGGTAGAGCAGCAGCTTCCCAAGCTGAATACGAGGGTTCGATTCCCTTCACCCGCTCCAGCACTTCCAAAACAACCGACACTTGCGAGCGGCGGAGTTGTGCCCGAGACAGTGGATGGTCGTCCCGCTGTTTGCGGCTATGTCCGACAACAAAAAAACCCCGCCTGAGGCGGGGTTTATGTATGGTTGCGGGGGTAGGATTTGAACCTACGACCTTCAGGTTATGAGCCTGACGAGCTACCGGGCTGCTCCACCCCGCGTCACCAGTTTGCGCTTTGTCAGAGCGCGGGGAGGCTGCGTGAGCAGTCTCCAAAAAGCAAAAAAGGGCCTCGCCATGATTGGCAGGGCCCTTCGAGCTTAGGGCCGAAGGCCCTGACGATGTGAATGGGTTAGTTCCGTGCCCGCCGGCTTTAATGCCTGGCGACGACCTACTCTTCCAACGCTTGAGCGTTAGTACCATCGGCGCAGTCAGGTTTCACGGCCGAGTTCGAGATGGGATCGGGTGGGTCACTGACGCTATGGTCACCAAGCAATAGAGCTGGCGGACACGGTTTTTAATCGACGATTTGGTATTTGGCGTTGTTCTGGCTGCAATCGTCCACATCAGTGGCAGCGCCTTAGCCGAAGCTTGGGCAGAACTGACATTGATGGTGGGACTCTCAAGCATGAACAGAGTTATTAGGACTGGTTAGCTCCACGCGTTACCGCGCTTCCACATCCAGCCTATCAACGTGGTGGTCTACCACGACTCGATGATACCTAATCTTGAGGGAGGCTTCCCGCTTAGATGCTTTCAGCGGTTATCCCGTCCATGCATAGCTACCC